>CAMATX010000084.1 GCA_945861345.1 Comamonas sp. lk
CCGTGGATTTGGTCGACGAGGTACGAGTATGGGCAAAAAACTACAAGGAACTCAAAAAACTGATTCGTCAGGTGAGCAAGCACTCGGAGGCGATCTTGCGACGTCACGTGCGCGCAAGCAGGGGCGTGGGTGTGCCGCCCCATTGCGCCACAGATACGATGGTGGGCTGCGGGACTGCAGCCAAAGGGCCTGGGCTGCTGCAACTGGTCAGCGAGATGCCCCAAGCGGGCAGGGCGCAAAGAAGGCGGCGGCGGGTGAACATAGACGCGGGTATACCAAAGTTAGGATCACCCCATGGAAAACATGCACTGCACCCTGCTCACAGAGCGGCTAGCGCTATTGCCGGCCCACCCTGATTTAGCCCCGCAAGTGATCGATTTTTACGTCCGTAACGACGCCCACTTGGCGTCCTGGAGCCCGCCCTGGCCCGAGGATTCGCAGACTCTGGCGTTTCAGCGCGCCCGCTTAGCCAAAGGCCAAGCCGAAGCGGCGGCGGGCACAGGCTTGCGCTGGTGGTTGAGCCTGCGCGGGCAGCCCGAGGTCTTGTTGGGCAACATCGCACTGAGCGCCATCGCCCGTGGCCCCTTCCAAAATGCCTTGATGGGCTATGGCCTAGACGGGCAAGCGCAGGGCCAGGGCCTGATGCGCGAGGCATTGAAGGCCGTGCTGGCGCACGCGTTTTCGCCAGCGGTAATGCTGCACCGTGTTCAGGCCAATGTGCGACCCGAAAACGCGCGCAGCCTGCGCCTGCTAGAACAAGCGGGCTTCGAGCGCGAAGGCTTCGCCCGCGAATACCTGTTTATTAACGGCGCTTGGCGCGACCACATCATGTTGGCCATTCGCAACCCGAGATTCAGTGGTACGCTGACCTGAGCGGTCGCGTGCCGCTTGCGGTCATTACTGCGCCGATTGCTCTGGCTGCCAAAACTGGTACAGCACCGCCGGCAAAACCGAGCACACTGCTGCCAGCGCCAGCACCGCAGAGACCGAGGAGCCGGCGATCAGCTGCCCTGCTACACCCGGGCCCACCATAGAGCTGAGCGCAAATACCGCCGGAATCAGCACCACGGCGCGCCCTGTGGGGTCGGCGCGTGCGATCAGCGCAGCTTGGAACACGCAGCCGCAGGTAAAGGCAAATTCCCAAATCCAGGCGCCCAGGGCGAAGGGCACAAAAGTTTTGCCGTGATCGAGCAAACCCAGGCCGAGCAAAATCACTGCCAGCACCAGCCAGAAAGGCTGCCGTGGTCCCAGGCGTTCACCAAAAAAGGCCACGCTAAAGGCCGCAGCGCCGCCCAGCAGTTTCAGGACGGCAAAGACCGTTCCCATTTGCGCCGCCTCAATGGCCAGGCCTTTGCCGATGCGCTCCAAAAAGGCCCACAAGGCAATATTGCCCGCGAGGAAAACAAAGAACACGCCCAGCGTCAACCATGCACGCGCTGGCATGGGTGGGCGTTCACCGCTTTCGGTGGTGACGGGCACCAGCGGATGCTGCGGCACCCAAAAGGCGGAAATGCCCAGCACCGCCACCACGCCGGCCAAGGCCAGCGCCGCACCGGGGTATTGGTATTGCGCAATCACCAGGGGTGGCAGGCCAAAGAGCACGGCGGCGGTGACCGACAGCTCTACGCCCTGGCGCGTACCAAAGGCCTGCACTTTGTTGGGCAGGTCTGAAAGGATGCGCATACCCAGGCAGGTCATGGTCGAGGCGAAAAAGCCGATCAAAGCCCACATCACATACAGCGGCACCACTTCTTGCTCGCGTGCACTCAGGGCGAATGAAGCGGCCGTGCCAAACGCACTGATCACGGTCAGGGTGCGCCAGTTCAGGCGGTCCATCCAAAAGGGCGCGCCCAGCGTGCCCACCAAATAGCCAGCAAAGCAGATGGAGCCAATCATGCCCACCACCTGCGGCTCCAGGGCAAACGAGTCGGCCATGCTGCCAAGCATAACAGGCAGGGCATTAAACGGCAGGCCGCCGATGGTCGAGGCCAGGCTGGCGGCCAGCACAAAGGCAAACATGCCGCCTGCGGGCACGGGGTGGTGGTTCATGGGTGTCTCCTTGGGGTTTTTATGGTGGCTTACATGTACAAAATAAGCAGGTCATTGATGACCGACGGGCGCTCCTGGCCGACGACGTGGATGTTGATTTCCATGGTCAGCTGCATGCCGCTTTTGACCGCCTGGACTGCCTTGACCCGATAGCGCGCATGGATGCGACAGCCCGAGGGCACCGGGTTGGCAAAGCGCAGCCGGTCCGAGCCGTAATTGACCATATTGTTGGAGCCGGTAATTTCGTAGTCCAGCGGCAACTGCAAGCGACTGATCAGCACCTGCACCAGGGAGCCTTGGGCGATGGTGGTGCCAAACGGGCTGTCGGTGCGCGCCTTGGCTGCGTCGGTATGGATCCAGTAGTCGTCGCCACTCAAGGCGGCAAATTGGTCGATGAGCGCCTGGGTCACTTCAATCTGGTTGGACCAGTCTGAAAAAGCATCTCTTACCAGCGACTGCATGGCCACGCTGTCTTTGCAGGACATTTGTCTGCGCACTACCGGGGCCGCCGGTGCCGGTGCTGGGCCTGCTGGGGCATCGTTTCGCAACACGGTGGGTGCAGCGCTGTCCGCGGCCGTGTAGCGCAACAACACGTGGCTGCCCGGGCGCTCGTCAAATACCGGGCGCAAAGCCTGGCCAATGCGAATGTCGGCTGGATCCATGCCCACCAGTGTGGTGTTGATGTGCACGCCCTCGGCCAGCTCCACCACGGCGAGCAACTGCGGCATTTCGTTGGTGAATTCGGGCAGCGTAGGCACCCGCGCCACGGTAAAGCTGTACAGCGTAGCCGCGCCGCTGACGCTGCGCCACTGCAGGCTGCGCGAGCCGCAGTGCGGGCAGTGGGTGCGCGGGAAAAAGATCCAGTGGTCTTGGTCGCACTGCTGAATGCGCACGGTGTGCGCGCGTAAGCCATCCCAAAAAGGCGCCGAAATCTCGGTGACCTGGGGCAGGGGTTTGTTCCAGGCCATGCTCAGGCGCCTTCCAAAATCAGGGCACCTTGCTCGCTCATCACGCCGCCGGTGCCCGAGACATAGGCCAGGTCATGGCGCGCCAATTGGCGGGCGCCGGCGCGGCCCTGGATTTGCTGCATGGCTTCGATGACCTGCGTCATGCCGCCGGCGCTGCCGGTTTGGCCAAAGCTCAGCTGCCCGCCGTGGGTGTTCATCGGGAAGTTACCCTTGAAAGTGAAATCATGTTCGCGCAAAAACTGCAGGCCTTCGCCTTTGCGGCAAAAGCCGGCGTCCTCGAGCGTGAGCAGCACGGTGATGGTGTAGCAGTCGTAAATCTGCGCCATGTGCATGTCTTGGGGCGTGCGCCCAGCCATGGCAAAAGCGCGCCGCGAGGCCGGGCCAATCGGCGTGGCCAGCATGTCGGCGGCGTAGGTGGGCGATTTGGAATGGATGTGCTCGCCACAACCGGTGACTTTCACGGCGCGGTGGCGGCAGTGGGCCGCTTTGTCGGCGCGGGTAAGCACCATCGCGCCGCCGCCGGCCACGGGCATCACGATTTCAAGCATCCGCAGCGGCTCGGCCACCATACGCGAGGCCAGCACATCGTCCACCGTGATGGCTTGGCCGTAAAACATGGCTTGCGGGTTGTGGCAGGCGTTAAACCGTTGGTCCACCGCAATACGGGCCAGCGCAGCTGCGTCATAGCCGTGGATGGCGGCGTAGCGCTGGGCGATCATGGCGTAGCCGGTGTTTTGGGCCATGTGGCCGTAGGGCAGGTCCATTTCGGCCTCGGGGGCGCCAAAGCGGGTGCTGTGCCCGCCAAAGCGCGAAGCGCGCATAACCTGGGCGGCATGGTCGTCATCGGGTGCCGTGGGCGCCATGCGCGCGGGGATGACGCACACCACGGTGTCGCACATGCCCATTTCGATGGCCGCCGCAGCACGCCACACCATGCCTACCGAACTGGCACCACCCAAATCCACCACTTCCGCAAAGTTCAGGCGCACTCCCAGGTATTCGCCGGCCATGGCGGGCACAAACATGCTCGCCTCGTGGAACTGCGGGCCCAGTGTGATCAGACCGTCCACGTCGGACAGCGATAGGCCGGCGTCGTCCAGCGCCTGCGTGGCCAGGTCAGCGACTTGCTCGAGGTGGAACATGCGCGGCGCGCTGGCGTATTTTTCAGGTCGGTATTGCGCGGCGCCTACCAGCGCCGCTTGCCCTTTAAGTCCCATGAGATCCTTTTTGTGCAATGACATGCAGACTGCATTGTGCTCAGGCGGGCCGTCTCACCCATCGTCCAAGGGGACTAGCCGGGCACGCGGCCGCGCTTAGTCTGTGGCGCTGAGCCAGGCCACGCTGTTGAGGAAGAGGCGCACCAGCTCGGTCTGGCGGCGCACGCCGGTTTTGGAAAAAATCGAGCGCAGATGGGCGCGGGCGGTGTTGCGCCGGATGCCCAGCACCTCGGCGGCTTCTTCGAGCGACAGGCCGTTGGCCATCTGGATGGCCAGCGCTGTCTCGGCGGGGGTCAGCTGAAAAAGCTGCTGCGCCAGGCGTACCGGCGGGTCCACTTTGCCCTCGGCGTCGCGCACAAACACGGCCACGCTGGGGCGCTGCTTGCCCTCGGTCCACTGGTCCGAGGAAATGCTCTGCACGATCAGCCCCCAGCTGAGCTTGCCGCTGGGGCGGCTGACCGACATGGCCTCGGTCAAGGTGACCTTGGCCGCATGGGGATGCTCCAGCGCCTCGCGCACCAGGCCGTGCAGCTTGCGGTTTTCGTTGGCGTAGCTGGCTTCGAGCTGCTGGTCCACCACGCGCAGGCCGTCTTGCAGATCCAAAATCGCTTTGCCTGCCGAGTTGGACTCTATGACCAGCCCGTTTTGGTCCAGGATGACCACGCCCACCATCATTTGCGCCATGGCGTGGTGGTAGAGCGTGCTGACTTTGCGGTCCTGGTTGATCGACAAGTGCAAATTAAGCGCCCGCTTGATGTGCGGAATGATCAGCCGGCAAAAATCGATATCCGACTTGGAAAAATCCGGCGCCGTCTCCGGGCGCGTCACCCGAAAGCCATAGACGCCGCCGTTGCGGGTGGCGATGTCCGCCGCCAGCACATGGAACACGCCCTGGGGGGCGCAGTAGTCGCGGTAGTAGGTGGACTCGCGCCATTCGCGCTCGGAGAGCACATCGGTGACGGTGACCAGTTGGTCCGGCTTCATGCCAGTGAAAGGGCTCAGCGCGATGTAAGGGTTGCCTGGGTCCAGATTGGTCTGGTCGTTGCCGGCTGAAACAATCAGGCCCACGTCATTGGTGGTTTCGGTGCGCACGATCAGCGAGGCGTAGTTGGCATCCATTTCAAGGCGGATAGCCTCCAGGCAGGCCACCCAGCCCACCTCATCAAGCGCTGCATCGTAAATGGCGCCCAAAATATGGCTTAAAAGGTCGAGCGATCGACGCTCGTTCTGCAAAGTTGCCGGCATCTGATCTTCCAAAACGAATCGTAAGGCGTGCGCTCGGCGTAGCGTCGGCGCAGTATATCGTTCAGGCGATTTCGAACAGACCGGCAGCGCCCATGCCCCCGCCGATGCACATGCTGACCACGGCATAGCGAGCCTTGCGCCGGCGCGCCTCCAGCAGGGCGTGGCCGACCAGCCGAGCGCCCGACATGCCAAAAGGGTGGCCGATGGCGATGGCGCCACCGTTGACATTGAGCCGATCCTCGGCGATGCCCAGGGTGTCGCGGCAGTGCAGCACCTGGCAGGCAAAAGCCTCGTTGATCTCCCACAGGCCAATGTCGGCCACCGTCAGGCCGTGGCGTTGCAGTAGTTTGGGAATGGCAAATACCGGGCCGATGCCCATTTCGTCGGCGCCGCAGCCAGCCACCGCCATGCCCCGGTAGGTGCCCAGGGGCGTGAGGCCGCGCTGGCGCGCCTGGCTGGCGCGCATCATGACGCAGGCGCTGGCGCCATCCGAGAGCTGCGAGGCATTGCCCGCCGTGATGAATTCGCCCGCTGGCGCCCAGGTGCCGCCTTTCCAGACCGGCGCCAGTTTGGCCAGGCTTTGGGCGCTGGTGTCGGCGCGGCTGCCTTCGTCTTGGCGCAGCGTGACGCTCTCGCTGCCGGTGACATTGCCTTCCTTGTCATAGAGCAGTTTGGTGGTGGTCAAGGGCACAATTTCTTCGTCAAACAGGCCTTGCGCTTGGGCCGCGGCGGTTCGTTGCTGGCTGCGCAGAGCGTAGTCGTCCTGGGCCTGGCGGCTGATCTGGTAGCGGCGGCTGACGACCTCGGCGGTTTCGATCATTTGGATATAGGCATCGGGCGCACGGTCGAGGACCGACTGAGATTGAGCGCGGTAGCCATTTTTGTGCTTGTTTTGCACCAGCGAAATCGATTCCAGGCCACCGGCCACGGCAATGTCCATCTCGCCGGTCATGATGCCTTTGGCGGCGGTGGCGATGCTCATGAGGCCGGAGCTGCACATGCGGTCTATCGTCATGCCGCTGACCGTGTCGGGCAGGCCTGCGGTGTAGACGCACAGGCGGCCCAGGTTGTAGCCCTGGTTGCCTTGCTGGGCGGCGATGCCCAGTATTACGTCGTCAACCTCACGCCCTTCAACACCGGCTTTGGCTAGGGCGGCGGCAATCACATGGCCTCCAAGCACGGGGGCCTCGGTGTCGTTAAAAGCGCCTCGGTAGGCTTTGCCAATCGGTGTGCGCGCGGTGGAAACGATGACAGCTTCGTGCAGGGACATGGTGGTGTTCTCGGAAATCTTTGTAATGGTCAGAAATACAGGCGGCTGATGGTGTCGGCCACGCAGCCGGGCTTGGGGGCGTTCTCTATCTCGACGGTGATGCGCACCACCATGTGTACGCCGCCATCGGCCAAGGCCTTGGCCTCGGTCAGCAAACCCTGGCCCCGAACGCGCGCGCCCACGGGGACGGGCGCTGGAAAACGCACTTTGTCGCAGCCATAGTTCACGCCCATGCGCAGGCCTTCGTAGCGCACCAATTGGGGCAAAAACAGGTTGGCCAAGGCCAGCGTCAAAAAGCCGTGTGCGATGCACACGCCAAAGGGCCCGGCTTGGGCACGCACCGGATCGACATGGATCCATTGGTGGTCGCCGGTGGCGGTAGCAAAAGTGTCAATGCGCTGCTGGTCGATCTGCAGCCAGTCGGTGTGGCCCAGCGCCAAACCTTGCGCCTGCAGCACACTGTCCACCGAATGGAAGGTCACGGGGCTGTTCATGGTCAGGCCCGCTGCGAGCTGACCGAAATCACTTCGCCGGTCATGTACGAGGAGTAGTCGCTGGCTAAAAACACCATCACGTTGGCCACTTCCCAGGGCTCGGCCGCGCGGCCAAAGGCTTCACGCGCCGACAGTTGGTCCAGCAGCTCCTGCGGCGCCGATTTTTTGAGGAAGGCGTGGATCGCAATCGAGGGCGCCACGGCGTTGATACGTATGCCAAACTGGGCCGCCTCCAAAGCTGCGCAGCGCGTCAGCGCCATCACGCCGGCTTTGGCCGCCGCGTAATGCGCCTGTTCGGCCTGCGCGCGCCAGCCTAGCACCGACGCATTGTTGATGATGACGCCGCGCCCCCGGGGCTGCATGACCGCCAGCGCCGCGCGCATCATCCTAAAGGTGCCGGTCAGCGTCACGCCGATGACCTGGTCCCATTCCTGGTCTGCCATGTCCACCACTTTTTGGCTGGTCCCCAAGCCCGCGTTATTGACCAGCACGTCGATGCCATCCATAGACTGGTCGGCCTCGCTGACCAAGGCACTGACTTGGTCTTGTGCGCTGACATTGCACAGCCGGGTATAGACAGATTGCAAGCCAGTCTCGTCGCGGATGGCTTGGGCGGCAGCGGCCAGGCGCTTTTCGTGCACGTCGGAGATAAACAAGGCACGACAGCCTTCTTCGGCAGCGCGTTTGGCCATGGCAAAGCCGATGCCCGCGCCGGCTGCGGCGGTGACCAGCACGGATTTGCCGCGCAGCAGGCCATGGGGCGGAACGTAGGTGGGTGCGGTTTGCATAGGGGGTGATTTCCGAAAAAAGTGAAAAGGCGGCTCTGCGGCCTAGACCGGCGGGCGCCGATGTGCCCAGGGGTGGGCCGCTTCAAGCTGTGCCGCCAGCGCCAGCAACAGGGCTTCTTGTCCGTAGCCACCCGCAAAATGCGCGCCCAAAGGCATGCCTGCCGCATTCCAGTGCAGTGGGACCGACATGGCCGGGT
This sequence comes from Comamonas sp. lk, assembly GCA_945861345.1. Lineage (GTDB taxonomy): Bacteria > Pseudomonadota > Gammaproteobacteria > Burkholderiales > Burkholderiaceae_C > Allorhodoferax. The sequence goes on from CAMATX010000084.1 coordinate 8,229, forward strand.
GCCCGCTCATATTGAAAAGCGCGGTAAAAGGCGAGGCCATCATGGCCGACTGCACAAAGGACTCGTAGGGCTGGTCCAGCGACATGGCGCCCAAGGACGGTGCCGGCGCCGCCGTGACCGGGCTCAAGATGACATCGAATTCTTCGAAGAACAAGTCCAGCGTGCGCCCGGCGGTGTCAAAGGCCTGGCGCGCCTGGAACACCTGTTCAGCCTTATAGCCTTGGGCCAGTTGCAGGCTGCGCCAGTTCAGGGGCTCGAACTCGTCTTCGCGTGCGGCGCGGCCCAGTGCGGCTTCGCGGGCGCGTACGCTGCTGAGCATGCCAGTGGCAGTTGCCACCCCCATGCCCTGGAACAAGTCTCCTACGGCCAGCGTGGGTTGCGCTACATCGACTTTGTGGCCCAGGGCTTCGCAGCATGCTGCTGTAAATTGGGTGGCAGCGAGGCAGTCGGGGTGTACCGGCATACCAAAGGGGTTGTTGAGCATCAAGGCGATGCGCAGCGCGCGCGGTGGCTGGGCGATGGCCAGCAGCACATCGTGTTCGGGCGGGCAGGCGCGGCTGCCCGCCTCGGGGCCTTGGCTCAATTGCAGCAACAGCGCACTGTCACGCACGGTGCGGCTGATGACGTTTTGCGACGACAGGCCCATCCAGCCTTCCTGAATTTTGGGGCCCATGGGCACGCGTCCCCGGCTGGGTTTGAGCCCGAAAACGCCGCAGTGCGAGGCCGGAATACGGATGGAGCCACCGCCATCGCTGGCATGGGCCACGGGCACGATGCCGCTGGCCACCGCCACGGCGGAGCCACCCGACGATCCGCCCGCGCTGATTTCGTGGTTCCAGGGGTTACGCGTCAGGCCAAACAGGCGCGATTCGGTGGTCGCGGTTTGCCCAAACTCGGGCGAGGTGGTTTTGCCAAAAATATTCAGCCCGGCGGCGCGGTAACGCTGCACCAGGGTCGAATCGTGGTCGGCCACAGCGTCTTTAAAAAATGCGCAGCCTTGGGTGGTGACCGTGCCCTCTAGTGCCAGGCCCAAGTCTTTGAGCAAAAAGGGAACCCCACTGAGCGGCGCCTGCGTTGCATCGGCTTGTCTTTGTGCTGCACTTCGCTCGCCCAAGCGCGCAGCCTCGGCGCGGGCTTTTTCAAAATGCGTCATGGCGATCGCGTTGAGCGGACGGGCGCGCTCTAGGCGGGCGATGGCGGCCTCCAGTACTTCGCCGGGGTGCAGCGCACCGTTGCGAATGAGGTCAGCTAAGGCGGTGGCATCAAGCTGCTCGTATTCGGGCAATGGCAAGGCACTGGGTGTGGAGGCCAATTAAGCGCCCCAGACGCGCTGCGCCGGCACGCCGCGTTCGACCAGCTGATCGATCACCGGGCCCAGCTCGCCGGGCAGCCAGCGGGCCTGCTTGTCGACGGTGGCATCGGTGCGCCAGCCGTCGCACAGGGAAATGCGCCCGCCTTGGCTCTCGAAGACTTTGCCTGTGATGTGCGCCGAGGCGCTGCTACCCAGCCAGACGACCAGGGGCGCAACGTTGTCCGGGGCCCAGGCGTCAAAACTGCCGTCACTGGGGGCTTTGACGGTTTCGGGCATGGCGCTTTCGGTCATGGCCGTGCGGGCAGCCGGGGCAAGCGCGTTGGCGGTGACGCCATAGCGCGCCATCTCCACGGCTTGCACCAAGGTGAGTGCGGCAATGCCGGCCTTGGCTGCAGCGTAGTTGGACTGGCCCACCGAGCCTTGCAGGCCCGCGCCCGAGCTGGTGTTGATGATGCGTGCATCGGGCCGCTGGCCCGCTTTGCTCAGGTCGCGCCAGTGGCGGCCCAAGGTGTTGGCCAGGCAAAAGTGGCCTTTAAGGTGCACGCGCATGACCTGGTCCCAGTCATCCTCGCTCAGACTGACGAACATCCGGTCACGCAAGATACCTGCGTTGTTGACCAGCACATGCACCGCCCCGAAAGCCTCCAGGGCTTGCGTCACGATGGACTGCGCGCCTTGCATGCTAGTGATGTCATAGCTGTTGGCCACAGCTTGGCCACCGAGTGCGCTGATCTCTTGCACGACCGCCTGCGCGGCGTCCATGCGGATGTCGTTGACCAGCACCTGCGCGCCCTCAGCCGCGAAGGCCAGGGCATAGGAGCGACCCAGGCCGCTGCCTGCGCCGGTGATGATGACGGAGCGGTTTTCGCAAAGCAGCATGGTTTTACAGTCTTTCCAAAATGGTCACATTGGCCTGGCCGCCGCCCTCGCACATGGTTTGCAGGCCGTAGCGGCCGCCGGTGCGCTCCAGTTCGTGCAGCAAGGTAGTCATTAACTTGGCGCCCGATGCGCCCAAAGGGTGGCCCAGCGCCAGGGCGCCGCCGTTGACATTGGTGCGGGCATGGTCGTAACCGGTCTCGTGCAGCCAGGCCATAACCACCGAGGCAAAAGCCTCGTTGATTTCCACCAGGTCGATGTCTTGCATCTTCATGCCCGATTTTTTCAGGGCGTGGGCGGTAGCGGCAATCGGTGCGGTCAGGTGCCAGATCGGGTCGTCGGCGCGCACGCTCAGGTGCGCAATGCGGGCGCGGGGCTTGAGCTTGTAACGGTGCAGCGCGGCCTCCGACACGATCAGCAGCGCGCTGGCCGCGTCGCAGGTGCTGCTGGAAACCGCAGCGGTGATCTTGGGGTAGGTCGGGTCCACCGGTGCCAGGGTGGCGAGCTTGTCCAAGGTGCTGGCGCGTGCGGTTTCGTCCATGCGAAAGTCGCCGTAGGGCAGGATTTCGCGGTCAAAACGGCCCTCGGCCATGGCGCGCAAGGCCCGGTCGTGGCTTTCTTTGGCAAAGATTTCCATGGCCTCGCGCGACAAATTCCAGTGGTCGGCGATGCGCTGGGCGGCGTAAAACTGGTTGACGGGCGCATTGCCAAAGTGCGCCTGCCAGCCGATGCTCTCGGCAAAAGGCGTACTAAAACCCAGCGGCTGGCCTGCCAACATGGCCGAGCCAATCGGAATACTGCTCATGGTTTGCACGCCGCCGGCGAGCACCACGTCTTGCGTTCCGCTCATGACGGCCTGGGCGGCAAAGTGCACCGCTTGCTGTGAGGAGCCGCATTGACGGTCTACGGTTGTGCCGGGCACGCTCAAAGGCATGCCGGCGGCCAGCCAGGAGGTGCGGGCGATGTCGCCCGCCAGCGCGCCTATGGTGTCCACGCAGCCAAAGATCACATCGTCATAGTCGGCTGGCGGAATGTCGTTGCGCTCGAC
>CAMATX010000085.1 GCA_945861345.1 Comamonas sp. lk
AAGCCCGGGCGGAGCAGCGCACCTTGGAGCGCCAGTTGCAGGAGTCCGCTTTTGCGCAGCGCAGCTTGCAAGCGCGCACCGAGGAGATGGACCGCGCTGTGGAGACCGCGGATGCCCAAAGCATTGCCGTGCACGAAGAGACCCAGCGCGCCCAGGACGAGCTGCAGCAGCTCTCTGACGCCACTGCCCAAAACGGCTTGCAAGCGGCGCTCAGCCTCAAGGCCGAACGCGAGCTGGAGCTGGCCGCCAAACGCAGCACCTACGAGGACCTGACGGCCACCCTGCGCAGCCAGGACGAGCGCCGTTTGCAGCTCGAGCGCGAGCTCGACCCGCTGCGCCAGCGCATCACCGATTTGCAGCTCAAAGAGCAGGCCGCCCGCCTGGGCTTTGAGCAGTACGAAAACCAGCTCTTTGAAGCCCAGGCCGATCTGGCCGCTATCGGCCAAAGCCTGGAAGGCGTGTCGGTGCGTTTGTCGGCCTTGCAGTCCGAGATCGACCGCCTGCACCGCGACATTGCCGATCTGGGCGCCGTCAACCTGGCGGCCCTGGACGAGCTGACCGCCAGCCGCGAGCGCAAGGAGTTTTTGGACGCCCAAAGCCTGGACCTGAACGAAGCCATGGCAACGCTGCAAGACGCGATCCGCAAAATCGACGCCGAAACGCGGGAGTTGCTCTCGGGCACTTTCAATGAAGTGAACCGCCACTTTGGCGAAATGTTCCCGCAGCTTTTTGGCGGCGGAAATGCTCGCTTGGTAATTACCGGCGACGAGATTTTGGACTCGGGCGTACAGGTGTTTGCCCAGCCGCCGGGCAAAAAGAACCAAACCATCGCGCTGCTCTCGGGTGGCGAGAAGGCCTTAACCGCGATTGCCCTGGTGTTTGCGATATTCCAGCTCAACCCGGCGCCGTTTTGCCTGCTTGACGAAGTGGATGCGCCCCTGGATGATGCCAACACCGAGCGCTATTGCAAGCTGGTGGCGCGTATGAGTGCGGGCACGCAGTTTTTGTTTATCAGCCACAACAAAATTGCCATGGAAATGGCCGAGCAACTCATTGGGGTCACCATGCAAGAGCAGGGCGTCTCGCGCATCGTGGCCGTGGACATGGAAGCAGCCGTTGGATTGGTGGAGGCGGCCTGATGGCCGGCCACCGTTCGCGGGCACCAGGACGGAGGGCATCGCATGAGTGAATTGCAAATCGGTCTCTTGGTTTTAGGCGCCCTGGCGCTGGTGGCTTTGCTGGCTTACAACCGCTGGGCCGATCGGGCCCACGCGCCGCGCCAGGCCGATGGCCACGGCGGCGAGGGCCATGGCGGTGATGCCCCTAGCTTTACAGAGCCCGCCTTTGACGACTCGGGATTTACCAGTCTGAACCTGTCGGTCGCCACCCCGCGCCGCCCGGCGATTGACGATTTGATCGACGCGGTGGCCGCTGTCAACCTCGACCCTGGCGTGCTTGCCGTCTCGGGCGAGGCCGCAGTCGCCGCCTTTCCGGGCAGCTGGCGTGTGGGCAGCAAACCCTTCCTGATTGAAGGCCTGCATGCGGACACCCAGGTCTGGGAGACGCCGCATGCGGGTGCCCGCTACATGGCCTTTCAAACCGCGGTGCAACTGGCTAACCGCGCCGGTGCACTCAACGACATCGAATACTCCGAGTTCACCGTCAAAACCCAGGCCTTTGCCGATGCGGTGGGCGCGACGCCCGAGTTTCGCGAGATGCGCGACGAGGTGGCCCGCGCCCGGGAGCTCGACCAATTTGCCAGCGCGCATGACGCCCAGCTAGGGCTGAACCTGCGCGCCCGCCATGCCGCCTGGAGCCCGGGCTATGTCAGCCAGGTGGCGGCGCAGTTTGGCTTCGTTGCCGGCCAACTGCCCGGGCGCATGGTGTTGCCGGCGCCCACCGACGGCCTTCCGCCTTTGCTATCGCTCACCTTTGACAGCCAGGCTGCACTGGCAGAAGACCCGGCGCAGTCGGCCATTTACGAGCTGGTCTTGCACCTGGACGTGCCCCATGTGGACCGCGCCGAACAGCCCTTCGAGCGCATGTGCCAATCGGCCCAAGGCATGGCGCAGGCCATGGACGGCGTGATCACCGACGACAACGGGCAGGCTTTGCCCTACCAGTCGCTCGATAGCATCAGCGCGGAACTGCAACACCTGTACGACAAGCTGGAGCAACGCGAATTGGCGCCCGGTTCGGCGCTGGCGCGCCGGCTTTTCTCCTGAGGCGCAGCGATGGGCACTGCGTCTGCACAACGCGTGGAGGAGCTGCGCTCCCTGTTGCAGCACCACGGCCATCTCTATTACGTGCTGGACGCACCCACCGTGCCGGACGCCGAGTACGACCGCTTGTTTCGCGAACTGCAAGATTTAGAGACCCAGCACCCCGATTTGCGCACCGCCGACTCGCCTACCCAGCGCGTAGGCGGCAAGCCCCTGGCGCAGTTTGACAGCGTGCGCCATGCCGTGCCCATGCTCAGCATCCGCACCGAAACCGATACGCAGGCCAGTGGCGCGCAGGCTTTTGATACTCGCATCCGCAAAGAGCTTGAGCTGCCTGAGGGCGCAGCCCCGGTGCAGTACGTCACCGAGCTCAAATTTGACGGTCTGGCCATGAGCCTGCGTTACGAAAATGGCCTGCTGGTGCAGGCCGCCACGCGGGGCGACGGCGAGTACGGCGAAGACGTGACGCACAACATCCGCACCATCGGGCAAATTCCGCTGCGCCTGCATGACGCGCCGCCGCTGCTCGAGGTGCGCGGCGAGGTGTATATGCGCCGCGATGATTTCGAGGCGCTCAACGCCCGCCAGCGCCTGCGCATCGCCGCCGGTGAAAAGGGCGAGAAGACCTTTGTCAACCCGCGCAATGCCGCTGCAGGTGCGGTGCGCCAGCTGGACCCGGCCATCGCAGCTCAGCGCCCGCTGCGCTTTTTCGCTTACGGCGTGGGCCAGGTGCAAGGCGGCCCAGCTTGGGCGACGCACCACGAACTGCTGCAAGCACTCAAGGCCTGGGGCTTCCCCGTGGCCGAACAAACCAGCACTGCGCTGGGGGCCGACGGTCTGCTCGCGTTTTATGAGCGTACCGGGGCGCAGCGTGCGCAACTGCCTTTTGATATTGACGGGGTGGTCTACAAAGTCAACAGCCTGGCCGTGCAGCAGCGCCTGGGCTTTGTCAGCCGCGAGCCGCGTTGGGCGGTGGCGCATAAATACCCGGCGCAAGAGCAAATCACCACAGTGCTCGATATCGACGTGCAGGTCGGGCGCACTGGCAAGCTCACGCCGGTGGCCAAGCTCGCGCCGGTGTTTGTGGGCGGCGTGACGGTGACCAACGCCACCTTGCACAACGAGGACGAGGCGCGCCGCAAAGATGTGCGTTTGGGCGACCAGGTGATCGTGCGCCGCGCGGGTGACGTGATCCCCGAGGTGGTCAGCGTTCTGCCCGACAGCATGCAGCGGCCCGACCGGGGCGCCATGTTCACCATGCCGCGCATCTGCCCGGTGTGTGGCTCGCAGGCGCTGCGCGAAGAGGACGAGGCCGACTACCGCTGCACTGGCGGTCTGTTTTGCAGCGCCCAGCGCAAGCAGGCGTTTTTGCACTTTGTGCAGCGGCGCGCCGTAGAGGTCGAGGGCCTGGGCGAAAAGCTGGTCGACCAGCTGGTCGATGCCGGTTTGGTCAGTACTTTGCCCGATTTGTACCGCCTCGGTTTTGCCGCCCTGGCGGCGCTAGACCGCATGGCCGAAAAATCCGCCAATAACCTGGTGGAGGCGCTCGAGAAGTCCAAGGCCACGTCTTTGCCCCGGTTTTTGTACGGCTTGGGCATTCGCCATGTGGGCGAGGCCACGGCCAAGGCACTGGCTCGGCACTTTGGCTCTATGGACGCCCTGATGCAGGCCAGCGAGGCCGATTTGCTGCTGGTCAATGATGTGGGCCCCACCGTGGCGCAAAGCATTCACACGTTTTTTGCGCAAGCGCATAACCGCGAGGTGGTCGAGCAACTGCGCGCCTGCGGCCTGCACTGGCCCGCGATGGAAGCGGCCTCGGATGCGCCCAAACCGCTGGCGGGCCTGACCTTTGTGATCACCGGCACCTTGCCCACGCTGGGGCGCGACGCGGCCAAAGCGCTGATCGAAGACGCCGGCGCCAAAGTGGCCGGCTCGGTGAGCAAGAAAACCAGCTTTGTGCTGGCCGGCAGCGAGGCCGGAAGCAAACTGGACAAGGCCTTGGAACTCGGAGTGCCCGTGATTGACGAGGCCGCCTTACACACCATGCTGGAGGCAAGCTGATGACTGTGCGTGAAATTCTCAAGATGGGCGATGCCCGCCTGCTGCGCCAGGCGCAAAAAGTGCCGGCGTTTGACACTGACGCCTTGCACCTGTTGGTGCTTGATTTGTACGACACCATGCGCGCAGCCAATGGCGCGGGCTTGGCGGCGCCCCAAATTGGCGTGGATTTGCAGGTGGTGGTGTTCGGCTCGGACGAGCGTAACCCGCGCTACCCGGACCGCCCGCTGGTGCCGCGCACGGTCTTGGTCAACCCGGTGATTACGCCGCTGGGCGAAGACATGGAGTCCGACTGGGAGGGCTGCCTCTCGGTGCCCGGCCTGCGCGGCCAGGTGCCGCGCTATGCGCGCATTCGCTATACCGGCTGGGACGCCTTTGGTGAGCCGATTGACCGCACGGTCGACGGCTTTCACGCCCGGGTGGTGCAGCACGAGTGCGACCACTTATGGGGCAAGCTATACCCCATGCGCATGCGTGATTTCACGCAGTTTGGGTTTACCGAGGTTTTGTTCCCCGGTATTGCTGCCGAGGAGGATGATTAGCGACAGGAGTGGCTTGCGGTGCTTTGCCCGCTGGGACCGTTTCATTTTTATCAGGAGACTATTTATGACTACAACTGCTTCAAAATGGGGGCTGCGCGCCCGCTTCAGGGCCCTTCTGCAACTGACTTTGCTCGGCGTTTTATGCCTTGCGGGTGGCGTGGTCGCGGCCGATACCGGCGCCGTGACGGTGCAGTGGTTGGGCCAATCGGCCATGAAAATCACCAGTGCGCGTGGCAAAGTCATCGTCATTGATCCCTGGTTGATCAGCAACCCCAAAACACCGGCCGAATTCAAGAAACTTGAGGCCTTGGGCAAAGTCGATTTGATTTTGCTCACCCATGCCCACTTTGACCATATCGCCGATGCGCCCGCGCTCTCGGCGATGAACAAAGCGCCCGTGTACGCGCCCGCTGGTTTGGCCGATTCTTTCGCCACGCTGGGCGTGATGCCGGTGGAGATGGCGCCGCGCTTTAACAAGGGCGGTGTGGTATTTCCCCTGGGGCCGGAAGCGGGCATCAAAATCATCGCCACCCACGCCGAGCACAGCTCGGAATTTCGCTGGAAAAACCCCGAAACCGGCAAAGACGAAATGCGCCTAGGCGGCGAGCCCATGGGTTACATCGTGGAACTGGAAAACGGTTTTCGGATTTACCACATGGGCGACACCGGCATTTTTGGCGATATGAAATTGATTGGCGAGCTCTACAAGCCCGACTTGATTTTGATCCCCATCGGCAGCCACTTTGTGATGCCGCCGGCCGACGCCGCCTACGCCACGCGCGAGCTGCTCAAGCCCAAATTCGCCATCCCCATGCACTACGGCACCAATCCCCTGCTGCGGGGAACACCTAAGGAGTACATGGATGCGCTGGGGCAGTCCGCCACCAAAGTTTTGGTGCTGGAGCCGGGCGCTATTGCGCGCTTCTAGAGCCCTACCGGCCCCGGCCTAGCCTGAGTTCTTGAGCGCTTTGGCCACTTGCGTGACCAGGGCCGGGCCTTGGTAAATCAGGCCGGTATAAATCTGCACCAGGTCGGCCCCGGCGGCGCGTTTTTCCAGCGCGTCGGCCGCGCTGGCAATGCCGCCCACGCCAATGATCGGAAACTGTGGTCCCAGCGCGGCGCGCAGTTGAGCGATGACGCGGGTGCTTTGGGCCCGCACCGGCGCACCCGAGAGGCCGCCGGTCTCTTGCGCATGCGCTAGGCCTTGTACCGCCTCGCGGCCTAGCGTGGTGTTGGTGGCGATCACGCCGTCCATGCGGTGGCGCAGCAAGGTCGCGGCAATGGTCTGAATTTGGTCGGCGTCCAAATCGGGCGCTATTTTCAGAAAAATGGGCACGTGCTTGGGTTGTTTGCTGCCACTGGCATCCAAGGTGGCGTGCAACTGCGCCAGCTCGGCACGCCGCGCGGCGATGGCCGAGAGCAGGCCGTCCAGTGCCTCGTCGCTTTGCAAGGAGCGCAGGTTGTGGGTGTTGGGGCTGGAGATATTGACGGTGACGTAGTCGGCGTGGCCATAGACGCCATCGAGGCAGCGCAGGTAGTCGTCGGTGGCGCGCTCGATGGGCGTGGCCGCGTTTTTGCCGATATTGAGGCCTAGCAGCAGGCCGGGGTTCTTGTCGCGGCGCAGGCGTGAGGCCTGTACATGCCGGATAAAAGAGTCCAGCCCGCCGTTGTTAAAGCCCAGGCGATTGATCAGGGCCTGCGCCTGGGGCAGTCGGAACATGCGTGGCTTGGGGTTGCCGCTTTGGGCCAGGGGCGTGACCGTACCCACTTCCACAAAGCCAAAGCCCATGGCGCCCAGGGCGTCGATGCAGCGTGCGTTTTTGTCCAGGCCGGCGGCCATGCCCACGCGGTTAGGAAAGCGCAGGCCTGCCAAGTGCACCGGATCGTGCACCTGCGTTTGGGCATAGGCCCACTGCAGCGGCGTGCCCTGGGTGCGCGCCAACAAGGCCAGGGTACGGTCGTGCGCCACCTCGGGGTCCATGCGGAATAAAAGGGGGCGTAACAGGCCGTAGGGCACCAGAGACATCGGATAATTCCCGCAGATTTCAAAACAACCGGCATTGTCCCCCATCCCCGCCATGACCCAAGCTTCCAGCACGCCCGCCCATCCCAGCCAGGACGAACTCAAAACCATGGTCGGCCGCGCCGCGCTGGACTACGTGGTGCGCGGCCAGTGGGTGGGCGTGGGCACGGGCTCGACGGTCAATAAATTTATCGATGCGCTGGCCGATATCCGCCACGACATCCCTGGCGCCGTCTCCAGCTCGGTGGCCAGCACCGAGCGCTTGCGCGCCCTGGGCATCGAGGTGCGCGACGCCAACGCGGTGGAGCGCCTGGCTGTCTACATCGACGGTGCCGACGAAATTGACGGCCACGGCTACATGATCAAAGGCGGTGGAGCAGCGCTCACCCGGGAAAAAATTGTGGCCGCCCAGTCAGAGTGCTTTGTTTGCATCGCCGACGCTTCCAAGCGGGTGCCGGTGCTGGGGCAGTTTGCGCTGCCCGTGGAGGTGATTCCCATGGCCAGCGCGCGCATCATGCGCCAGTTTGCGGCTCTGGGCGGGCAGGCCCAGCTGCGCATGGCCGGGGATAAGCCGGTGGTCACGGACAACGGCCAACACCTGCTGGACGTGCGCGGGCTGTCGATTACCGATCCGCTGGGCTTTGAGGCCCAGGTCAGCCAATGGCCGGGCGTGGTGACGGTGGGTGTGTTTGCCTTTCAGCGCGCCCATATTTGCCTGCTGGGCACGCCCGAGGGCGTGCAGACGCTGCGGTTTTAGGCTGCCTTGGGCGCAGCGCTGCCCAGCATGCGCTCGACGTAGCGGGCGATCAGATCGATCTCCAGATTCACCCGCGCACCGGCCTGCAGCGCGTGCAAGGCCGTGTTTTGCACGGTGTGGGGAATCAGGTTGATGCTGATTTCGCAGCCTTGTGCGCTATCGGTCACGCGGTTGACCGTCAAGCTCACTCCGTTGATGGTGATGGAGCCTTTGTAGGCCAAAAACTTGCCCAGCGCCGCCGGGGCCAGCACGCGCAACTCCCAGCTTTCGCCCACTTGCGCAAAGTGGCTGACATGCCCGATGCCGTCCACATGGCCGCTGACCAGGTGCCCGCCCAGGCGGTCGTTGGCGCGCAAGGCTTTTTCCAGGTTGACGGGGCCTGCGCGGTCCAGGCCGGCGGTTTTGTCCAGCGATTCGGCGGAGACGTCCAGCGAGAAAGCATGGTTCTCGGGCAGCAAGCGGGTGACCGTCATGCAGGCGCCATTGATGGCGATGCTGTCGCCCAAGCCTGCGTCGTCTAGATAGCCCGGCGGGCAGCGCACCGTTAGGCGCTTGCCGTGGCCCGGGCCTTCGCCCAGGTCGGCGCTGTCAGTGATGTGGCCCACGCCGGTGATGATGCCTGTGAACATAAATGCGCCTTTACAAGGAATTTCAAAAGGTTTTAAAAATCAGCCTGTCCGCGCACCTGCGCTACCACGCGCAGATCGGGCCCGATGGCTTGCAGGCTCTGAAAGTCCAGGGCCAGGCCTTGGGACAGCGCCGTCCAGGGCCCAGCGTTGGACATGCCTGCGCCTTGGCCCAGCCACAGCGGGGCCAGATACACCAGCAACTCGTCGACCAGGCCAGCGGCGATCAGCGAGCCATTGAGTTGGTGGCCCGCTTCGATATGCACTTCGTTGAAAGGGCGCGCCGCCAAGTCTGCGGCCATGGCGCGCAAATACACTTTGGCTGGCGCACCGTCTGCGCCCGGCGGCCCGGGCAGGTACACGATCTGCGCGCCCGCCTGGCGCAAGGCGGCCTCACGCGCGGCGTGGGGCTGGGCGGCATAAATCAGCACTGGGCGCTGCACGCCGAAAAGCGGCGCGTCGGGCGGCGTTTGCAGCGCGCTGTCCACGATCACCAAGCTGGGCTGGCGCTCTGTGGGCACGAGGCGCACGTCCAGGCGCGGGCGGTCTTGCAGCACGGTGCCCACGCCGGTGAGCACCGCGCAGGCGCGGGCGCGCCATGCGTGGCCGTCGGCACGCGCCTCGGGGCTGGTAATCCATTGGCTTTGCCCGTTGGGCAGGGCGGTCACGCCGTCCAGCGAGGCGGCTACTTTGAGGCGCATCCAGGGCCGCTGGCGCAGCATGCGGCTGAAAAAACCGATATTGAGCGCGCGCGCTTCGCGCTCTCCAGCGCCGACCTCGACCTGCACGCCGCCAGCGCGCAGCCGCGCAAAGCCAAGGCCTGCGACCAGCGGGTTGGGGTCTTGCACCGAGGCTACGACGCGGGTAACGCCCGCCTGAATCAGCGCGTCGCAGCAAGGGCCGGTGCGGCCCTGGTGGGCGCAGGGCTCCAAGGTGACATAGGCGGTGGCACCTTGGGTGCGGTGGCCGTTCGCTTGGGCTTGGCGCAGGGCCATGATTTCGGCATGCGGGCCGCCAGCGGCCTGTGTGTGGCCTTGGCCGATGACGCCACCGTCGGCGCCCACCAGCACGCAGCCCACGCGCGGGTTGGGCGAGGTCAGGCTGGCAGCCGATTCGGCCAGACCCAAGGCGGTGGCGATGTGGGGCATAAGGGGGCCAAAACGGCGTGGGGCGCTGCCCGACGCCCGCTTAGTTGTTGACCTCATTAACCAGGGTTTTGAAGTCGTCGATGTCTTCAAAACTGCGGTAAACACTGGCAAAGCGGACATAGCCAACTTTGTCTAGCTTCTTGAGTTCGCGCATGACGAGTTCGCCGATGCGGGTGGACGAGACTTCGCGCAGGCCCGATGTCAGCAACTTTTCCTGAATACGCTCCACGGCGCCGTCGATCTGCTCCGTGCTGACGGGCCGCTTGCGCAAGGCCAGTTTCATGGAGCCAATAATCTTGCCCTGTTCAAAATCAATGCGCCGCCCGTCTTTTTTGACCACCACCGGGTAGCTGACATCGGCCCGCTCGTAGGTGGTAAAGCGCTTTTCACACGCGCCGCACTGGCGCCGCCTGCGTATGAAATCCCCGTCTTCGGCCATCCGGGTTTCCACCACAGGAGTTTCCGAATGGCTGCAAAACGGGCACTTCATCAGGCTTAGCCGTAGACCGGAAAGCGGGCCGTTAAGGCGTGTACCTTGGCGCGCACGGCATCGATGTTGGCCGCGTCGTGCGGGTTATCCAGCACGTCGGCGATCAGGTGCGCAGTGGCGCGGGCTTCTTCGTCCTTGAAGCCGCGCGTGGTCATGGCCGGGGTGCCGATGCGCACGCCGCTGGTCACCATGGGCTTTTCTGGGTCGTTGGGGATGGCGTTTTTGTTGATCGTCATGTGGGCATCGCCCAGCACGCGCTCGGCATCTTTGCCGGTAATGTTCTTGGAGCGCAGATCGACCAGCATCACATGGCTTTGGGTGCCACCGCTGACGATGCGCAGGCCGCGCTCGGTCAAGGTTTTGGCCATGATGTCGGCATTGGTCAACACCTGCTGCTGGTAGGCTTTAAAGCCTTCACCCTGGGCTTCTTTGAAGGCCACGGCCTTGGCAGCGATCACATGCATCAAGGGGCCGCCTTGCAGGCCAGGAAACATGGCGCTGTTGATCGCTTTTTCATGCTCGGCCTTCATCAAAATAATGCCGCCGCGCGGGCCGCGCAGGCTTTTGTGCGTGGTGGAGGTAACTACGTCGGCATGCGGCACTGGGTTAGGGTACAGACCCGCTGCAATCAGGCCGGAGTAGTGCGCCATGTCTACCATAAAAATAGCGCCCACGTCTTTGGCCACCTTGGCAAAACGTGCAAAGTCGATGTGCAGCGAATAGGCGCTGGCGCCGGCGATGATCAGCTTGGGTTTGGACTCGTGGGCTTTGCGCTCCATGGCGTCATAGTCGATCGCTTCGTTGGCGTCTAAGCCATAGCTGACCGCGTTGAACCACTTTCCGCTCATGTTGAGCGCCATGCCGTGGGTCAAGTGGCCCCCTTCGGCCAGGCTCATGCCCATGATGGTGTCGCCGGGCTTGAGGAAAGCCATAAATACCGCGACGTTGGCCGATGCACCGCAATGGGGCTGCACATTGGCTGCGTCAGCGCCATAGATTTGCTTGAGGCGGTCGATGGCCAGTTGCTCGGCCACGTCCACGTTCTCGCAGCCGCCGTAATAACGCTTGCCGGGGTAGCCCTCAGCGTATTTATTGGTCAACTGGCT
>CAMATX010000086.1 GCA_945861345.1 Comamonas sp. lk
CCTCCGGCCGGCGCTGCGACAGCGCGGCGCCCTTTTCCCCAACCTGATCCAGGACGCTTTCATGTCTCTTTTTTCCGCCGTCGAAATGGCCCCGCGTGACCCGATTTTGGGCCTGAACGAGCAGTTCAACGCCGACCCCAACCCGAACAAGGTCAACCTTGGCGTAGGTGTTTATTTCGACGAGAACGGCAAATTGCCCTTGCTGCACTGCGTGCAAGCGGCAGAAAAAACCATGATGGACAAGCCCAGTGCGCGCGGCTATTTGCCCATTGACGGCATTGCCGCCTACGACAGCGCCGTCAAAAGCCTGGTCTTTGGCCCCGACTCCGAGCCCGTCCTGTCGGGCCGTGTGGCGACGGTGCAGGCCGTGGGCGGCACCGGCGGTCTGAAAATCGGCGCCGACTTCTTGCGCCATGTCAGCCCCGCCGCCAAGGTGCTGATTTCGGATCCTAGCTGGGAAAACCACCGCGCTTTGTTCAGCCATGCGGGCTTTGAGGTCGGCACCTATGCGTATTACGACAGCCAGGCGCACGCGGTGAACTTTGCTGGCATGCTGGCCTCGCTGCAAGCCGCTGCCGCAGGCACCGTGGTAGTGCTGCACGCCTGCTGCCACAACCCTACCGGCTACGACCTGACGTCCGCCCAGTGGGACCAAGTGGTCGCGGTCATCCAAGCGCGCGGCCTTACTGCCTTTCTGGACATGGCCTACCAGGGCTTTGGCCACGGCATCGCCGAAGACGGCGCGGTGATCGCCAAGTTCGTAGCCGCCGACCTGAACTTCTTTGTGTCCACCTCGTTTTCCAAGAGCTTTAGCCTGTACGGCGAGCGCGTGGGTGCCTTGAGCGTGGTCTGCGCCGACAAAGAGGAATGCGCACGGGTGCTCAGCCAGCTCAAGATCGTCATCCGAACCAACTATTCCAACCCGCCCATCCACGGCGGCGCGGTGGTGGCCGCCGTCCTGAACGACCCAACCCTGCGCGCTCAATGGGAAGCGGAGCTGGGCGGCATGCGCGAGCGCATCAAAACCATGCGCCACCAGCTGGTCGAGGGCCTCAAAGCGGCCGGCGTGCAGCGCGATATGGGCTTTATCACCAGCCAAATCGGCATGTTCAGCTATTCGGGCCTGAGCAAAGACCAAATGGTGCGCCTGCGCAACGAGTTTGGGGTCTACGGCACCGATACCGGGCGTATGTGCGTGGCGGCCTTGAACAGCAAAAACCTGGCCTACGTCTGCCAGTCGATCGCTAAGGTGGTGTAAACCTGGCTGCGCGCTGCCGGAACCGTCGCTTGGTTTACACAATGTAAGCCTTTGTCAGCGCGATTGCTGTTATATTGCACTGCAACATTTCCAAAGGACAGTGGCATGCTTTACGAGCTTTACGAGACCCAGCGCGCATTGATGGAGCCTTTTTCCGATTTGGCCAATTTCGCGGCTAAATCGCTCTCCAACCCGGTCTCGCCCCTGGCCCAAAGCGCATTTTCTCAGCGCATGGCCGCCAGCTATGAGCTCATGCACCGCCTGGCCAAGGACTACGAAAAGCCCGAATTTGGCCTGCGCTCGGTCGAGGTCGAAGGTGTCGAAGTGGCCATCCATGAGCGCACCGAGTGGAGCCGGCCTTTTTGCAACTTGCTGCGCTTTAAGCGCCTGACCGACGACACCAACACCCTGGTGGCCATAAAAGACCAACCAGTGGTGCTGATCGTCGCCCCGCTCTCAGGCCACTACGCCACGCTGCTGCGCGATACCGTCATAACCATGCTCAAAGACCACAAGGTCTATATCACCGACTGGGTGAACGCCCGCCTGGTGCCGCTGTCCGAGGGCCAGTTTACGCTGGATGACTACGTCAACTACGTGCAGGACTGTATCCGCCATGTTCAGAGCAAGTACGGCAACTGCCACGTCATGAGCGTGTGCCAGCCCACCGTACCGGTGCTGGCCGCCGTCTCGCTGATGGCCGGTCGGGGAGAAAAATCGCCGTTGTCCATGACCATGATGGGTGGCCCGATTGATGCCCGCAAATCACCCACCGCAGTCAACAACCTGGCGATGAACAAGAGCTACAGCTGGTTCGAGAACAACGTCATTTACAAAGTCCCCTCCAAATTCCCGGGTGCCGGGCGCCGCGTCTACCCCGGCTTTTTGCAGCACACCGGCTTTGTGGCCATGAACCCGGACCACCACGCCAAGAGCCATTACGACTACTTCAAAGACCTTATCAAAGGCGATGACGTCAGCACCGAAGCCCACCGCAAGTTCTACGACGAGTACAACGCCGTGCTGGACATGGACGCGGACTACTACCTGGACACTATCAAAGTCGTATTCCAGGACTTCAGCCTGGTCAATGGCACCTGGGACGTCACATCGCCCGAAGGCGTTGTGGAGCGGGTGCGCCCCGCAGCCATCAAAACGACGGGCCTGATGTCGATCGAAGGCGAGCTGGACGACATCTCCGGCTCGGGCCAAACGCGCGCTGTGCATGAGATCTGCACCGGCGTGACGGCGGCGCACAAGCGGCATTTCGAAGCGGTCGGCGCAGGCCACTACGGCATTTTCTCAGGCCGGCGCTGGCGCGAAACGGTGTACCCCGAAGTGAAAGCCTTTATTGCCAGCTACCAGCCCGCCGGCGCGATGAAAACGACCGTGGCGCGTGCCACCCCAGCCAAAAAAACGGCTGCCAAGGCCAAGCGGGCCGGCTGAATCTGCAGATGGTGCCAGCGCAGTCGACGCCCGCCGACGCGCTGGCTGCGCGCATCCTTGATGCGCTGCCTCAAACACAGTGCACCCGCTGTGGTTACCCCGACTGCGCCGCTTACGCCCAAGCTATTGCCAGCCAAGAAGCCGCCATAAACCAATGCCCGCCCGGCGGCGCCCAAGGCATCGCGCGCCTGGCCGATATCACCGGCGCCCCACAAGTGCCTTTAAACCCGCAATTTGGCGTCGAGGGCCCGCGCACGATGGCCTTTATTGATGAAGACTGGTGCATCGGATGCACGCTGTGCATCGAGGCCTGCCCGACGGACGCAATTTTTGGCACCAATAAACGGATGCACGGCGTGATCGAAGCTTTTTGCACGGGCTGCGAACTGTGCCTGCCGGTATGCCCGGTCGACTGCATCTTGCTAGAGCCAAGCAGCCCCGCAAGCGACGGGCATGCGGCGCCCACCGGGTGGGACGCGTGGTCTGCTACGCAGGCCGACCTCGCACGCCAGCGCTACGCCGCCGCCCAAAGCCGCCGCAGCGCCATGCACCGCGCCAAAAAAGAGGCCAAAGGCCGGGAAGCCCAGGCCAAACTGGCTGATCTGGCGGCCTTTTCACGCATCAGCGACAGCGATGCGTTGGCGCGCAAAAAAACCTATATCGAAGCCGCCATGGCCCGTGCCCGAGAGCGCAAGACCTAGGCATCGATTCGGCGATTTAGAACGCAGCGCCTTGCGCTAACCGGCCAAAGGCACTGACGACTTCGGGTGGCGCTTGCACCAATTCAATCAGCACGCCCTCGCCCGAGATCGGGAATTCTTCGCTGCCCTTGGGGTGCAAAAAGCAGATATCAAAACCGGCGGCGCCCTTGCGTATGCCGCCCGGCGCAAAGCGCACGCCTTGCTGCATCAGCCAGTCCACGGCGGCGGGCAAGTCGTCAATCCACAGGCCTACATGGTTGAGCGGCGTGGTGTGCACGGCCGGTTTTTTGTCCGGGTCTATAGGCTGCATCAAGTCCACTTCCACCTTGAACGGGCCGCGGCCAATGGCGCAAATATCTTCATCCACGTTTTCGCGCTCGCTTTGAAACGTACCGGTCACTTCCAGCCCCAGCATGTCCACCCATAAGGCTTTAAGCCGCTGTTTGTTTGGCGCGCCGATGGCGATTTGCTGTATGCCAAGCACCTTAAAAGGCCGCGCGCTCATACGAACTCCACAATCACTTGGTCCACCGCGAGCGATTCGCCCTGGCTGGCAACGACTTTTTTGACCACGCCATCAGCGGCGGCGAACAAGACGTTTTCCATCTTCATGGCCTCGATGACCGCCACGCGCTCGCCCGCTTGCACTTTTTGGCCGGGCTCGACCAGCACCTGAGACAAGAGTCCGGGCATGGGCGAGAGCACAAAGCGGCTTAGATCCGGGGGCGACTTGAAGGGCATTAGTCGGTGCAAAGCCGCCATGCGCGGCGAGACTACCAGCGCGTCGATGCGGGTGCCGTTGTGCTGCACCCGCAGCGCCAGCGGGTTCTTGGGCGTACCGCGTTCGATTTGCGCGGTAAAGGCTTTGCCGTTGACGGTGCCGGTAATCACAATGTCATTGAGGCGCGAGCGGCTGCGGATTTCGTAGCTGGTGTCTGCTACGCGCACACGCGCGGAGCCGGTCTCGCCCACGAATTCGTCCACATGCACGGGCGTGTAGGCATGTGTGCCGCTGTCCGACAGGGCGATAACCACATAGTCTTTGCCCGCTTCCACACCGTAGCCCGGCAATTGGCCGCTTATAGCCGCCGTGCGTTCGCGCGATTTGCGGCGCACAAACGCGGCCAAGGCGGTCAGAAAATGCGCATCGCTGTGCGGCACGTCTTCGGCGCGGAAACCATGGGCATAGTTTTCGGCGATAAAGCCGGTATTGAAATCGCCCGCCACAAACTTGGGGTGTGCCAACAAAGCCGCTTGAAACGGGATGTTGCTGGACACGCCACGAATCACAAAGCCGTTGAGCGCCTCGCGCATTTTGGCAATCGCGTCCAGGCGGTCGCTGCCGTGCACGATCAACTTGGCGATCATGGAGTCGTAAAACATGGGTATCTCGCCGCCGTCGCGCACGCCGGTATCCACGCGCACGCCCAGCAAGTTGGCGGTATCGCCCTGGAACATGGATTGCGCGGGGGGC
This sequence comes from Comamonas sp. lk, assembly GCA_945861345.1. Lineage (GTDB taxonomy): Bacteria > Pseudomonadota > Gammaproteobacteria > Burkholderiales > Burkholderiaceae_C > Allorhodoferax. The sequence continues at coordinate 4,880 of CAMATX010000086.1, forward strand.
GCAAAACGCACCAGGCGACCGGTGGATGGCAAGAAGTTGCGGAAGGGGTCTTCGGCGTTGATACGGCACTCGATGGCCCAGCCATTGCGCTGCACTTGCGCTTGCGTCAAAGGCAACTTTTCGCCCGCCGCCACGCGGATCATCAGCTCCACCAAGTCCAGGCCGGTAATGGCTTCGGTGACGGGATGCTCCACCTGTAAGCGGGTGTTCATCTCAAGGAAGTAAAAGCTCTGGTCCTTGCCCACCACAAACTCGACCGTGCCCGCGCTTTGGTAGTCCACGGCTTTGGCCAAGGCCACGGCCTGCTCGCCCATGGCTCTGCGGGTGGCGTCGCTGATAAAGGGCGAGGGCGCCTCTTCAATCACTTTTTGGTGGCGGCGCTGGATAGAGCATTCGCGCTCGTTGAGGTACAGCACATTGCCGTGCGCGTCGCCAATGAGTTGGATTTCGATATGGCGCGGCTCTTCCACAAATTTTTCAACAAACACGCGGTCGTCGCCAAAGCTATTGCGCGCCTCGTTGCGGCAACTGGTGAAACCTTCCAAAGCCTCTTTGTCGTTATAGGCCACGCGCAAGCCCTTGCCGCCACCACCGGCGCTGGCTTTGATCATGACGGGGTAACCAATGCCTTTGGCAATCTCCACCGCACGCTCGGGCGTTTCGATCGCATCGTTCACTCCGGGAATGCAATTGACGCCCGCCGCACCGGCCAGTTTTTTGGACTCGATCTTGTCGCCCATGGCGGCGATGGAATGGTGTTTGGGCCCGATAAACACAATGCCCTCGGCCTCGCAGCGCTTGGAAAACTCGGCGTTCTCGCTCAGGAATCCATAACCCGGATGAATCGCCTGCGCGCCGGTGGACTTGGCAGCGGCGATAATCACATCGGCCAGCAAATAGCTCTCGCGGCTGGGCGCTGGGCCAATGCGAACGGCTTCTTCGGCAAGCGCTACATGGCGCGCTTCTTTGTCGGCATCCGAATAGACCGCCACGGTGGCAATGCCCATTTTGCGGGCCGTCGTGATGACACGGCATGCGATTTCGCCACGGTTGGCGATGAGAATTTTGGTAAACATTTTTTATTTCCTTACCGGCTTAGAGTGGAATATTCCCGTGCTTGCGCCAAGGATTCTCTAGCTTCTTGTCTTTGAGCATCACCAGCGAACGGCAAATACGCTTGCGCGTTTCGGCGGGCAAGATCACATCGTCGATAAACCCACGCGCGCCGGCGACAAACGGATTGGCAAATCGCGCTTTGTATTCCGCTTCCTTAGCTGCGAGTTTCTCGGGATCCCCCTTGTCCTCGCGGAAAATAATTTCCACCGCGCCCTTGGCACCCATCACCGCGATCTCGGCATTAGGCCAGGCGAAGTTCACGTCGCCGCGCAAATGTTTAGAGGCCATCACGTCATACGCACCACCATACGCTTTGCGCGTAATGACCGTGATTTTGGGCACGGTGCATTCCGCATAGGCATAGAGCAACTTAGCACCGTGCTTGATGATGCCGCCGTACTCTTGGCTGGTACCAGGCATAAAGCCGGGCACATCGACAAAGGTGATAACCGGAATATTGAAGGCATCACAAAAACGCACAAATCGCGCGGCTTTGATACTGCTCTTGATGTCCAAGCAACCAGCCAGCACCAAGGGCTGATTGGCCACGATGCCCACCGTCTGCCCGTCCATGCGCGCGAAGCCGATCAAGATGTTTTTGGCGTACTCGGGTTGGATTTCAAAGAAGTCGCCGTCGTCCACGGTTTTGACGATCAACTCCTTCATGTCATAGGCCTTATTCGGGTTCTCTGGCACTAAGGTATTGAGGCTGATGTCCATACGATGCGCCGGGTCGCCGCTGGGGCGCACCGGGGCTTTTTCGCGGTTGGACAAGGGCAAATAGTTGTAGAGGCGGCGCAGCATCAAGAGCGCTTCTACGTCGTTGTCAAACGCCAGATCGGCCACGCCACTTTTGGTGGTGTGGGTAATGGCGCCGCCCAACTCTTCGGCGCTGACTTCTTCGTGCGTCACCGTCTTCACCACTTCGGGGCCAGTGACAAACATGTATGAGCTGTCTTTGACCATGAAGATGAAATCCGTCATGGCGGGTGAATACACCGCGCCACCGGCGGACGGCCCCATGATCATGCTGATTTGCGGAATCACGCCGCTGGCCATGACGTTGCGCTGGAACACATCGGCATAGCCTCCCAGCGAGGCCACGCCTTCTTGAATACGCGCGCCACCTGAGTCGTTCAGGCCGATCACTGGTGCGCCCACTTTCATGGCCTGGTCCATGATTTTGCAAATTTTCTCGGCATGCGATTCGCTCAAGGCGCCGCCAAACACCGTGAAGTCTTGGCTAAACACAAACACCAGTCTGCCATTGATCATGCCGTAGCCGGTGACCACGCCGTCGCCAGGAATTTTGTTGTCCTGCATGCCAAAGTCGGTGCAGCGGTGCTCGACAAACATGTCCCATTCTTCAAACGTGCCTTCGTCCAGCAGCACTTCCAGACGTTCACGCGCCGTCAGCTTGCCTTTGCCGTGCTGCGCGCTAATGCGCTTTTCGCCGCCACCCATGCGCGCTGCGGCGCGCTTGGCTTCGAGTTGCTCCAATATGTCTTGCATGCTTACTTCTCCGTGCTGGTTATCGCTTGCCCAAGGCTATTGCCATAGGCGTGTAAAAGTTGTCGCGCGGCGGTGGATGCGGCCAGCGAACCCGCGGCTACTTGGGCGCTGAGCTCGGGTAGCAAAGCACCCACTGCCGCCTGGGTTTTGAAGCTCTGCTTTAAGCCCGCATCTATGCGCTCCCACATCCACGCCAAGGCCTGGCTTTGGCGGCGTGCCGCGAAGCGACCACTGTCGGCTTGCAGCGTGCGAAAGGCGCTTACAGCCTCCCAAAACTGGCTGATACCGGTGCCCTGCAAAGCGCTGATAGGCACCACTTGCGGACTCCAGCCCAGACGGTCTGGGTTGCCGTGCAAGCCCAGCAGGCGCAAAGCGCTGGTGATCTGCGCTTGGGCGCGCGTGGCGGCATCCGGGTCGATATCTGCTTTATTGATGACCACCAGATCGGCCAACTCCATCACGCCTTTTTTGATGGCTTGCAAATCGTCGCCGGCATTGGGCAGTTGCAAGAGGCAAAACATATCGGTCATGCCGCTGACCGCGGTTTCGGATTGGCCTACGCCCACGGTTTCGACCAGCACCACGTCGTAGCCTGCGGCTTCGCAGACCAACATGCATTCGCGGGTTTTTTCGGCCACGCCACCCAAGGTGCCGCTGGCCGGGCTGGGGCGGATAAAGGCCTGCGGATGCACAGACAGCTGCTCCATGCGCGTCTTATCGCCCAAGATGGAGCCACCCGATACGCTGCTCGAGGGGTCCACCGCCAACACCGCCACGCGGTGGCCTTGGGCAATCAAATGCAAACCCAGGGCTTCGATAAACGTCGATTTGCCCACCCCCGGCACGCCGCTAATGCCTAGGCGCATGGACTGGCCGGTGAAGGGCAACAAGGCCGTGAGCAAAGCATCCGCCTGCACCCGATGGTCAGCGCGCGTGGACTCCAGCAGCGTGATCGCCTTTGCCATGGCGCGGCGCTGCACTGCGGGCGTGGTGCTGCGCAGCTCGGTAACGGACGTGGAAACTTGAAGCGCCATCAAAGAATCTCAAAGGCGCGGCCATCGGCCAGGCGGTAGCGCGAAAAATCGCGCACGTCCAAGGTCATGATGCGGTTGACGCCCGTATCCGAGGCAAGGTAAACCAAGGATGCATCGCCAAAATCCATCTCAGTTCGCGGAGATTCGGTGTAGCGGCGCATCAATTCGGCCATGCCTTCCAGATTGCTCTGGTCAAAGGGGAAGATGGACAGGCCATCAGCCGCCACCCAGCGCAAAAACGCAAAGCGCTGTGGCGGGCCCAGTAAATAGCTGGCTTCGGTGACACACGGCCAGGTGCTGGTGAGTGACCATTGCTCCTGAGCAGCCCGCGCAAACAACTGGTTGTAATGCGCAGCGCTGGGCTGGTCGCGACCAAACAAGGCCACCATCGCGCTGGCGTCAACTATCGCTGCGAATGCCATGTTTATCTTGCAATTTGGCCACCAGCTGCGCGCGTGATGCTTCGGTGTCATAGGGCTGCTCATAGCCCTCAAAAGCCTGGGCTACCGCTGCATCCACTGGGTTGGCGTTGGGGCCATAAGCGCGTTGCTCTTCTTCGACCTTCAAAGCCAGCATCAGCTCATAGGGGTTTTTGCGGCCCAGGGAACGCTCCACCGCGTCGATGATGAATTGCGATTTGGTAATGCCCTGGCGCTTGGCAGCTTGCTCTAGCTGCTTTTCCAGCAAAGGGTCCATACGCACGGAAACGGCCATGATTTACTCCTTTCGAAATACTGTAATACAGTATAACAACCGTTCTTCAGACCTGCAAAGACTTGCTGATCTGGTCCAGCACATCGCGGGCGCTGACGGGGATGGGGGTGCCGGGGCCGTATATGCCTTTGACTCCAGCGGCGTACAAAAAGTCGTAGTCCTGGCGCGGAATCACGCCTCCCACAAACACGATGATGCCTTCGCCGCCCTGCTTTTTTAGCTCCTCGATGATGGCCGGCACCAGAGTTTTATGGCCTGCGGCCAACGTAGAGACGCCCACGGCATGCACATCGTTTTCAATCGCTTGGCGGGCACATTCTTCGGGGGTTTGGAACAGCGGGCCAATGTCCACGTCAAAGCCCAGGTCGGCAAACGCCGTAGCCACCACTTTGGCGCCTCGGTCGTGGCCGTCCTGGCCGAGCTTGGAAATCATCACCCGCGGGCGGCGGCCTTGCGCGGTGGCAAAGGCGGCGATATCGGCTTTGAGGGCGTTCCAGTATTCCATGGTGTCTCCGTGGCTGTGCTCGGCATCGTAGGCGGCGGCATACACACCAGACACTTTGTGCGTGTCTGCGCGGTGGCGTCCGAAGGCTTTTTCCAGCGCGTCGCTCACCTCGCCCACCGTGGCGCGCAAGCGCATGGCGGCGATGCTTAGCTCCAGCAAATTGCCTTCGTGCCCTGCCGCAAAAGTCAGCGCATCCAAGGCCGCTTGCACGGCAGACTGGTCGCGCCCGGCACGCACTTGCTTGAGGCGTGCGATTTGGCCTTCACGCACCGCCACGTTGTCGATGTCGCGCGCCTCAATCGCGTCTTCGGTTTTGAGCTTGTATTTGTTCACGCCCACGATCACGTCCTGGCCGCTGTCGATGCGGGCTTGTTTTTCGGCAGCCGCCGCTTCAATCTTGAGCTTGGCCCAGCCGCTATCGACCGCCTTGACCATACCGCCCATGGCATCGACTTCTTCAATAATTTTCCAGGCCGCGTCGGCCATGTCCTGCGTCAGTTTTTCCATCATGTAGCTACCGGCCCAGGGGTCGATCACGCTGGTAATGTGCGTCTCTTCCTGGATGATGAGCTGCGTGTTGCGCGCAATGCGCGAACTGAACTCGGTAGGCAGCGCAATGGCTTCGTCAAAGCTATTGGTATGCAGGCTTTGCGTGCCACCAAACACCGCAGCCATGGCCTCGATGGTGGTACGCACCACGTTGTTGTATGGGTCTTGTTCGGTCAGGCTCCAGCCGCTGGTTTGGCAGTGGGTACGCAGCATCAGGCTCTTGGGCGATTGGGCCTTAAAGCCTTGCATGATGCGGCACCACAGCAGGCGCGCAGCGCGCATCTTGGCCACTTCTAAATAGAAGTTCATGCCAATCGCCCAAAAGAAGGACAAGCGGCCTGCAAACTCGTCCACGTCCAGGCCAGTGGCAATCGCGGTTTTGACGTATTCCTTGCCGTCAGCCAAAGTAAAGGCCAGCTCCAAAGCCTGGTTGGCGCCGGCTTCTTGCATGTGGTAACCCGATATCGAAATCGAGTTGAACTTGGGCATGTTTTTGGCCGTGTAGCCAATGATGTCGCCGATGATGCGCATG
>CAMATX010000087.1 GCA_945861345.1 Comamonas sp. lk
ACGGGCAATCTGGACCGCGAAGGCGGCGCCATGTTCACCAAAGCCGCTGCCTTTGCAGTCAATACCAGCGGCACGCCGGGCCAGGGGCGCGGCGTGATTACCGGCAGGCGCCATAGCCGCGTGTCGAAGGCGCCCGAGGTGTTCGGCGAATTCCCCATCACCTGCCTGGCTGAAGAAATCGAGACGCCCGGCCCAGGCCAGATAAAAGCTCTGATTTGCATTGGCTCCAACCCAGTGCTTTCCACGCCCCAGGGGCCGCGTATCGCCAAAGCATTGGCGTCTTTGTCCTTCATGCTGAGTTTGGACATTTACCTCAACGAGACCAGCCGCCATGCCGACGTGATCCTGCCCGGCCTCTCGCCGCTGGAGGATGTGCACTACGACATCGCCTTTCCCCAATTTTCCTACCGCAACCATGCGCGCTTTAGCGGGGCCGTGTTCCGCAAGCCTGCGGGGTTTCCTGAGGAGTGGCAAACCCTGCTGCACCTGGTCGACATCATCCAAGGCAAACCCGAGGCGAAGTTGGCGGGTCAGGAACAAGGGCCCGAGGCCCTTATAGACCAGGCCCTGCGCGCCGGGCCCTACGGACTAACCTTGGAGCAGGTGAAGGCCGCGCCGGGTGGCATTGACTTAGGGGCTTTACAAAGCCGTATGCCGGACATGCTGCGCACCCCCTCTGGAAAGATTGAGCTAGCACCGCCCATGTTGCTAGCCGATCTGGCACATGTGCAAACCGCATTAGGCAGCGTGCGCGAGGGCATGGTCTTGATAGGTAGGCGCGATACGCGCTCGGGTAATAGCTGGATGCACAACCTGCCAGTGCTGGCCAAAGGCCCCGAGCGTTGCACCTTACTGATGCATCCGCAAGACGCCAGCCGCCTGGGTCTGGCACAGGGTGAGGTCGCGCAATTGAGCGCGCAAGGCGCGACGCTCTGCGCCCCGGTGGACATTAGCGAGGAGATGATGCCCGGCGTGGTCAGCCTACCGCACGGCTGGGGCCACGACCTGCCAGGCAGCCAGCTGCAAGTGGCTGCGCGCCGGCCCGGCGTCAACCTAAATGCCTTACTCAGCGACGGCGCGCGCGATCCGCTTTCTGGAAATGCGGTACTGAGCGGAGTACCGGTTGAAATATCGGCTATGGCCTGACTCACAGAGTTTGCGCACCGCAGATCGGAGACGCAAATCAGCCTGGCTTAGGCATGGCTATCTGCGATGCGCATTTGGTGACCCCATAGGCTGGCGCAAATGGCCGATGCCGCGAAATTCGACGTTCTGGGTTGTGATGGTTTCCCACAAATGGTCGCCGTAAAAAAAGGGTTCGAAAGTCTCTGCGCCCGGTAAGTCCAGTGGCGCGATGACTGCATCGGCGCGCGGCTCGTAAAAGTACGGAATGGAAAAACGCTCTTGCCCCCAACCCAACACGCGGTGCACCGTCGCCTGCACTCGACCCGCCGTCCAACGCTGCAGCACCTTACCGAAATTGACCACCAAAGTTCCCTCAGTGGGTGCGACATCCAACCAGTGCCCGTCACGATGGAGGGCCTGCAAACCACCTACCCCGTTTTGTGCCAACAGGGTCAAAAAGCCGGTGTCAGCATGCGGCCTGCCAGTCAGGTAGTAACGCTGGCCCGAATGCTCAGCCCACATCTCTTCGCCGCCCACGGCATCCAGCGACCGTGGGCTACGCACGGGATAGCGGATAAAACGCAAAGTAGAAATGCCTTGCACAAAAGCCGCATCAAACGAGTGCTCCGGCAAGCCTAGGCCGCGCGCCAGACATTGCATGATGGCCGCGCTCAGTCGGTGCATAGCTTGGTAGTACTGCGCCGCTGCAACGCGCCAGCCTGGCAGCTCCTGCTCTGTCGGCAAAGGACTAGGCTCGAGCAATGGATCACTATGCGCCAGGGCCAACTCGGGCCAGACTAGATCGGGGCCAATATCTATCCCCTCTTTGTAAGTAGGAAAGCCGTTTTGCAAAGGAAACCAACCGCGGTAAACATTAGGCTGCGAGGCCTCGAATTTGCGTAGCCAAAGGCGTTTCAATGCAGCCTCAGGCAGCGAAAAAATACGTAAAAGCGATTGCCGCTGCACTGCGTCCAGATGCGCCCATGCGGGCAAGTCGCCAAGCAGCAAGAAGCCAGTGTCCCGTGCAGCTATGGCAATGGCCTGGTCAGCCGCGCTCTGCCGCCACCGTTCGCCCGACAACAAATCATTGGCCGAAATAGTGGGGATGGCTTGTAAAGACATGGTGGGTGCGCGGCACTTTTATTTCAGCGATTGTGCTGCAATCTGCCAGCGCTCGACGAACCGCCGTGCTTTCCTTCGGACTTCTCCAGGCAGTTGAAATAAGAGGCACAAAAAAAGCACCGGGACCAACGTCCGGGTGCTTGCTTTTTTGCTTTGCCACCAAGTAAATGGTGGGCGGTGCAGGTTTCGAACCTGCGACCCCCACAGTGTGAATGTGGTGCTCTACCCCTGAGCTAACCGCCCTATTTTCCCGATCGGGAAAGCCCGCAATTATACGGCGCTTTGCGTCAGCGCCCAGACCGACTTGCCGCCGCTGGCCTTGTCGATCTCGGTCAGCACTTTGGCATGCGCCTGCAACTCCAGCACACTGGCGCGGATAACCGGCAAGGTCAAGGTGCTCAGGTCAACCTGTTTGCTTGCGAGCGCGGCGTCCTTGCCGGTATCGCTGTCCATCAGCAAGCCATCCTGGCCGCGCGTCATATGGATATAGACATCGGCAAGCAACTGCGCATCAAGCAAAGCGCCGTGCAGTTGGCGGCCCGAGTTGTCCACGTCCAGTCGGGCGCACAAAGCGTCAAGACTGTTGCGCTTGCCGGGAAACATTTCTTTGGCCATGACCAAAGTGTCCAGTACGCCCGAAATATGCGTGTGCATGGGCGCCAAACCCAGGCGCGCCAGTTCATGATTCAAAAAGCCCAGGTCAAAAGGCGCGTTATGGATGATCAGCTCGGCCCCCGAGACGAACTCCAAAAGCTCCGAGGCCACGGCGGCAAACTTGGGCTTGTCGCGCAAAAACTCGGTGGTGATGCCGTGCACACGCAAGGCATCTTCGTGGCTGTCGCGTTCGGGGTTGACGTACAGGTGCAGCTGTTTGCCGGTCAGTTTGCGGTTGAGTAGCTCAATGCAGCCGATCTCGATCACCCGGTCGCCCTGGTCGGGGAACAGCCCGGTGGTTTCCGTGTCCAAAAATATCTGGCGCATGGCTAGTGGTTTTCTTTGGCGTGGTTGATGGAGTATTTGGGAATCTCCACCACCACATCGCTTTGGCGCAGTATGGCCTGGCAGGACAGGCGCGATTGGGGTTCCAGGCCCCAAGCGCGGTCCAGCAGGTCTTCCTCGGTTTCCTCGGCCTCATTGAGTGAGGCCAGCCCCTCTCGGACGATGACGTGGCAGGTCGTGCAGGCACAACTCATATCGCAGGCGTGCTCGATGGCGATGCCGTTTTCCAGCAAGGCCTCGCAGATCGAGGTGCCCGGCGCAACGCGCACCTGGGCGCCCTGGGGGCAGTACTGGGCATGAGGCAAGATGGTGATGGTAGGCATGGCGATGCAGTCTGGGGGTTAGGGGCGGTCTCACAGGGTGGCAATATTGCGGCCTGACAAGGCCTTAGCGATGCCCCGGTTCATGCGCTGGGCGGCAAAAGCTTCGGTGGCCTGGGCTAGGGTCTTGCTGTCGGCCTCGATGGTGGCCGGGTCTTCGCCTTGGGCGCTGGCTTGCAACACCGATAAAGCGGCCTCGATGGCCGCCAATTCGGCAGGGGCCAGCAAATCGGCATCGGCCTGCATGGCACTGCGGATGGCCAGCACCAGACGCTGTGCATCCAAGCGCGCCTCGCGCAGCGCGCGCTCGCGCATATCGCCCTGAGCGGTGCTAAAACTGTCTTGCAGCATGGTGGCAATTTGGTCGTCGCTCAGACCATACGAGGGCTTGACGTCGATGTGCGCCTCCACGCCACTGTTTTGCTCGCGCGCGCTGACTTGCAGCAGCCCGTCGGCATCGACCGTAAACGTCACGCGGATGCGCGCCGCACCCGCCACCATGGGGGGAATTCCGCGCAGCGTAAAACGCGCCAGGCTACGGCAATCGGCCACCAAATCGCGCTCCCCCTGCACCACGTGCAGCGCCAAGGCGGTTTGGCCGTCCTGGTAGGTGGTGAAGTCCTGCGCCATCGCCGTTGGAATGGTCTGGTTGCGCGGCACAATGCGCTCAACCAAGCCGCCCATCGTCTCAATGCCCAAAGACAGCGGCACGACGTCAAGTAGCAACAAATTGCCCGCCAGGTTATTGCCGGCCAACTGGTTGGCCTGGATGGCGGCGCCCAGCGCCACGACTTCGTCGGGGTTGAGGTTGGTCAGCGGCGCCTGGCCAAAAAAGTCGCCTACCGCGTGCCGAATTTGCGGCATGCGGGTGGAACCGCCCACCAACACGATGCCGGCCACATCGGCCGTCTGCAAGCGGGCATCGCGCAGCACTTTGCGCACCGCCTGCATGGTGCGAGCGGTCAGCGCGGCGGTGAGCGCTTCAAACTCGGTGCGCGTGAGCGTCTGGGCGATCGGGCCAGCGGCCAAGGCCACGGAAAAAGACGCGCTCTCGCTCTCACTTAAGGACTGCTTGCAGGCGCGCGCGGCGGCCAGCAGCAGCGCCTGGTCTTGCAAGCTGGTCGCATCCAGGCCGCTGCGCGCCAGCATGGCGTCGGCCAGGGCGCGGTCGTAATCGTCGCCGCCCAGGGCCGAGTCGCCTCCGGTGGCCAGCACCTCGAACACGCCAGCGGACAGGCGCAATATGGAAATATCAAAGGTGCCGCCGCCCAGGTCGTAGACGGCATAAACGCCTTCAGAAGCATTGTCCAGCCCGTAGGCGATGGCCGCTGCCGTAGGCTCGTTGATCAGACGCAACACCTGCAAGCCGGCCAGTTGCGCCGCATCTTTGGTGGCCTGGCGCTGCGCGTCATCAAAATAGGCGGGCACGGTGATCACCGCGCCAAAAATATCGTCGTCAAAACTGTCTTCGGCCCGAAAACGCAGCGTAGCCAGAATTTCAGCGCTCACCTCGACAGGGCTTTTTTCGCCGGCGACAGTGTGCACTTTGACCATTCCGGGAGCGTCGATGAGCGTGTAGGGCAGGTGCCGGGCGTCGGCCACATCGGCCAGGCCGCGGCCCATCAGGCGTTTGACCGAGACGATGGTGTTGGCCGGGTCTGCGCTTTGCTGGGCCAGCGCGTCCTGCCCGATTTGGCGGCGTTGGGCGTCGATATAACGCACCGCGCTGGGCAGCAAGACCTGGCCCTGGCCGTCGGGCAGGCATTCGGCCACGCCGTTGCGCACAGCAGCTACCAGCGAATGTGTGGTGCCCAGGTCAATCCCGATGGCAATACGCCGGGTATGCGGGTCGGGCGACTGCCCGGGTTCAGAAATTTGCAGCAAGGCCATAAATAATCAGCGCAAAGCGTCAAAACGCACGTCCAGGTCGTGGCGGAATTTGTCGATAAACAGCAGGCTGCGCACCACCGGCACGGCTGCGGCATAGTCGCCCTGGGTATCGAGCAGCTCGGCGCAGCGCGCCAGCAAGGTGCTCTGGGCCAAGTCTACCGAAGCGGCCAAAGCGTCCAGCGCGGGCTCGGTGGCCGCCTCGTCCAGCGCCTCGCGCCACTCGATCTGCTGCATCAAAAACTCCGGCGCCATGGCCGTGTTGCTATGCGCCTGTATGGGCTCGCCGTGCAGTTCGCACAGGTAGGCGGCGCGTTGCAGTGGGGTTTTCAGGCGCTGGTAGGCCTCGTTGATGCGCACCGACCATTGCATGGCCAGGCGCTGGGCGGCGCTGCCCTGGGCGGCAAAATTGTCTGGGTGGGCTTGTGCTTGCAAGGCCTTCCAGCGCTCTTGAAGCAGGCTTGGCGTTTGCGCAAACTGCGTGGGCAAACCAAACAGCTCAAAGTCCGTGGATTGAAGGTTCACACCCGAAAGGACTCACCGCAGCCGCATTTATCGCGCTCGTTGGGGTTGTTGAAGCGAAAACCTTCATTCAAACCCTCGCGCACAAAGTCCAGCTCCGTGCCGTCAATATAGGCCAGGCTTTTGGGGTCCACCAGCACTTTGACACCGTGGCCTTCAAAGACCATGTCCTCGGGGTTGAGCGCGTCCACGTACTCGAGCTGGTAGGCCAGCCCCGAACACCCGGTGGTGCGCACGCCCAGGCGCACGCCCACGCCTTTGCCGCGTTTACTGAGGTAGCGGGCTACGTGGCGCGCAGCCGCCTCGGTCAGGGAAACGGACATATCAGTTCAGGTGTTTCTTTTTGTAGTCGTCCACGGCCGCCTTGATGGCGTCTTCGGCCAGGATGGAGCAGTGAATTTTGACTGGCGGCAGCGCCAGTTCTTCAGCGATCTGGCTGTTTTTGAGGGCAGCGGCCTCGTCCAGCGTTTTACCCTTGACCCATTCGGTCACCAAAGAGCTCGATGCAATGGCCGAGCCGCAGCCGTAGGTTTTAAAGCGCGCATCTTCAATCACGCCGGTGAGCGGGTTGACCTTGATTTGCAACTTCATCACATCGCCGCAGGCGGGCGCGCCCACCATGCCGGTGCCTACCGTGTCATCGCCCTTTTCAAAGCTGCCCACGTTGCGGGGGTTTTCATAGTGGTCGACCACTTTATCGGAATAAGCCATGGGTTAATTTCCTCGTCAAAAATTCAATACGTGCCAGCTCAGGGGCGCTTTAGTGCGCGGCCCACTGGATGGTGGAAATGTCGATGCCTTCTTGGTACATATCCCACAAAGGGCTCAGGTCGCGCAGCTTGGCGACGTGGAATTTGATGGTCTCGACAGCATAATCAATTTCGGCTTCGGTCGTCCAGCGGCCAATCGTCATACGCAGGCTGCTGTGGGCCAACTCGTCGCTGCGGCCCAGGGCACGCAGCACATAGCTGGGCTCCAGGCTGGCCGAGGTACAGGCCGAACCGCTGCTCACCGCCAGACCTTTGATGCCCATCATCAGCGACTCGCCCTCGACGTAGTTAAAGCTCATGTTCAGGTTGTGCGGTACGCGCTTTTCCAAATTGCCATTGATAAAGACCTGCTCCACGTCTTTGAGGCCGGCCAGCATGCGCTCGTGCAGTGCACGGATGCGGATGTTCTCAGACGCCATTTCTTCCTTAGCAATGCGATAGGCCTCGCCCATACCGACAATCTGGTGCGTTGGCAGTGTGCCGCTGCGCATGCCGCGCTCGTGGCCGCCGCCGTGCATTTGGGCTTCCAGGCGGATGCGCGGCTTGCGGCGCACAAACAAAGCGCCAATGCCTTTGGGGCCGTAGGTTTTGTGCGAGGTCAGGCTCATCAAATCGACCGGCATCTCGGCCAGGTTGAATTGGACACGCCCGGTGGCCTGGGCTGCGTCCACATGAAAAATAACGCCTTTTTCGCGGCAGACAGTACCTATGGCGGCGATGTCCTGAACCACGCCGATCTCGTTGTTTACAAACATCACGCTGGCCAAAATGGTGTCCGGGCGGATAGCCGCTTTGAACACGTCGAGGTCCAATAAGCCGTCTTCCTGTACGTCCAGGTAGGTCACTTCAAAGCCTTGGCGCTCCAGTTCGCGGCAGGTGTCGAGCACGGCTTTGTGTTCGGTTTTCACGGTAATAAGGTGCTTGCCCTTACCCTTGTAGAAATGCGCAGCGCCCTTGATGGCCAGGTTGTTGGACTCGGTAGCACCCGAGGTCCAGACGATCTCGCGCGGATCAGCGCCAATCAGGGAAGCGACTTGGCCGCGGGCGGTCTCCACCGCCTCCTCAGCCTCCCAGCCCCAGGCGTGGCTGCGCGAAGCGGGGTTGCCAAAGTGCGCGCGCAACCAGGGCACCATCGCGTCCACCACCCGCTCGTCGCAGGGGTTGGTGGCGCTGTAGTCCATGTAAATCGGGAAATGGGGAGTGGAATCCATACAAATCAAACCTTGGAGAAAGCATTACCGAGCGCAAAAACCGAATTAGGCCCGCTGACCCGCACCGTCTGGGACACCGGAATGGCCGAAATCGCCCGCTTGATGCTGGGCTTTTCCTCCACATGCAGGCCTTTGGCGACCTGGTCGTCCACCAGCTTTTGCAGGGTCACGGAGTTGAGAAACTCGACCATGCGCGAGTTCAGCGAAGTCCACAGATCGTGCGTCATGCAGCGCGAACCGTCGTTTTGGCAGTTTTCCTTGCCGCCGCAATGCGTGGCGTCTATGGGCTCGTCCACCGACAAAATGATGTCGGCCACCGTAATTCCGGCCGCATCACGCGCCAAGGTGTAACCGCCGCCGGGGCCGCGGGTGGACTCGACCAGCTCATTGCGGCGCAGCTTGCCAAAGAGCTGTTCCAGGTAGGAAAGTGAAATCTGTTGGCGCTGACTGATGGCGGCCAGGGTCACCGGGCCGTTGGCCTGGCGCAAGCCCAGGTCGATCATGGCAGTGACAGCAAACCGGCCTTTGGTGGTGAGACGCATCGCAAACTCCTGAAGTCGTGTTAAGTTGACTAACAAACTCAAGTATAGCAAACAACCAACCATTTTGCTCGGGTAAGTAGACTGGGCAGTCACAAAACCGCCTTTCAAGCCCGCAGCGGCAATATTGCGACGTTGTCGCGCCCGCCAGCGCCAAAGGCCTGCTCTTTGAGAATGCCCAACTGGTCACGCACGCGCGCGGCTTTTTCAAACTCCAGGTTGCGGGCATGCTCCATCATCAGCTTTTCCAGGCGCTTGATCTCGCGGGCCACGTCTTTTTCGCTCATGTCCTCCACCTGGGCGCGCTGCATCGCGTCGCGCTCCAGACGGTCAGCCTCTTTGCCGGCCTTCTCGCTGTAGACGCCGTCGATCAGGTCGCGCACTTCTTTGACGATGCTGCGCGGGGTGATGCCGTGCTCTAGGTTGTAGGCCACTTGGCGGGTGCGCCGCCGCTCGGTCTCACCGATGGCGCGGGCCATGGAGTCGGTAACGCGGTCGGCGTACAAAATCGCCCGGCCATGCAAATTGCGGGCGGCCCGGCCAATAGTCTGGATGAGCGAGCGCTCTGAGCGCAAAAAGCCTTCTTTGTCCGCATCCAAAATCGCCACAAGTGAGACTTCGGGCAAGTCAATGCCCTCGCGCAGCAGGTTAATACCTACCAGCACATCAAAAGCGCCCAAGCGCAAATCGCGCAATATTTCCACCCGCTCCACCGTGTCCACATCGCTGTGCAGGTAACGCACTTTGACGCCGTTGTCGCTCAAATAGTCAGTCAGTTGCTCGGCCATGCGCTTGGTCAGCGTGGTGATCAGCACGCGTTCGTTTTTGTCCACGCGGATGCGGATTTCTTGCAGCACATCGTCCACCTGCGAGCTGGCCGGGCGCACTTCCACTTCCGGGTCCACCAAGCCGGTGGGGCGCACCAATTGCTCCACCACCTGACCGGTATGGTCTTTTTCCCATTGCGCGGGCGTGGCTGAGACGAAGACCGCCTGGCGCATCTTGCGTTCGAACTCTTCAAACTTCAGGGGCCGGTTGTCCAGCGCGCTGGGCAGGCGAAAGCCATATTCCACCAGGGTCGTTTTGCGCGACCGGTCGCCGTTGTACATGGCACCCAACTGTCCGATCAGCACATGGCTTTCGTCCAAAAACATGAGGGCGTCTTTGGGCAGGTAATCGGTTAAGGTGGCAGGCGGGTCGCCCGGCGCGGCGCCAGACAACTGGCGCGAATAATTTTCAATGCCTTTGCAATGCCCCACTTCGCTCAGCATTTCCAGGTCAAAGCGGGTGCGCTGCTCCAGGCGCTGGGCCTCCACCAGCTTGCCCATGCCGACCAGTTCTTTGAGTCGATCCGACAACTCGGTCTTGATGGTTTCCACCGCCATCAACACCTGCTCGCGCGGCGTCACATAGTGGCTACTGGGATACACGGTAAAGCGCGGAATCTTTTGGCGAATGCGCCCGGTCAGTGGGTCAAAGAGTTGCAAAGACTCGATCTCGTCGTCAAACAACTCCACACGGATCGCCATTTCGCTGTGCTCTGCGGGGAATATGTCAATGGTGTCGCCGCGCACGCGGAAAGTGCCACGAGAAAAATCCATGTCATTGCGCTGGTATTGCATGCGCACCAGTTGCATGATCATGTCGCGCTGGCCCAGCTTGTCGCCCGCGCGCAGCGTCATCACCATCTGGTGGTAGGCCTCGGGTTGGCCGATACCGTAAATCGCCGAGACGGTGGCCACGATGATCACATCGCGCCGCTCTAAGACGCTTTTGGTACAAGACAGGCGCATTTGCTCGATGTGCTCGTTAATCGCAGAGTCCTTCTCGATAAACAAATCGCGCTGCGGCACATAGGCCTCGGGCTGGTAGTAGTCGTAATAACTGACGAAATACTCCACCGCGTTGTTCGGGAAAAATTCGCGGAACTCGCTATACAACTGCGCCGCCAGGGTTTTGTTGGGCGCAAAAATAATCGCTGGCCGTCCTAGGCGGGCTATCACATTGGCCATGGTGAAGGTCTTGCCCGAGCCGGTCACGCCCAGCAAGGTCTGAAACACCTCGCCATCGCGCACGCCCTCGACCAATTGCGCAATCGCCGTCGGCTGGTCACCCGCCGGAGGGTAAGGCTGGTACAGCTCGAAGGGCGAGTCGGGGAAGCGCACATACTGGCCGCGGCGGGCGGGCGCTACAACTTCCAGAGGTTCAGACATAGGTTGGGGGCGTGCGGACAATCCGATAGCTTATCGCAGTCCCTGCTCGCGCTCTGCCTGCGGCCTGCCTCGGTCAGACGACGAACAGGTGCGCCGCTAAAATAAGT
>CAMATX010000088.1 GCA_945861345.1 Comamonas sp. lk
ACTCTTGCCAGGCGGGCGTTTGCATCGGTTTAATGGCCCCGGCGCGTAGTGTGAGCTTGTCATTGGGGATGACCAGACCGTAGTCCACGCCCACCACCTGCCCAAAACCGCGGCAGGTCTCGCATGCGCCCACCGCCGAATTAAAGGAAAACATAGACGCAATCGGCTCTTGGTAATGCAGATCGCTTTGCGGGCAATGCAGGCCGGTGGAAAAGCGCCATACGGTCTGCAAGGCGCTGCTGGCCTCGGGCGCGCCGCTGTCCACATAGACGCTGATGCGCCCGCTGCCGCGCTTGAGACCCAACTCCAGCGCCTCCAAAACACGGACCTGTTCGGCCCCGGCAAGCCGAAAACGGTCGGCCACCACGTCCAGCACCCGACTATCGCCACTGGTGCGCTCGCCATGCACACGGGTAAAGCCACTGGCGCTGAGCCACTGGGTGAGCTCCTCGGCGCTGGTGGCCAGCGGCATTTCTACGGGGAAGGTGACCACCAGGCGCGGATCACCCGCTTGGGCAGCGCGGCGCAGCATTTCCGCGTAGATGGATTCGGGCGAATCGTGCTGTACCGCCTGCGCGCTGACTTTGTCAAACAAATGCCCGGCGCGTGAATACAAGAGCTTGAGATGGTCATTGAGCTCGGTCATCGTACTCACGGTGGAGCGACTGGAGCGTACTGGGTTGGTCTGGTCGATGGCGATGGCGGGCGGCACCCCCTCGACCTTGTCGACCGCCGGTTTGTCCATGCGATCCAAAAACTGGCGGGCGTAGGCAGAAAACGTCTCAACATAGCGACGCTGGCCTTCGGCATACAGGGTGTCAAACACCAGGCTGGACTTGCCCGAGCCGCTGGGCCCGGTGACCACCGTCAACTCGCCGGTGCGTATGTCCAGGTCCAGGTTTTTAAGATTGTGTTGCCGCGCTCCGCGAATGCGGATGGTGCCCTCGGACATAGTGAAGCGCTCCAAAGTAGGGGAGCAGCATTCTAGGCATGGCAGCCTTAGGGGGTCAGGATGCGCTCCAATTCCTCACAGCGTGCAGGGCCCAAGGCCGCTCGCATCTTGGGCAGCAGCTCGCGAAGACCTTGGCAGTCGGGGGCCGATTCCACTGCCAGGTTGAGCCGAAAACCCATCAAACCCAAGGTCGCCGTCAGCTGCGTGGCCAGCGTTTTGGCCAGCAGATAGCGCTCGGCGTCGCTCAGGCTTGGGCGCGGGGGCTCGGCGCCTTGGAATTGCGAATCCACCACCTCGGGCGATCCGGCAATCAATCCCTGGGGGATCAGCGCCCGCACGATAAAGCCTTGGGTTACCAAATGCGTCAGATCTTCGGAACTGACGCCTAGGCTGCTGGTGATGCTAAGGAGGGCGCGCGTGTCGCGCACGCCGTTAATCAAAACAAACGCAGCGCGCTGGCGCGCGTTCATGAGGGGCGTTCGGCCCTTGAAGGCTTGGATGCCAAGTTCAGTTTTCGCAAAGGGCATTGATCCAGTGTATTGATAATTTAAATGACAATCAATAACCAATTACCACTATTTCGGCGTGCTGGCCTCTGAAGCGGGCGCCTCGGCTGCGGCAGGTGTTTCGATGCCATGCTTTTCCCCACCCATATCAATGTCGCCGCCTTTGCTCAGCACATACAAAGCCAGCGCCGCAAAGGCAATAAATCCCACAATAATTTTCCACATACTCTTTTCTCCAAAAAAATGGGCCCTCACTGGGAGGGCCCGTACGGCGCCTGGGGCCCAAGCCCCCGGCGCCGCATTTGACCGCTTAGATAAGCAATTTAGTCGTTGGCGTAGATGTCCACGTCCTTGGTTTCCTTGATGAACAAGCCACCAATAACCACGGTAGCGCCCGCGATGATGATCGGGTACCACAGGCCGTTGTACATATTGCCGGTCTGCGCCACGATGGCAAAGGCCGTGGTGGGTAGCAAGCCACCGAACCATCCGTTACCAATGTGATAGGGCAGGCTCATGGAGGTGTAGCGAATACGTGTGGGGAACATCTCCACCAGCATCGCTGCGATCGGGCCGTACACCATAGTCACCAAAATCACCAGGTAGGTCAGGATGATGATGACTGAGACTTTGTCGAACTTGGCCATGTCCGCCTTGGCAGGGTAACCGGCCGCTTTAAGGGCAGCGCTCAATTTGCCCGACAAAGTCGCGTCTTTGGCGGTTTTCTCGCCGCTCAGGGCTTTGACGCTGGCGGTCGCGGCTGCGATGGCTTTGGCGTCTTTGGTCTCGGCAGCGTTGAGGGCTTCGAGTTTGGCCTCTGCGGCGGCTTTGGCCGCAGCGATGTCTTCAGGCGTTATCACGGTGGTCACCTCTGTCTCGCCGACCTTGATCACAGCGGGTTGGCCTGCGGGGGCTACGATGTTCTCGTAGCTCACCGATGCAGAAGCCAGCTTTTGCTTGGCAATGTCGCACGAAGAAGTGAACTTCTTGGTGCCTGTCGGGTTGAACTGGAAGGAGCACTCTGCGGGATCTGCAGTGACGGTGACCTTAGCTGCAGCTTGCGCAGCGGCCAGGTCGGGGTTCGCAGCTTTAGTCAGTGCAGTAAACACCGGGAAGTAAGTCACTGCCGCCAAAAAGCAACCCGCCAAAATGATGGGTTTGCGGCCGATCTTGTCCGACAGTGCGCCAAAGACGATGAAGAAAGGCGTGCCGATGATCAGCGAGATCGCGACCATGATATTGGCGGTCGGGCCGTCCACTTTCAGGGCCTGCGTCAGGAAGAACAAGGCGTAGAACTGTCCCGAATACCAGACCACGGCCTGGCCGGCGGTCAAACCGATCAGGGCCAAAATCACGATCTTGAGGTTTTTCCACTCGCCAAAGGACTCGCTTAGCGGCGCTTTGGAGGTCTTGCCTTCGGCCTTCATTTTGGCGAAAGCGGGCGATTCGTTCATGCTCAAACGGATGTACACCGAAACGGCCAACAACAGAATGGAGACGATGAAAGGAACGCGCCAGCCCCAATCGGCAAAGGCCTCTTCGCCGATGGCGGTGCGGGTGCCCAAAATCACCATCAAGCTCAAGAACAAGCCTAAAGTAGCGGTGGTCTGGATCCAGGAGGTGTAGGCCCCCCGTTTGCCATGCGGTGCATGTTCAGCCACATAGGTTGCCGCACCACCGTATTCACCACCCAATGCCAAGCCTTGCAGCAGACGCAGCACGATCAGGATGATAGGTGCCGCAGCGCCCCATTGGGCGTAGTTGGGAAGAATACCGACCACGAAAGTCGACGAGCCCATGATCAGGATGGTCACCAAGAAGGTGTACTTGCGTCCGATCATGTCGCCTAAACGGCCGAAGAAAATCGCGCCAAAGGGGCGAACGATAAAGCCGGCAGCAAAAGCGAGCAGCGCAAAAATGAAAGCCGAGCCCTCATCCAAACCGCTGAAAAATTGCTTGGCAATAATGGCTGCTAAAGAGCCGTAAAGGTAAAAGTCATACCATTCGAATACCGTGCCCAGCGAGGAAGCGAAGATAACTTTCTTCTCTTCCGCGGACATCGGGCGTGCTTCTGCTGTAGCCATAGGTGTCTCCATTCATTGAAAACTCCCGCGCCGGGAGCTGTTCGTATTCTTGGAGAAGGCACTGACCCTGCTCTTACGTGAAAATAACAGGGGCTTGCGTCAAACTTACCCCATACTGACCAACTAAGGTCAAACCCTCGCGTTGGCTTTCGCGATGCGGCAATTTAAGCTTTGTTACGCGTAATGCCTGAGGGCAAGTCTTTTGTTGCGTTCCAAGCGATGTCGGAGATGCAGCTGGGGTCTTCCAAATACGCGCGCAACATCGGCAAGGCATCCATGCCCCAGAACACCTTGTCATCGACCTGATACGAAGGCACGCCAAATACCCCTTGTGACAAAGCGTGAGCCGTATGCGCGCTGAGTTGCTGCTTCACTTCTTCCGAATGCGGATCACGTGCGGGTGCCAATTGCTGGGTGAGAGCCTCCAGGCGTTGCGCATCGGCAGCGTCTGCACCACCTTCCCAGACGTGGCGAAAAACGGTCTCGCACACATAGCGGTTGGGGTAGCCACCGGCGTCGGTGGCCACGGCCAGGCGCAAGAGCCCCAGCGGGTTAAAGGGATGCGCGGCGGGTAAATCAAGCCGCGTACCTTGGCGTTGGGCCAACCATTGGGCCTGGCGATACACCCATTCACGCTTATCTGGTACCTCGGCCGGGCCGGGCACGCCGTGGTGTTTGAGCAAGCCACCCAGAAACACCGGCTGGTATTGCACCGCAAAGCTCAAGCCTTCTAGCGCGCGCGGTAACTCCACAAAAGCGAGGTAGGCATAGGGCGAGATGAAATCCAAATAAAAGCGGATATGTTTCAAGGCGCAGCCTCCAATCGTTGGGCAATGCGGGCCCAGACGGCCCGCTTGTCCTCATCCTCGCTGGTGGACCAGGCGCCAATTTCCTGCAGGGTGCGCAAGCAGCCGTAGCAATAGCCCGTGTTTGCATCAATTTTGCAGACTGAAATACAGGGCGAAGGCGGCGTATAGCGCGAGGCCAGGGCCTCGGGTACCCGGTCGGTGAGCAGTTTCTTGTACATCTGCATGGGGTCTAAGCGGGCGCGGTTGCGCGGGGGTCGTTCGGGGCGTGCGGGGGTGTCCATGGCTTGAAGGGAATTAATGGCGCCGCGCCAGCAGTGCGCGCGCAGCGCGCGAGCCGCTGGGCCGCTGAAGGTGATCGCTGATGAACTGGCCGGCCTCAATCAGCGCGTCCAGGTTGATGCCGGTATCAATGCCCATGCCGTGCAGCATATAGACCACATCTTCGGTAGCCACGTTGCCGGTGGCGCCTTTGGCAAACGGGCAACCGCCCAGCCCGGCCACCGAGGTGTCGAATTGGTAAATGCCCAGCTCCAGCGCCGCCAGCGTATTGGCCAGCGCCTGCCCATAGGTGTCGTGAAAGTGGCCGGAGACTGCGCTCAGGTCAAAGTGCTGCAAAGCCGCCTCCAGGGCGGCCTGCACTTTGCGCGGCGTGCCCACGCCGATGGTGTCGGCCACACCCACGTGCTGCACGCCGATCGCATGCATCAGACCAGCCAGGTAAGCCACTTGGGCTGGGGCCACCTCGCCTTCATAGGGGCATCCGACGGCGCAGGAAATGGCGCCGCGCACCGCGATACCTGCCGCCCGGGCAGCGGCCACCACCGGGGCGAAGCGCTCCATGCTTTGGGCAATCGAGCAATTGATGTTTTTCTGGCTAAAGGCCTCGCTGGCCGCGCCAAAGACCACGATCTCGTCGGGGCGGCTGGGCAGCGCTGCCTCCAGACCTTGCATATTGGGCGTCAGCACCGAGTAGCGCACGCCGCTTTGGCGCTGCAGGCCGGCCATCACTTCGGCGTTATCGGCCATTTGGGGCACCCATTTGGGGCTGACAAAGCTGGTCACCTCGATATTGCGCAGCCCGGCCGCTTGCAGGCGATGCACCAGGCCGATCTTGACGGCGGCACTGACTGGCTGCTTTTCGTTTTGCAGGCCGTCACGCGGACCGACGTCAATCAGTGTGACCGTGCTGGGAATCGTCATACAAAGCGGCGTGTAAATGAGAATGCGGCATTATCGGCGCCCGCCCCTCACTGGGGAGAAGGGCGTCCTAATAGCCCCGGCTTCTGTCGACCATGCCTTCGATCGGCAAGCCCGCTTCCAAGGCCCGGATCTTGCCGGCAATTTGCGCCACCGTTTCAGGCACCAGGGTGCGCCCGGCGATGTGGGGCGTCACCGTGACGCGCGGATGGCGCCAAAACGCGTGCTCGGGCGGCAAGGGCTCGGTGCGAAAGACATCGAGCGTCGCGCCAGCCAGGTGGCCGCTGTCGAGCAAGGCCAGTACATCTTCTTCCACCACATGGCGCCCGCGCGCCACATTGATCAGGTAGGCGCCGGGCAGCAGTTGCGTCAAAGTACTTCGGTTCAAAAGATTTTCTGTTTCAGGCGTCAGTGGCAAGAGGTTGACCAAAACCCGCGTCTGCGCCAAAAAAGCGGGCAGTTGGGTAGCCCCAAACAGGCTCTTCACGCCGGCCACTTGCTTGGGGCTGCGGCTCCAAGCCAGCACCGGGAAATCCAGCGCCGCCACGGCGCGGGCGACCCGCTCGCCCAGAACGCCCATGCCCAAAATGCCCACCGGATAGTGCCCGCGCTCCAGCGGCACTGGCTCGTGCCACTGGCCGGCGCGGGCTTGCGCCTCGAACACATCAAACTGGCGGGTGTGGCGAATCAGCGCGTGGCAGACGTATTCGGCCATTTGCACGCCCATGCCCGCGTCGTTCAGGCGCACGATGGGCAGTTGCGCTGCGATCTTGCGTTTGAGCAAAGCGTCTACACCAGCGCCCATATTGAACACCGCTTTGAGCTGCGTTTGCTCGTCAAAAAACTGCTGCGGCGGCGCCCAGACGATGGCGTAGTCGGCCGGCTGTGCTCCGCGGCTCCAGGCCTCAAGCTGCGCTTGCGGGAGCTCCTTACGCAAAGCCTCAAACCAGGGCAACGGGTCGGTGCGGGCGCAAAAACTGATGCGCAGTGGGCCCTGTGTCAGTTGCATTGGACTGGCGGCTGGCATCGTTTAGGCGACCACGTTGGGCGAAGCCATCCGCAGCAACTCAGCGCCCTCGGTGATTTGGTCGCCCACCGCAAAGAGCAGCTCTTGCACCTGACCGTGCGCAGGAGCGCAGATTTGGTGCTCCATCTTCATGGCCTCCATCACCGCGAGCACCTGGCCTTGGTGCACCGTATCGCCCACTTTCACTGCAAAGGACAGCAGCTTGCCCGGCATGGGCGCACTCAAGCGGCCCGTCTCGGCGGGCGCCACGGCGGCGTGTGCCAGCCGGTCTAGCGCCTCGAACTGGCACGCGCCTTGCGCTGCAAATACATGCACTTGCGCGCCGTCGGTATACACCTGCAGGCGCTGGCGCTGGCCGCACCAGTCGACCTGTACGCCGCCGTCGGCCTGCGTGGCGTAGGCAAAGGGGCCTGCCATGTCGGGGGCGTCTGCCGCATCCGTGCAGGCGAGCTGGCCACCGCCGTGTCCTTCGCCTTGCCAATGCAAAACCAGGGACTGCGCGCCCGCTTGCAGGTCAAAGCGTCGGGCGGGCCGCCCGTGCGAATGCCATGCGTCAGCAGCGCTCCAGGGGTCGGTCCAGCCCGAGGCATCGACGGGGCGCGCTTGCGCCTGGGCAAGCAAGCTGTGCGCGACCCAGGCCGCGCCGGCCCAGGCCAGGCTGAGCTTGTGCTGACCAAAGAGTTGCGCTGCCTCGCGGTTGATGAGGCTGGTGTCCAGCCGGGCTTGCGCAAATGAATCGCTGGTCACCACATGGCGCAAAAACTGCACATTGGTCTTGAGGCCCACGATATGCGTCTGCGCCAGCGCCGCATCCAGGCGTGCCAAGGCCTGTTCGCGGGTGGCGCCGTGCACGATGAGTTTGGCCACCATGGAGTCGTAAAATGGGCTGATGACGTCTCCCTGGCGCACGCCAGCGTCCACGCGCACCGGAGCGCGTTCAAAGCCGCTGTGCGCGGGCAAGGCGAATACTGCCAGACGGCCGGTGGCGGGCAAAAAGTCCTGGTCCGGGTTCTCGGCGCAAATGCGCGCCTCGATGGCGTGCCCGCTGATGCGCAAGTCTTGTTGGCGCAGCGGCAGCGGCTCGCCGCTGGCCACGCGCAACTGCCATTCCACCAGGTCCAGGCCGGTAATCGCTTCCGTAACAGGATGCTCCACTTGCAAGCGGGTGTTCATTTCCATAAAGAAAAACTGCATGGACTCGGGCTGGTCGTAGCCGCTTTGCTCGACGATGAATTCCACCGTGCCCGCACCGACATAGTTCACTGCGCGCGCTGCGGCCACCGCTGCGGCGCCCATGCGCTGGCGCAAGGCCTCGGTCATGCCTGGGGCGGGCGCTTCTTCCAGCACTTTTTGATGCCGCCGCTGCACCGAGCAGTCGCGTTCAAACAAATAAACGCAGTTACCATGCGTATCGGCAAACACCTGGATCTCGATGTGGCGCGGGCGTTGTACATATTTCTCCACCAACACATCGTCATTGCCGAAGCTGTTTTTGGCTTCCCGCTGGCACGAGGCCAGTGCGGCTGCGAAGTCGGCCGCCTTCTCCACCACCCGCATGCCTTTGCCGCCACCGCCTGCGCTGGCCTTGATCAGCACCGGGTAGCCTATGCCATCGGCCGCTGCTTGCAATACCTGCGAGTTTTGGTCCGCGCCGTGGTAGCCCGGCACCAGGGGCACGCCTGATTGCTCCATGAGTTGCTTGGATGCTGCTTTCAGGCCCATGGCTTCGATGGCCGAGGCTGGAGGCCCGATGAACACCAAACCGGCATCCACACAGGCCTGGGCAAAATCGGTGTTCTCGCTCAAAAAACCATAGCCCGGATGCACCGCTTGGGCGCCCGTGGCCTGGGCCGCCGCGATGATTTTTTCCCAGCGCAAATAGCTGTCCCGCGCCGCACTGCCACCGACATGCACGGCCTCGTCGCAGGCCTGCACATGCTTGGCAGTGGCGTCTGCATCCGAATACACCGCCACCGTGCGAATACCCATGCGCCGCGCCGTAGCGGCCACCCGGCAGGCGATCTCGCCACGGTTGGCGATGAGGATTTTTTTGAACATGGGTGTCCTTAGGCTTTGGGTTTGGTTTCTGCTTGCAACATGTAAACCATGTGGAGTGCGGGTGTCGGCTGCCCTATGGCGGTCAGGGTAGCGGTATTTTGTTTACCGTTGCGGGCATCTTGCTCGAATACATGCCCCAGCTTCGCAGCAAAGGGCAAGGAGAGCGCGAAAACTTGCGTAGCCCTGGTGGCGGAGAGCGCCAGCGTCTGTACATGTTTGAGGTAGTCCATCGCCGGTATCCCCTAGTGCGGCACGACCTGCAGCCCGCGCAAGGCGGCCATCACATCGAAATCGGCATCGCGGTGCAACAACATGTGCCCATGCGCAATGCAATAACTTGCAAGCAACACATCGATCGGGCTGCGCACCGTGTAGCCCTGTGTGCGCAGGGCGCTGTAGTGTTCGGCTGCACGCAGCGCGTTATCCAGGCCACCAATTTCAACGATATCCAAGGCCAACAAAAGGTCGCGGCTTCGCCGCTGCGCTTTGGGCGAGGCGAAACCGCGCATCACCTCAAAAACCACCAGATCGGCCACCGCTAGGTCGACCGTGGCATCGCCGCCTCGCAACCAGCCGGCGAGTTGCTCCACGGGCCGATTGCTACTGCCGCGAAAGTAATCAATCCATACGCTGGAATCGACCAGGATCACTTGGCGCGGCCCCGCTTGGCAGGCCTGGCCTTGACTGCGTGCGCCGCTTCGGCCTTAGGTACGACCTCAGGTACTTGTGGCGCATAGGGCGCAGCGGCAAACTCATTAACTTGCGTAGCCTGCTGCGCGCGCCATTGGACCCAAGCTTCATCCGAGTCGTCCCAATGCAGCGTGCCACGTGCCGCCAACAAAGCGTCATACGCTTTGCGGCGCTTGATCATGCGCAAGCCTTCTTCCACGGCTTCGCGCTTGGTCTTGAAGTTGCCCGCAGCCATAGCTGCTTGCATCAGTTTGTCGTCGATTTCAATATTGGTTCGCATGGCAAGCCCATCAATGTGTACGAAAATTTAAAATCATACACATAAACAATGCCAGCAGCAAGCCATTTAGGGCTTGTACACCACATCGTCGCCCACGGCATATAACTTGCAAGGGTTGCCGTAGCGCTGGCAATTACCCAGTGCGCGGCCGGCCGCATAGTCGCCCCTGGCATAGCCAAAACCGCCCTTGTTGCTGACTGCAAAAGCGCGCGGTAAGGCCATTTCCAGAAACTTGGGGTAAGCCGCTTTGCCCGCCGCGCCAACAGGTACTGCGCTTAGGTCTGCTATCGCGGCAAAACCGCTAGGCGGCGCAGCTTGCACGATGGCGGGCGCATCAAATCCCAAACTTTGCAAAAACTGATCGACCACCGGTAACCAGCGATCCATGTCCAGATTGATGCCGCCATGCCCGTCCTCGCCCACCGCATCAAACGCGGCAAACTGCGCTTGGCCGCCACCGTCCTGCCAGCCCTGATGCCACAGCTTGGGGTTATTCGGGCCCCAGAACTTATCGTTCTCCCAATACAGCCAGACCATGGGTACCTTGGCATTTTTGGCAATACTCCCCCAGTACTGGGTGGTGGCCGAGGGATTGCAGGGCTTGCCCGGATTGTTGTCCGGGTTGCCGCCGGTACCGCCCGCAAAGTTGATGCCGCCCAGCAAGCCTTCGGGCGCACGGCCCACCGTGGCGACCGAGGTCAGCCCCCCCACCGACACCCCGCCCACCAGCCAGCGCGAGGTGTCTACGTAAGGTAAAGAACGTGCAAATGCAACCGTGGCCAGTACTTGGTCGGAAGCCACAATGGACATCGGTTCGATGCTGCGGCATCCGCTAAATTCCGGGTCAAAACCGCCATAGGTCTCCTAATAGCCGATGCGGTTGGGCACCATCACCACAAAGCCTTTGGCCACCAGGTAGCGCGCTAGGGACTCCGGGCGGTAGCGCCCCTGTTGGGCGCGTTTGGCCTCGACGGCGCGCCCATGGTTGAAAACAAACAGTGGAAAGGGGCCATCGCCCGGCGGGCGGTACACCGTGACCGGCACCGGCTTGGTCTCTTGCCTGCCGAACATGTCTTTGACCGTGGCTTCGAAACGCAGCACCTCTTCGCGCAGATCCTGCGCCAA
>CAMATX010000089.1 GCA_945861345.1 Comamonas sp. lk
TGCAATACAGCGGCCCTTTGCAAAATTGGCTGCGACTCCAAACCGGTTGGCAAGGCGCTCTTTGGCCGGATATTCGCAGCACTTGGGGCGCGGCGGTGGTACTGAGCCTGAGTCTTTACCCTTATGTCTATTTGCTTTGCCGAAGTGCCTTGGCTGAACGTGCACCTCAGCTGATGGAAGCAGCGCGATTGCTAGGTGCTGGCCTTTTGCGGCGTATTTTTCGCGTGGCCTTACCGCTGGCGCGTCCGGCCATAGCCGCCGGTCTGGCCTTAGCCATGATGGAGACCCTGGCCGATTTTGGGGTCAGCAGTTACTTTGGCGTGCAAACGTTTTCTACCGGCATTTACAAAGCCTGGCTGGTGATGGACAACCGGGTCGCGGCGGCGCAGCTATCGTCTGTGCTGCTTTTTTTCGTTGCAGCCGTGCTGTGGTGGGAGCATCGCGCGCAAGACCGTTTGCGCTTTGCGAACCGGCGCGGGCCCGCCCGCAGCAACGAGTCGCAGCCCTTGCGACTTCATGGCTGGCACGCCGCTTTGGCGTGTGTACTGTGCTTGTTGCCCGTGTTGTTGGGCTTTGTGTTTCCAGTGCTCATCATGGGCCACGCGCTCTGGGTAGGCAGTCAACAACAAGCCTTGCCTTGGGCTGCCTTTGGGGGCTGGTTTTGGAATAGTCTTCGCTTGGGCGGCATCAGCGCGCTGCTGGCCGCCGCCTTGGCATTGTGGCTGGCGCACGGACTGCGCACCCACCCCACATGGTGGCGTCGCCTAAGTACGCAACTGGCCGGGCTGGGCTATGCGGTGCCTGGCGTGGTCATAGTGGTGGGCTTGATGCTGCCCGTCAGTTGGGTGCAATTGCACTGGCCTGGTAGCGGTGCCGGTTACTGGCTCACCGCGACCGTGCTGGGTTTGATTTGGGCCTACCTGGTGCGCTTTATTGCCGTGGCTTTGCAGAGCGTGCAAAGCGGCTATGCACGCATACCCGTCAGCGCCGACGAAAGCGCCCGCATGCTCGGTTCGCGCGCAAGCGATGTGTTTGCCCGCGTGCACTGGCCCTTGCTGCGCCCGACCGTGGCTTCGGCGCTGTTATTGGTGTGGGTGGATGTGATGAAAGAGTTACCAGCCACTTTGGTGCTGCGCCCCTTTAATACCGACACCCTGGCCGTTATGGCCTACCAATTGGCGCGCGACGAGCGCTTGGGCGAGGCGGCTTTGCCATCGTTGGCATTGGTACTGGCTGGTTTGCTGCCCGTGCTGCTTATGGCCAAAGCGCAACAGAAATAGACCTGGAAATGGGCAGGACTTTCAAATGCGAATGATTCGCATTTGGTTATACTGAGGCCTTGTCTTTTTTACCAGCTATTTTCATGAACGCTTTATCTGCGCGGCCTTGGCTCAGCGCGAGCCGCCAACTTTGCTTGGCCATGGGCCTCCTCCATTGCACCTTGCCTGCTTTTGCTGCTGAAGAAGCGGTACTCAATTTGTACTCCGCGCGGCACTACGCGACCGATGAGGCGCTATACGAGAACTTCACCCGTGCTACCGGCATCAAAATCAACCGGGTGGACGCGGATGACGCGGGCATCCTGGCCCGCCTGAAAGCCGAAGGCGCCGCCTCGCCTGCGGACGTAATCCTGCTGGTCGACGCGGCCAGGCTGTGGAAAGGTGAAATCGAAGACTTGTTTGCGCCCGTCCAATCGGAAGTCCTGCTCAAGGCGGTGCCAGAGCAATGGCGCGCCAAACTTCGGCCGGAGGGAACCCGTTGGTTCGGTTTATCCACGCGCGCCCGACTCATCGTCTATGACAAGCAAAAAATCAAAGCGCAGGACGTGGACAGCTATGAAAAGCTGGCCGATCCCAAGCACGCCGGGCGGCTTTGTACGCGCTCAGGCTCGCACCCCTACAACCTCTCTTTGTTTGGCGCCATGGTGGAGCACCTGGGCGCACCGGCTACCGAGGCCTGGCTTAAGGGCTTGGTGGCCAATATGGCCCGCGCGCCTAAAGGCGGCGACACTGACCAGATCAAGGGCGTGGCCAGCGGCGAATGCGGGATCGCTTTGGCCAACTCCTACTACCTTGCCCGCCTCTACCGCAGCGACAGTGCGCAGGACAAAGCCATAGTGGAGCGTATCGGCGTGGTGTTCCCCAACCAATCGTCCTGGGGGACGCATATGAACATCGCCGGTGGCGCGGTAGCGCGCCATGCCAAGCATCCGGAAAACGCCCTCAAATTCCTAACGTATCTGGTCAGCGAACCGGCACAGCTGTATTTCGCCGATGGCAATAACGAATGGCCTGTGGT
The DNA here is from genome assembly GCA_945861345.1 of Comamonas sp. lk. Lineage (GTDB taxonomy): Bacteria > Pseudomonadota > Gammaproteobacteria > Burkholderiales > Burkholderiaceae_C > Allorhodoferax. The sequence continues at coordinate 2,299 of CAMATX010000089.1, forward strand.
GAAAGGATTGAGCATCAACAACCCGGCGCTCAAAGCCATGGGCGGCGCCTCCTTTAAAAGTGAAAAATTACCCGCCAGTGTCATAGGCATGAATCAGATTAAGGTACAGCAAATGCTGGACCGCGTCGGGTTTCGCTAAGCCAGGCATGCCTTCTGCTGGCGATGGCGCGGTGGTGCGCAGCCGCGAGGTGCGCAAGGTGCAGCCTTGCTGGCCCGAGGTCTGACGTTCCGGACATGGGTCTTGCCCGGCCTGATCCCTGTGCCTTTAAGAGGTTCACAGGGCGCTTTTTCTTGATACAAATCAAGCCCCGCTTTGTGCGCAAAGGCATGATCGCGCTATGCCCTACATCAACTCCATCCTGCAGCGCCACCATGGCCACGTTCATTTAGAGCGCTTGGAAAACATGCTGACCGATCTTCTGCGCCTCATTTCTGAGCAGCGCGGCGGCCAGCGTAGCCGCGCCGAGGTGGCCAGCGACAGTCTGCCTGGCCCGGGCGACTCGCACGCCCAAAGCATCACCCAGCGCGACTTAGACTTTTGCCTTGGCGAGCGCGAAACTGCCCGCCTGCACGAGGTAGAGGCCGCCCTCAAACGCCTGCATGACGGCACTTACGGCATTTGTACCGAATGCGGCGCCGACATCATGGAGGCGCGCCTGGACGCCATGCCCGAAACAGCCCATTGCATGGCCTGCCAGGTGCACTTAGAGCCGCACTGAAGCGCCACTCTGGCGCCAAGCCAGGCGCTGCTAGCCCCGCACGCAGTAATAGTGCAGATCCGGCCCGCGCACCTCTTCGGCGCTGCGCACCGGCGAGGGGTTGCGTAAATCAGGCGCGTAGACCATGCCGCCTTGCAGCGCCCACAGGTCGCTGCGCAAACTCACACCGCCGTTCCAGTCGCCCATGGCGGCCAAAAACTCCAGCTCCTCTACGGTCGGCAGGCGCGCATTGAGCTTTTTGCAGGCGCGCTCGGCAGAGGCAGAGTCGGGCGTATGGGCAGTGGGTGCGCTCGGGGTTCCCACCAGCTCCAAGATGCTGCTGCCCAGAGTGACTTTGGAAGGGAATTTGGTTTTCTGAAAGTACTCAAACACCTGGCCGGCAATGTTTTGCATCACTGACTGGGGCAGGCCCTGGCCCTGGAAGTTGTAGGTCGAGCCGTCTTTGCCCTCTAGGTGCATGGTGACCAGCACCTGGCCATTGCAGTCCTGGGCAAAAGAATATGTGCCCCAAAAAATGCCATACAGATCGCGTACCAGCTTGTCGTCCAGGTAGCCTTGGCGCTTTTGTTCGCGCAGGCCGCGTACCAGCTGGGTCAAGGGCATGGGGTTGAAAAATCCGACGCGGCGCTGGGCGGGCTGCATATCGCGGTAATAGGCGTCCAGGTTGGCTTTGAAGCTGCCCTCTAAGAGCACGTCCATGCCCAAGCCAGCAACAGCCTGGGCGCGGTTGGTGTTTTCCATCTCGTCCATAGCCTGGACGATGCCAAAGGCCACCGCCTCTTTAGCGCCCTCGCGGATCAGCGAGACCACGTTTTGCAGCATGGCTTGAGATTGCTCGTTCTTATTTTTGGCGTAGGACTCTTGGTACTGGCACAGGTCTTTGCCCCGCACAAAGGGAATGGTGGGCCAAATTTGCAGGGGGCGCACGGTTTGGGCGATGGCCAGCGAGGGTTCCAGGCTGACGGCTAGCAGCATCCAGCACAACAGGGAGCCAAGGGCGGTTCGTCCCTTTGCCAGAGTGGCCGATTCCAACGCGAGCGCTTGCATGTTTTTGTCCTTTTCGGGGCTGCCGCTTGCGCAAATGCAAGGGCGGGCGCAATCAGCGGTCGTTGCGCATGGGGCGGATTTTAGTTTGTCCCCTCACTTGCGCCCTGACGCTGGGCTGACGCAGGTCAATACCCACCACCGCGCCTAGCTTTCCGGCAAACGAAAGCCTTGCGTCCCAAGCTGCGGTGCAGCCGCTCCTTATGGCTTTTTGGCTGCACGCACGGTGGCAGGCACCATGCCTGGCGGCAGCACGATCCCGCGCGTGGCGGCCTGGGCCAGCTTGAAAAACACGTCCGTGTTGTCGATCACGCCGGTAAAACTGTAAGCGCCTGGCCCGAATGCCGAGAGCGGGATGTCGGTGGCGGTGTGGGTAGCGCTGTCACCAGGTACTTGGCCGGTAATCATGTATTTGCCTTCCAGGTCGCGCGCCATCGGACCGGCAGGGTAGGTGGACAGGGGAGCCTGCTTGGCAAAAGGTTGCTGGCTGTCCTGCGAGGGCAGTGGATTGGTGCGAAAGTCTTCCATGCGGTCGGCATTGGCACCGTAGCCCACCAACATGCGGTTGTCGATATCGGTGGTTTGGGGGTAGCCGTCGGCGGCGATTTTGTATTTGGGAAAGCCCGCTTGCTCATAGACGCCGACCACCTCGTTACGCATTGCTGTGCCGCCGCCTTCGCGCACCAGGGCCTGCAAACGTGCGTCGTTCACACGCGAACCCCCAATAAGCGCAACGCCTGCGCACTCATGGTCGGCAGTGATGATGACCAGGGTGTCCGAGCGACTTTGGGCATAGGTTTTGGCCAGCGCCACGGCACGGTCAAATTCGATGGTGTCGAGCATCCAGCGCTCGGTGTCCATGGCGTGGGCCTGCTTGTCGATGGAGGCGCCTTCGATCATCAGCACAAAGCCGTTTTTCTGGCGGTCCAGCACAGCGAGCGCCTTGGCCGCCATTTCGTCGAGCATGGGCTGGTCGGGAAAGCCGTAGTCGTCCACCACCCGCCCGTTTTGGCCCTGGGCTTTGGCGCGCCGGCCGTCGATTTTGTCGAGCGCCACATTCATATTAGAAAGGGCAAACAGGCCCAGCAAGCGCTCGGTTTTGGACGGGTCGATGGTGTCTAGCGTGCTCTTGTCCGGCGTGTAAGCAAAGCCAGCAGCCTGGAAGTCGGCCAATAGATTGCGGTCCTTGTCCAAACTGCCCGGTGCCGCACCCCAGCGTTTGACGATGTCGGCAGTGTGCGCGTCCGTGCCTGAAAAAGCATAGTCGGTGCGGTCGCCACGTGCTGATCCGGGGGTGGAGGCCGGCAAAAACCATTTGCGCCCGCCGCCCATCAGCACGGAGAGCCCGGTCAGGCCTCGGTCGTCCAAATACTGGTCCACGATGCCCGTACCCGCGCCACGGCTGCTGGTGTGAACGGCATTGCCTGCCGGTGTGGCGTCAAACACGTCAGCGGTGGTGACCAGCCCAAGTGCTTTGCCTTGGGTGCGGTGCAGGTATTCGCTGAGGTACTCGATGCGCGGGTTGTCAAACGGGTCGGTGGTGTCGTCAGGGAAAACGCCTTCTTCGTTATTGTTGTTTTTGTTGCCCGAGACATAGGCCGTCATACCCGGCGCCGAGTCGGTGACGATGGAGTTGAGCGAGGCGGTTTTGACCATGCCTGTCACTGGAAAGCTGTCCATCGCTAAGGGCGCGATCACCTTGCCCTGGGCGTAGCCGCCCGCGACGATACGCGCGGCCGTGCGCTGGGCGGCGCCCATGCCGTCGCCCAGCAAAATAATGATGTTTTTCACCTTTTGCCCGCCAGGGGCGAGTGCGACGACTTCAAAATTGCCCTGGGCACTGACGGTTTGCCCGTCGCTTTGGGTGGCGTTGACACGCAAGGTATGCATGCCCGGTGCGTCCACGCTAAAGGCACGCACCGTGGCCAATGCGGCGTTGGACGGAACACCTTTGAGGCACAGCGCTTCGCAGTTCTTAAGGGCCACAGGAGCCACTATGGCCTTGCCGTCCAGCGTGAAGCTGGCGCTGACGATTTGTTTGTCGGCCGCGTCTGGTCGCAAGGTGGCCTGCAAATCAAAGCGCTGGCCGGGCAGGAAGCGGGCGATTACCGGCGCGGCTTGCCCGCTGCTGAACAACTCGCTGGGCGGTGTGAGGCGGGTCACGGTGGGCGCCGCTTGGGCGCACAGCGCGGTCAAGGCGGCCAAAGCGGCTAAGGCAGGACGATATGTATTCATTTCAAAAACGTGCATGGTAGAAATCCAAAAGGGCAATGAGGGTGTGAAGGGTGTTTGGCGGCCACTTAATGCAAGTGCTTCAAGGTGTGGCGGTAATTGATGTATTCGAGGCCATTCATGGCGCGGGTGCTCTCAGCGGGCAATTGCAGGCGCACCCAGGAGACGCGCCCGTCCGGGCCTTCTTTGCGCCCTAGGTCCAGCACGCCAGCGACCTCCATCACACCACGGCTGTAGGCGACCATGCGGTCGTGCTGTTCGGGCGCCAGCGCGACAAAAACGGTGGCTGGCGGTAAATCGTCCGCCTCGCCATCGGCGTGCTGGCTCATCAGAACCGGGCGCGGCGCAAGCAGAAACTGCCCGGGCGTGCCAATCTCCTGCTGCACCATATAGCCGCTGATGCGCACTGGTTTGCCCTGGGCTTGGCGCAGTCGCTCGCTAAACACCAGTCCTTGGGGGCCGACGGGGCTGGCAAAAAAATCGCGCCAGCGCAGGGCCATCGGCGGCGTCTGGTCCGTGGTCTGCGCACGCGCTGGCGCAGCGGTCAAGATGCCGGTACCCAGCGCGCATGCCACGGACAAGAGCACCAGCGCCGAAGTCATACAGTCTGTCAGCCGGCCAGCTACTCGAACGGAGGCGGCGCTACCAAAAGTTGGGGTGGGATTGCTTTGCATAGCGAAGGCAGCCTAGCGCAGCCCTATGACAAAAAAATGACGTCTCAGGCCAGGTGCACCGTCGGCGTGCTAAAGCTTTCGGCATACGTGAAGTAAATCGAGGTGAAAAACATGGCCGCCATCAGCATGGCCGAGGGGAAAAGCACGGCCACCACGGCATCTTCGCTGCCAGTCAGGCTGGCCAAGAGGACGACCGTAAAGCCGATCACTATAAAGGCCAGTATCCAGGCCAGGCTGTACACCGTGAACGCCCCCACATTGCGCGTACAGGCAACAAAGCTGAAAAACAGGCTTTTGACCGGCGGCACCCCGTCCCAGTACACCAGTGCCGGCGCATGCCAAAACAGCAAAGACAGCGGCATATACAGCGCCAGCGCCACCAGGGTGGCTGCTTCAAATTTGGGGTCTTGCAGCACCTCGGCGCCTGCGGTACCGCCCAGAAGGTACAGCTGCGCAAACTTGCCGCCGTCCATCAGCGCCGAAATGCCCAGCACGCCAACAAAGCCCAGCGCATACAAAAAACCCAAAATCAGCATGGCGCGCAATTGGGTGCGGCCGGCCCGAAAGCCGCTCAGCAGCACGGCGGGCATCGGGAACTGGCCTTTGAGCGTCTCTTGCGTGGCGACCATCAGGCCCAAAGTGGCGCCGGGCAAAAGCGCCAAAGCCAGCACATTGCCAATCAGCGGCACCATGGACAGCAGCGACATCACCGCCATAAAGATGAAAAACAAGCCCGACAGCGCCAGCGGCTGGCGCAAAAACGTGCGAATACCCAGCTTGACCCAGAGGGCGCCGTGGCGGGCGGGGATGATGTTGAGCTTCATGGGGTGGGGGTATGCGCTTGGGCGATACGCTGGCGCAGTATGCGCTCAAAGGGTGTGGGGTCGTGGGCTTGGAGCATGGCCGCTTGGCGTGGCAGGTAAAAGTCCCACAGGCGTGAGAGCCAAAAGCGCATCGCCGCGCCCCGAAGCAGGGTGCCAAACACGGCTTGCTCTGAGGCCTCTAGGGGGCGGACCGCGCTGTAGGCCTGCATAAATGCCGCACTGCGGGCCGCGTCCGGTGCGCCGCTGGCGGTGTCGACGCACCAGTCGTTCAGGCATACGGCGATGTCAAACACCCAGGCATCGTCGCCGGCGAAGTAAAAGTCAAAGAAGCCGGTCAGTTGGGCCGGTCCTTCGCCTTCGGTGGCAAACATCACGTTGTCGCGGAACAGGTCGGCGTGGATGGGGCCGCGTGGCAAGGCCGCGTAGTCTGCCGTAGCGCTTAGGGCGTTTTGCGCCGCCAGTTCGCTTTGTAATAGCGCGGCCTGGTCGGCGCTGATAAAGGGCAGCACCTCGGGCACGGTGGCATTCCACCAAGTCAGGCCACGCAAATTGGCTTGCTGCAGATCGTAGCTACGCCCGGCCAAGTGCATGCGCGCCAGCATCGCGCCCACCTGGGCGCAATGCTGCGGGCCGGGTTGCAGCTCGCTTTTGCCAGCCAGCAAGCTGACCACGCAGGCCGGTTTGCCTTGCAAACTGTGCAGCAAATTGCCGCCGGCGTCGGCAGCCGGGTCGGGTACGGGGATGCCTTGCAGGGCCAAGTGGCGCATCAGGCGCAGGTAGTAGGGCAGTTGCTGGGGGCTTAGGCGCTCGAACAGCGTGAGCACATAGCGATCGGTGGCAGTGTCGGCGAAATAATTGGTGTTTTCGATGCCGCCGGCGCAGCCTTGCAGTCGGGTCAGCGGGCCCAGGCCGAGGTGTTGGAAAAAGGCGTCGGCCTGGTCGAAAGAAACTTGGGTGTAAACCGCCATGGGGCAAACCTGTGTGGATGGAGTGCGCACCGCCTGCTGCGCCGCAGCGCATTGTAGAGGGCGGTTTTAGCCCCTGTGGACAGGCAAAATGCGTGCATGCAAGCCCCTTCTTCCTCCCCCACGCCCACTTTGTTGCTGATTGACGGATCGAGTTATCTGTACCGCGCATTTCACGCCATGCCCGACCTGCGGGCCGTGCCCGGCGACCCGCAAAGCCGTCCGACCGGGGCGCTGCGCGGCATGGTCAATATGATGCAGTCGCTGCGCAAAGAGGTGCCCGCCGCCTATGTAGCCTGCGTTTTTGACGCCAAAGGCCCGACGTTCCGGGATGCGATTTATCCCCAGTACAAAGCCCAGCGCGCGCCCATGCCCGACGATTTGCGCGCCCAGATCGAGCCGATCCACGCCATGGTGCGCCTGCAAGGCATGAAAGTGCTGGACGTGCCCGGCGTGGAAGCCGATGACGTGATTGGCACCCTGGCCGTGCTGGCCGCCGCCCGGGGCATGGAAGTGATCGTCAGCAGCGGCGACAAGGATTTGGCCCAACTGGTCAACGAGCGCATCACCATCATTGACACCATGAACGGCAAGCGGCGCGACCTGGCTGGCGTCTTGGAAGAGTTCGGCGTGCCCGCCAGCCTGATGCTGGACTACCAAAACCTGGTCGGCGACACGGTAGACAACGTGCCTGGCGTGACCAAAGTCGGCCCCAAGACCGCTGTCAAATGGCTGCAGGAATTTGGCAATTTACAAGGTGTGATCGACAACGCCGCGTCCATCAAGGGCGTAGCCGGCGACAACCTGCGCGGCGCTTTGGATTGGCTGCCCACGGCGCGGGAATTGCTGCGTATTAAGACCGACTGTGATTTGCAGTCTTGGTTGCCCGCACTGCCCGATTTCTCGGACTTGCGCTGCGGCGAGCCTGATTTACCGGCTTTGCTGGCGTTCTATCAAAGCCATGGTTTTAAAGGTCTGGCCACAACCGTGGCCGCGCAGATGGACAAAGCGGCCAGCCAGGCGGGTGGGGCGATGGATTTGTTTGGTGCGGCTACACAGGCTTCGAGCAGCGGCGCTGCGGCGCCCGCCGAGGCCGCCCCGGCCTTGCTGGCCCGCCCCCCGCATTACGAAACCGTGCTGGACGGCCCCGCGCTGGACGCGTGGCTCGCGCGCCTGGACGCGGCCGACTTGGTCTCGATCGACACCGAAACCACCTCGCTGGACGCCATGCGCGCGCAGATCGTGGGGATCAGCCTGAGTGTGCAAGTGGGCGTGGCCGCCTACATTCCGCTGGCGCACAACTACCCGGATGCGCCGGCGCAACTGCCGCGCCAGGAAGTGTTGGAACTGCTCCGGCCCTGGCTGGAAAACCCGCTGCGGGCCAAGCTAGGCCAGCACGTCAAATACGACCGCCATGTGTTTGCCAACCACGGCATCGAGGTGCATGGCTATGTGCACGACACCATGCTGCAAAGCTATGTGGTCGAGGTGCACAAGCCGCATAGTCTGGAGAGTCTGGCTGAGCGCCACCTGGGCCGCAGCGGGCTCAGCTTTGAAGACGTGTGTGGCAAGGGCGCGCACCAAATCGGCTTTGACCAGGTCGATATTGCCCGCGCCACCCAGTACGCCTGCGAAGACGCCGATATGACGCTCGAAGTGCACCAAGCGCTCTGGCCACGGGTGCAGGCCGACGCGGGTTTGGCCTTTGTTTACCAACTGGAAATCGACAGCAGCGAGGCGCTGTACCGCATCGAGCGCAACGGCGTGCTGATTGATGCGCCCACGCTGGCCGCGCAAAGCCAGGCTTTGGGCGCCCGCATTGTGGAGCTCGA
>CAMATX010000090.1 GCA_945861345.1 Comamonas sp. lk
TTGATCACTTCTGAAGGGCACGAGCCCACCAAAAACAGCAATTTGATTTCGGGGCGGCGCGCCAGCAGTTGGCCGACCACGCGGTCCAGCTCGGTATTGGCGTCGGCCAAACCAGCAAGGTCGCGCTCGTCGATGATGGCGGTGGCAAAGCGCGGCTCGGCAAAAATCATCACCCCAGCGGCGGACTGGATCAGGTGCGCACAAGTGCGCGAGCCCACCACCAGGAAAAACGCGTCCTGGATTTTGCGGTGCAGCCAGATGATGCCGGTCAGGCCGCAAAACACTTCGTGCTGACCGCGCTCGCGCAACACCGGTGCATCGCTGCAACCGCCTGCGGCTTTGACGGGAATGGGGAATGCGACGGTGCTCATGCGCAGACCGCTCCCAGTTCAGCGCCTGTCGACGTGGCGGCCGCTTCGCGCAGCTTTTCCTCGTGGTCCAGGCGTGCGGCGCGCAGTTTGAGAATGAATTGACCGGCGTTGATGGCATATGTGGCGTAGGCTGCAAGCGCCAGGTGCATCAGATCGCGGCTGCTCAGCAAGCCTTTGGCCATCGCCACCAAATAGGCGGTGTGCAGCGCTAGCACCAGCATGCTGAAAACGTCTTCCCAAAAGAACGCCGGGGCAAACAGGTAGCGTCCGAACACGACTTTTTCCCAGATACAGCCGGTGATCATGATGGTGTAGAGCACCAGGGTCTTGGCAACCACCGAGTTATTCGCAGTCTCCAAACCTTCGCCCGTGGCCAGGTAGCGCAGCACAAAACCGAGGCTGCCCAGGAAAATAATGAACTGGATCGGCGCTAGGAGTCCTTGGACAAAAGTCCAGTACGTACGGTCGCGGCGCGCTCGCTCTTGGGGCGTGTACAGAGGGGGGCGGGACCTTCTCGCGTTGGCCACAGGACCCGCGAAAGATGAATGTTTGTCAGGCATGGGAGTCAATTTATCCCCCATTTCTAAAAATGTCAACTATTTGTTACGTCAGATAAATTTGACACTTAAATAAATCCGAGTATTTTTGTCGGATTTTAAAATTCCTTTGACCTGGATCAAATTGCAGCGTAAAACGAACTAGACAGCATTGCGAGTCAAGAAATTTCGTCACCCACGGAGGCTCCGACCCAGGGATGACGGCGGGTTTTCTTGCCCGGCGCGAGCGGATCCCCTATAACGAGACAAGACAATTCCTTTGATTGGGTAAGGAGAAAAACATGGGTTCATCCAACCGGAGCACCTTTGTAAAGGACGCAGGTTTTAGCGAAGGCAGCCAGTCGGACGACTGGCAAGGCGCGCACGGGGCTGGCCCGTCGCAGTCCCTGGCCGACTCAGACCACACGGTGGCCGTGTTGGCGCAGGCGATTGAGCACGAAATCATTCCCCGCCTGATGCTGGCCCACCGCACGCCTATTGAGTGCGACATTCCTCCAGCGGTCGCCACTGTGGAGGTCTCGCCCGAGGATGTGGCCAGTTTTGGGCAGTTGATTCTTACCCGCAATGAGGCGCAGGCACTGGCTTTTATCACCGATATGCGTTCCAAGGGCGCGCCGGTAGAGGCCATTTATCTCGATTTGCTGGCGCCCGCGGCCCGTTATTTGGGCGAGTTGTGGGAAAACGATTTATGTGACTTCACCGACGTCACTATTGGCCTGGGTGGATTGCAAAAAATGCTGCGTGAGCTGAACTCCGAAGTCGAGCAGTCCAGGCACCCCATCCCCAACGGATTGAGCATTCTTTTGGTACCCACGCCCGGAGAGCAGCACACTTTTGGCTTATCTATGGTGGCCGAACTTTTCAGAAAACAAGGCTGGGAAGTCGTTGGCGGACCGTACGATCTGGACGACTCGCCCCAAGCGCTGGTGGGTCAGCGAGCCTTTGACGTGGTCGGCTTTTCCTTGGCTACCGCGATAAATTTGCCTAATTTAACTGCCGCCATTGCCGCGGTTCGTAAGGCTTCTAAAAACAAGGCGGTGTGCATAATGGTGGGTGGTCCGCTTTTTGCGGTAAACCCGGACGGCGTGTCTGTCCTTGGTGCCGATTTGGTGACTAGCGACGCGCACCAGGCGCCTGCCTTGGTTCGACTGCATCTTTCCTCCGGCGCCCCGCTGCAATAAGCCGACCCTTCCTACATTAAATGGAATATTTATGACCCAACCTCTCGAAACTGCACCGACTGAGCAAGCGGGGCGTTTTGATCAAGCGCAGCGTTTTTTCGACCGATTGGACGCCGATACGGTTTCCAGATTGGTCACAGCGGCGGCCGACGTCGTCTTGGTCATCGATGCGCAAGGCGTCATTCAGGATGCGGCATTTGGCAACGAAGAATTGCTTAGTCACGGCTACGCCCATTGGATGGGCCAGCCATGGAGCCAAACAGTCACCGAAGAGAGCAAACCCAAGGTTGCCTCGATGCTGCGTGACCTAGGCTCTGGCAAGGGCCCCAAATGGCGCCATCTCAACCAACGCGCCAGTGACGGTACGGAATTGCCCTTGTCCTATTCCGTGATTCAGGTGCCTGCGGCTTCGGGAGGTAATCCGGCCCATGCCATTGCCTTTGGCCGGGACCTGCGCCCACAGGCTGCCTTGCAACAAAAATTGGTCACTGCCCAGCGTTCGATGGAGCGCGATTACTGGCACCTCAAGCATGTCGAGACGCGCTACCGACTCTTGTTCCAGGTGTCCTCGGAAGCCTTGCTGATCCTTGATGCCAATACCGAAAAGCTCGAGGAAAGCAACCCGGCCGCGCAAGCGCTATTTGGTGAGACCTTGGCCAAGTCAGGCTGGAGTCTGGCGCATAGTCTGGACAAACGCAGCAACACCGCCTTGAGTGAGGTGTTCTCAGGCTTGCGCTCCAGTGGCCTTTCGTCCCCCGTCGAGGTGCGCCTGGTACCTAGCAATACCGAGGTGAGCGTGTCGGTTTCCTTGTTCCGCCAAGAGCAATCGTCGCATTTTCTGCTGCGTTTGGCGCCCAAAAACCAGCTTGCCGATACCTCGGGCATGGCTGCGACCAAGCAGGTCCTGACCGACGTGATGGAAAGTGCCCCCGACGCCTTTGTCGTCACGGACCTGAGCGGCAATGTGCTTACTGCCAACCGGGCCTTTTTGCAGCTGGCCCAGGTCAGCAACGAGGCCTTGGTGCGCGGCGAATCCTTGGAGCGCTGGCTTGGCCGCGCCGGGGTCGATTTGAGCGTGCTCATTTCCAACTTGCGCCAGCGCGATGTGGTGCGTTTATTTGCCACCCGGATGCGCGGCGACTACGGATCCACCACCGATGTGGAAATTTCCGCTGTGGCAGTGACCACAGGCGAGCAGCGCTGCCTTGGCTTTACCATCCGCGACGTGGGCTTGCGCCTGAACAGCGAGACCAAGCCCAGCCGCGAGTTACCGCGCTCCACAGGCCAAATGACCGAGCTGGTGGGCCGCGTTCCGCTCAAGGACATCGTGCGCGAAACCACCGACCTGATCGAGCAACTGTGCATTGAGGCCGCCTTGGAGCTGACCGGCGACAACCGTGCATCGGCAGCCGAAATGTTGGGCCTCTCGCGGCAAAGCCTGTATGTCAAACTGCGCCGGTTTGGCATGGGAGACGCCGGCAGCGAAGGCGAAGCCTAAGCGGACTGTGGGGCCTGCGCACGGCGGGCACTAGGGGAAACCATAGGAAGTGTAAATTTATCTTGACACTTGAATGTGTCAACTGTAAAACCACTGGGCATGTCTTTGCCCCAACTTTCCGCCGTCACCGAGCTGTTCAAGCCGATTACCTGGTTCCCGCCAATGTGGGCGTTTGCCTGCGGGGTGGTGGCCTCGGGCGTGCCTATGCAGGGTAAATGGGTTTTGGCCATCGTGGGCGTCGCGCTGGCCGGGCCTTTTGTGTGCGCCACCAGCCAGGCCGTCAACGACTGGTTTGACCGCCACGTCGACGCCATCAACGAGCCGCACCGCCCCATTCCCTCGGGACGTATGCCGGGGCGCTGGGGTTTGTACATCGCTATCTTGTGGACCTTGGTCTCGCTGGCTGTGGCCAGCGTGCTGGGGCCCTGGGGTTTTGGTGCGGCTGTACTGGGCCTGTTGCTGGCTTGGGCCTATAGCGCGCCACCGTTTCGGCTCAAGGAGAACGGCTGGTGGGGCAACGCGGCTTGCGGCATCAGCTACGAAGGTATCGCCTGGACAACCGGCGCGGCCGTCATGGCGGGTGGCCAGATGCCCGATGCGCGCTCGCTTTGGTTGGCCTTGCTCTACAGCATCGGCACCCACGGAATCATGACGCTCAATGACTTTAAGGCGGTGCATGGCGACCGGGCGATGGGTGTGCTTTCGCTGCCGGTGCAACTGGGCGAACAGCGCGCCGCTGGTGTGGCGTGCTGGTTCATGGCTTTGCCACAAATCTTTGTCATCCTCTTGCTATTCGCATGGGGCCAGCCTGGTCAAGGCGTGGCGGTAGCCGTTTTGCTGGGCATTCAATTGTTGATGATGGACCACTTCTTGACGCAGGTCTCCCAGCGGGCGCTGTGGTACAGCGGATTTGGCGTGCCATTTTTTGTTGCAGGGATGATGGTCAGCGCTTTTGCTTTGCGCGCACTGGTGGGCGCGAGCGTATGACACGGTACGAAGCTCTTTTTGTTGGAAGCAAAAAACCATGGAGGTGCTGTGATGCACACAAACGAAACCTTTGACGTTGTTATCGTAGGCGGTGGCCCCGCAGGCGCTACCGCCGCCCACACCTTGGCCCAGCGCGGGCATTCGGTGTTGCTGCTGGATAGGGCTGGGCGCATTAAACCTTGCGGAGGAGCGATCCCGCCGCGCTTGATCAAGGACTACGCCATCCCTGATCATTTGCTGGTGGCCAAGGCGCGTTCGGCGCGCATGATTGCACCCAGCGCGCACACGGTGGATATTCCCATTGACAATGGCTTTGTCGGAATGGTTGATCGTGCGGAGTTTGACGAATGGCTGCGCGTACGAGCTGCCAGCGCTGGGGCGGTCCGGCGCATCGGTACGTTTGAAAAGCTCAGCCGCGATGCCGACGGCGTGAGCGTGGTGCATTACCAAGCCCGTGAGCACTCGCAGCGCGGTGAGGGCAGGCCCGCCTGCGTGCGGGCGCGCACCATCATTGGCGCAGACGGCGCTAAATCGCAGGTCGCGCGGCAGGGGGGCGTACAAGGTGCTGCGGACACGCAATATGTCTTCGCCTACCACGAGATTGTCAAAGCCCCAGCCATCAAGCCGGCAGGCTATGACGGCACGCGCTGTGACGTTTACTACCAAGGCAAACTGTCGCCAGACTTTTACGGCTGGGTCTTTCCCCACGGCGATACCTTAAGCATTGGTACCGGCAGCGCCGACAAAGGTTTTTCGCTGCGCAATGCGGTGGGATTGCTCCGTGACGCCTCCGGTTTAGGCCAGGCCGAGGTGTTGCGCCGTGAAGGCGCACCCTTGCCCATGAAGCCCCTCAAACGCTGGGACAACGGGCGCGACGTCGTGCTCGCCGGTGATGCGGCCGGGGTGGTGGCCCCGGCATCGGGCGAGGGTATCTATTACGCCATGTATGGCGGCGAATTGGCCGCCTACGCCGTGGAAAAACTCTTACACACAGGCGAGGTCAAGAGCCTTCTGTATGCGCGCAAAGAATTCATGCGCGCACACCGCACGGTGTTTACCGTGCTGGGCATCATGCAATGGTTCTGGTACAGCAGCGAAAAGCGCCGCGAGCGCTTTGTCAAAATCTGTGAAGACCGCGATGTGCAGCAACTCACGTTTGAGTCGTATATGAACAAGCAATTGGTGCGCAAGAAACCCATGGCCCATGTGCGCATCTTTTTCAAGGATATGGCGCATTTACTGGGCCTGGCCAAAGTGTGAACCTGCAAAGCCTCTACGTTGGCCCCATGGTGGCCGACATCGCCATCGGCTTTATTGTGCTGGAAACTTTGCTGCTGTGGCTGCTCTACACGGTGCGAGGCTGGGGACTGGCACCTGCGGAGTACGTCCTAACGGTGCTCTCAGGCCTATTTCTGATGCTGGCGTTGCGCTGCGCCCTAACGCCCGATGGGTGGCCTGGTATGGGGGCGTTTTTGATTGCTGCGGGGCTGGCGCACGGGGCCGATTTACGCCGTCGTTTTCGCCAGCAGCCCTGAAGGCAGCGGCTCGGCCTGCAACGGACCGAGCTTGACGTGCCGTGCAAACTGCTGCGCCAAGTAATCCTCGCCATGCTCGAGCACAAAGTAACGAAATGCTTCCGCCGCTGGTGACAGCAACTTGGAGAGCATGTGCACCACATTCCAGGCGCGCACCACCGGCGCACCTTCGACGTCTAGCACCGCGATAAGCCGGTTGTCCAACTCCAAGCCCAGCGTATGGAGCGATAAAAAACTCAGACCCATCCCGGCCATCACCGCCTGTTTGATCGTCTCATTGCTGGCCATTTCCATGCTCACGCGCGGCTCGACCCGGGCTTTTTCTAAAAAACGCTCCATGGCGGCACGTGTGCCCGAGCCGGGTTCACGCAGAATAAAAGGCTGGGCTTGCAAGTCGCGTGGGGAAATGGTTTCGCCACGCGCCAAGGGGTGGCCTACCGGCGCGACGAACACATGCGGGTGCGCCGCGAAGGGCTCAGCCCGCGTTGCCATTTCGGTAGGCGGTCGTCCCATGATGGCGATATCCACCTCGTTGGCGTAGAGCATCTTGACCAGTTGCTCGCGGTTACCCACCACCAGCTTGATATCCACGCCTTGGTGCTCCTGGCGAAAGCGCGCCAGCAAATGCGGCAAAAAATACTTGGCCGTGCTGACCATGCCGATGGTGAGCAAACCCACTTCCAGCTTTTGCAGCCGCGCAGCAGCGTCCTCGGCGTCTTTCAAGGTAGCGAGCATTTTGCGGGCATAGACCAGCATGTATTCGCCCACGGTGGTCAGCGTGACGGTGCGGCCGCTGCGGTCGAACAGGGGCATGCCGATGTGCTTTTCCAGCTCACGTACCTGCATGGTCACGGCTGGCGGCGTGAGGTTCAGGGTTTGCGCTGCGCGGGCAAAGCTCAGGTGGCGGGCCACTTCGCTAAACACGCGCAATTGGCGGAAGGTTGCGTTTTTCATTAAGTAATAGCTTAACTGAAAACAAAAAATATATGAATTTACTTTCGAAAGGCAGACTTTTACAGTTCACCCCTTCAATCCCTCCAACCGAAAGGATACCGCTATGGCTGGTCGTAATTTTCTTTTTGTACCCGGTCCCACCAATGTGCCAGAGCGTATTCAGCGCGCCATGATGGTCTCGATGGAGGACCATCGTTCGCCACGCTTTCCTCAGCTGACCCAGACCATCATGGCCGGGTTGCGCGAGATTTTCCGCACCGAGACCGGCACGCCCTTTGTATTTCCATCCTCAGGCACCGGTTGCTGGGAGGCCGCACTCACCAACACCCTGTCACCGGGCGACAAAGTGCTGGCGGCGCGCTTTGGCCAATTCAGCCACCTGTGGATAGATATGTGCGAGCGCCTGGGCTTGGATGTGCAGATTGTCGAATGCGAGTGGGGCACCGGCGTGCCCTTACAACAATACGAAGACATTCTTAAGGCCGATACGCAGCATCAGATCAAGGCGGTGCTGGTCTGCCACAACGAAACTGCCACCGGCGTGACCTCGGACATTGCCGGAGTGCGCGAGGCCTTGGACGAGGCGGCGCACCCGGCCCTGTTGTTTGTCGATTGCGTTTCCTCGCTGGGTTGCATCGATTTCCGCTTCGATGACTGGGGCATCGACATGGCAGTGTCGGGCTCTCAAAAGGGACTGATGCTGCCTGCGGGATTAGGCATTCTGTGCGCCAGCCCCAAGGCGCTGGCGATGTACCCCTCATCCAAGCTCAAGCGGGCCTACTTTGATCTGCCTGACATGATCCAAAGCAATGCCACCGGCTACTTCCCCTACACCCCCGCCTTAACGTTGATGTACGGGCTGATTGAATCACTCAAGATGATCAGCGAAGAGGGCCTGGACAATGTGATCGCCCGCCACCATTACCTGGCCGAAGGCGTGCGAGCTGCGGTGACCGAGGGCTGGCAACTCAAGCTCTGCGCTAAAGAGCAACGCTGGCACTCTGACACCGTGTCGGCGGTGATGCTGCCCGAAGGCATTGCAGGCGCCGAGGTGATTGCCCGTGCGTACCAGCGCTACAACCTGTCGCTGGGCGGCGGTCTGTCCAAAGTGGCGGGCAAGCTGTTTCGCATCGGCCATTTGGGCGATATGAATGAAATTCATTTGATGGCCGCCATCAACGGCGCAGAAATGGCCATGCTCGATTGCGGCGTCAATGTGCAACCGGGCAGCGGCGCTGCGGCGGCGGGCCATTACTGGCGTACGCATGAAGCGCCCTCGGGCCTGTGCGCCATGCCCAAGCCAGCACTGGCAAAAAGTAGTGCAGCGCGAACCAACACGGCGCTTGCACCCAGCTAACGCGCAGCCTGATCCATTCATTCCATTGCATTGCATTACAGACTACCCGAAAACCTCTCACCGGAGCCATTCATGAGCGATACCGACAGCCAGATTACCGATGCCAAAAAGCGCTCCAGCGCTGGCGTGTTGAAGTACAAGCAAATGGGCTACTGGATGCCCGATTACGTACCCAAAGACACCGATACCCTGTGCCTGTTCCGCATCACCCCGCAAGACGGCGTGGACCCGGAAGAAGCTGCCGCGGCCGTGGCCGGCGAGTCCTCCACCGCCACCTGGACCGTGGTGTGGACCGACCGCCTGACCGCCTGCGACAGCTACCGCGCCAAGGCCTACAAAGTCATCCCGGTGCCCAACAACCCCGGCCAGTATTTCGCCTACGTGGCCTATGACCTGATCTTGTTTGAAGAAGGCTCCATCGCCAATATGACGGCCAGCCTGATCGGCAATGTGTTTTCCTTCAAGCCACTCAAAGCGGCGCGCCTGGAAGACATCCGCATTCCGGTGGCCTATGTGAAAACCTTCAAAGGCCCGCCCACGGGATTGATCGTGGAGCGAGAGCGTCTGGACAAGTTTGGCCGCCCCCTGCTGGGCGCCACCACCAAGCCCAAGCTGGGCTTGTCGGGCCGCAACTACGGACGCGTGGTTTATGAAGGCCTCAAAGGCGGCCTGGACTTCATGAAAGACGACGAAAACATCAACAGCCAGCCCTTTATGCACTGGCGTGACCGCTTTTTGTTTGTGATGGACGCGGTGAACAAAGCCAGCGCCGTCACCGGCGAAGTCAAGGGCAGCTACCTGAACGTGACCGGCGCCACCATGGAAGACATGTACGAGCGCGCCGAGTTTGCTAAAGACCTGGGCTCGGTCATCATCATGGTGGACCTGGTGATTGGCTACACCGCCATCCAGTCCATGGCCAACTGGTGCCGCAAGAACGACATGATCATGCACATGCACCGCGCAGGCCATGGCACTTACACCCGCCAAAAAAACCACGGCGTAAGTTTCCGCGTCATCGCCAAGTGGCTGCGTCTGGCCGGTTGCGACCATTTGCACACCGGCACCGCCGTGGGCAAGCTCGAGGGCGACCCGCTCACCGTACAAGGCTACTACAACGTCTGCCGCGACAGCTATACCAAGACTGACCTGCCGCGCGGCTTGTTCTTTGACCAGGACTGGGCCGATCTGAAAAAAGTGATGCCGGTCGCATCGGGCGGCATCCACGCCGGCCAAATGCACCAACTGATCGACTTGTTTGGCGACGATGTGGTGCTGCAATTTGGCGGGGGCACTATTGGCCACCCTATGGGCATCCAAGCGGGTGCCGTAGCCAACCGCGTGGCCCTCGAATCCATCGTGAAAGCACGCAACGAAGGGCGCAATATTCTGGAGGAAGGCCCGACCATCCTCAAACAAGCAGCGCAAAGCTGCACACCGCTCAAAGCGGCTTTGG
>CAMATX010000091.1 GCA_945861345.1 Comamonas sp. lk
TCGAACGACAGCACCCGGTTGGCGAACATGGGCAGCAGGCGTTTTTCCAAGTTGTCATGCAGGCTGTCCCGGCGCTTTCCGGCAGGTATCAGCGCGATGCCTGCACGCAACTCGGCTACCGTAACCACGGACAGATAGAGCGTTTCCAGCGCTTGAGCGTCGATCCATTCAAGGACGCGGGCATCGGGCTCGCGGCGCTGCGGCTCCGAAATGACGTTCGTATCGAGCAGAATCATTCGAAACTCGCCGCACGAGCTGTAGTCTTGATACGCACGCTCTCCAACAAGGCGTGTTCTTCATCGGTCAGGCCGCCGGCCTCGCGGGCGATGGCCGCCAGGAACGAGCCAAGTTTCACGCGCCCCTGCGGCTTTGCTGCCCGCTCTAGGATGTCGCGGATTTCCGCCTCGGTGCTGCGGCCATGGTGGGCTGCTTGGATTCGGATTGCCCGATGCACCTCATCGGGCAGGTTTCTTACATTCAAGTTGGCCATTTGATATATTCATAAAAATAGGAATCAATGCACCCATTTTACAGTAGTGATACCAAATAGCAAGCGCTTTCCATCGCTCAGGTGGGTTTACTTCCGCGCCGGCGGTAAATCCGTGCAGCTACCATGCGCCACTTCCGCAGCCATGCCAATGGATTCACCCAGCGTGGGGTGCGGGTGAATCGTTTTGCCAATATCCACTGCATCTGCGCCCATCTCGATGGCCAGTGCAATCTCACCGATCATGTCGCCCGCATGCGTGCCGACCATACCGCCGCCCAATATCTTGCCGTGTCCATGTGCTTCGGGGCTGTCGTCAAACAGCAGCTTGGTAAAACCTTCGTCGCGTCCATTGGCAATGGCGCGGCCCGAGGCGGTCCACGGGAACAGGCCTTTTTTGACCTTGATGCCTTGCGCTTTCGCCTGGTCTTCAGTCAGGCCCACCCAGGCCACTTCCGGATCGGTATAGGCCACGCTGGGGATGACGCGGGCGTTAAAGGCCGCGCTGGCCAGCTCTTTGTTGTCTTGCAGTTCGCCCGCGATGACTTCGGCGGCCACATGCGCCTCGTGCACCGCTTTGTGCGCCAGCATGGGCTGGCCCACGATGTCGCCAATGGCGAAGATATGCGGCACATTGGTGCGCATCTGAATATCGACGTTGATAAAGCCGCGGTCCGTCACTGCCACACCGGCTTTGTCGGCGGCAATCTTTTTGCCATTGGGTGTGCGGCCTACGGCTTGCAAGACCATGTCATAGACCTGGGGTGCGGGGGCCGTGCCTCCGGGTTCGGCGCTTTCAAACGTCACCTCAATGCCTTCGGGTAAAGCGCGTGCGCCCACGGTTTTGGTCTTGAGCATGATGTTGTCAAAGCGCTTGGCGTTCATTTTTTGCCAGACTTTGACCAAGTCGCGGTCCGCGCCTTGCATCAGGCCGTCCATCATTTCCACCACGTCCAGGCGTGCGCCCAAGGTGCTATAGACCGTGCCCATTTCCAGGCCAATGATGCCGCCGCCCAATATCAGCATGCGCTTAGGAACACTTTGAAGCTGCAGCGCGCCGGTGCTGTCCACTACGCGCGGGTCAATGGGCATAAAGGGCAAACGCACCGCCTGGCTGCCTGCGGCGATGATGCAGTTTTTAAAACCGATCACTTTTTTGTTGCCGGTTTTTTCTTGTGCGGTACCCGTGGTTTCTTCCACTTCAATGTGGTGGCTGCCCACAAACGCGCCGTAGCCGCGCACTGTGGTGACCTTGCGCATTTTGGCCATAGCGGCTAAGCCACCGGTGAGTTTGCCCACTACTTTTTCTTTGTGGCCGCGCAGTTTGTCGATGTTGACGGCGGGTGCGCCAAAGTCCACACCCAGGTCGGCCATGGGGCTGACTTCGTCCATGACGGCGGCGACGTGCAAAAGTGCTTTGGAAGGAATGCAACCCACGTTCAGGCACACGCCGCCCAGGCTGGCGTAGCGCTCTACCAAAATGACTTTTAAGCCCAGGTCTGCTGCGCGGAACGCGGCGGAATAACCGCCGGGGCCTGCGCCGAGGACCAGCAGGTCGCAGTCCATATCTACCGTGCCGGCGTAGCTGGACGCGGGGATGGATTGCTTCGCTTCGCTCGCAATGACGGGAGTGGCAGGCGCAGCGGGTGTACTTGCGGAGGCAGAAGCAGATGCGGGGGCAGCGGGCGCGGTACCGGCAGGTGCACTGACCGCAGCCGGAGCGAGCGCAGCGCCCTCGCCTTCCAGCACCAAAACCAGCGAGCCTTGTTTGACCTTGTCGCCTAGCTGCACCTTCAGTTCCCGCACCACGCCGCCGTGGCTGGACGGGATTTCCATGGAGGCTTTGTCAGACTCCACGGTAATCAGGCTTTGCTCAGGCGCGACGGTGTCGCCGGGCTTGACCAAAATTTCGATAACCGTGACTTCGTCAAAGTCACCAATGTCCGGAACTTGGATATTGATCTGTGCCATGGCCAGCCCTTACAAAAGCACGCGACGGAAGTCGCCGAGGATTTGGCCCAGATAGGCATTAAAGCGCGCAGCTGCCGCGCCATCGATAACGCGGTGGTCCCAAGTCAATGACAAGGGCAGCATCAAACGCGGCTCAAATTCTTTGCCGTTCCACACCGGCTCCATCTGGCTTTTGCAAACGCCCAAAATCGCTACTTCGGGCGCGTTGATGATGGGTGTGAAATAGCGCCCGCCAATACCGCCCAGGCTAGAGATGGTGAAAGTAGCGCCCGTCATTTCTGCGGGGCTTAACTTGCCTTCGCGCGCCTTCTTGGCCAGTTCGCCCATTTCCTGGCTGATTTGCAGCACGCCTTTTTTATCGGCGTCTTTAAGCACCGGCACCATCAGGCCATTGGGCGTGTCAGCGGCAAAGCCGATGTGCCAGTAGTTTTTGTACACCAGCGCATCGCCGTCCAGACTGCTGTTGAAGTCGGGGAATTTTTTCAGCGCCGACACGCAGGCCTTGATCAGGAAGGCCAGCATGGTGACCTTGACGCCGCTCTTCTCGTTCTCTTTGTTGGTGGAGACGCGGAAGGCTTCCAGCTCGGTGATGTCGGCATCGTCATGGTTGGTGACGGCCGGAATCATGATGGCGTTGCGCAATAGATTGGCACCGCTGATTTTCTTGATGCGGCCCATCTCTTTGCGCTCGATGGGGCCGAACTTGGCGAAGTCCACCTTGGGCCAAGGAATCAGGCCCAGCGCCGCGCCGTCGCCGCCGGACGCAGCCGGCGCCTTGGCGGCCTGGGCTTTGGTTTGGGTGGCACCGGCCATCACGGCTTTGGTGAATGCCTGCACATCGTCCTGGGTGATACGGCCTTTGGGGCCGCTGCCTTTGACTTCGTCCAGCGGCACGCCCAGCTCGCGGGCGAACTTGCGCACCGAGGGCGATGCATGCGGCAGGCCCGGCGCGGGTGTGCCCGGCGCATGGGCAGGCGCTGCTTCAGGTGCTGGCGTGGCAGCCGGGGCGCTCGGAGCAGGTACTGCGGGTGCAGTCGAAATGGGGGCCGCCGCCGGGGCCGCCGCTGCCGCAGGTGCTGGGGCAGCTGCGGGTGCGCTGGGGGGCGCAGCAGGCGCCGGGGCTGCGGCGCCATCGGGCACATCCAGCATGACGACCACCGAGCCTTGCTTGACCTTGTCGCCCAAGCCAACCTTGATGGCGGTCACCACGCCCGCTGCAGCGGAGGGGATTTCCATCGATGCTTTGTCACTCTCGACGGTAATGAGGCTTTGCTCGGCTTTGATGGTGTCGCCGACCTTGACCAGCAACTCAATCACCGTCACCTCGTCAAAGTCGCCAATGTCGGGAACCTGGATTTCAATATTTGCCATGGTGTGTCTCCCGAGTATTTACGCGTGCAGCGGGTTGATCTTGTCGGCTTTGATGCCGTACTTGGCAATCGCTTGTGCCACGGCATCTACCGTGACCGCGCCCTCCTCTTGCAATGCCTTGAGAGCAGCCAAAACAATATAGTGGCGGTTCACCTCAAAATGCTCGCGCAACTTGCTGCGGAAGTCGCTGCGACCAAAGCCGTCGGTGCCCAGCACTTTGTAAGCGCGGCCTCGGGGGATGAAAGGGCGAATCTGCTCGGCATAGGCCTTCATATAGTCCGTAGCGGCAACCACGGGGCCACTGTGGCCTTCGAGTTGCTGGCTGACAAAAGGCACACGCGCTGCTTCTAGCGGGTGTAGCATATTGAATCGCTCGCAGTCCTGGCCCTCGCGGGTCAGTTCGTTAAAGCTGGGACAGCTCCACACATCGGCCTGCACGCCCCAGTCTTGGGCCAGCAGCGCTTGTGCGGCAATCGATTCACGCAAGATAGTGCCCGAGCCCAGCAACTGCACGCGCGCCGCGCCTTTGTTGGCCTTGGTTTGCGCCGCGCCGGGTTTGCACAAATACATGCCTTTGATGATTTGCTCTTCTGTGCCCGCCGCCAGGCCAGGCATAGCGTAGTTTTCGTTGAGCAAGGTGATGTAGTAAAAAACATTGTCTTGTTTTTCCACCATGCGCTTTAAGCCGTGGTGCATGATGACGGCCACTTCGTGCGCAAAAGTGGGGTCGTAGCTCAGGCAGTTGGGAATAGTGCCAGCCAGGATATGGCTGTGGCCGTCTTCATGCTGCAAGCCTTCGCCATTGAGCGTGGTGCGGCCCGAGGTGCCGCCGAGCAAAAAGCCGCGTGCCTGCATATCGCCCGCCGCCCAAGCCAAGTCGCCGATGCGCTGAAAGCCGAACATCGAGTAATACACATAAAACGGAATCATGATGCGGTTGCTGGTGCTGTAGCTGGTTGCTGCTGCAATCCAGCTGCTCATGCCGCCGGCCTCGTTAATGCCTTCTTGCAATATTTGGCCTTGCTTGTCTTCTTTGTAGTACATCACCTGGTCTTTGTCGACCGGGGTGTAGAGCTGGCCGTCCGGGTTGTAAATACCAATCTGGCGAAACAAGCCTTCCATACCAAAGGTGCGCGCCTCATCCACCAAAATCGGCACTACACGCGGGCCAATCGCCTTGTCACGCAGCAGGGTCGTGAGGAAACGCACATAGGCCTGGGTAGTAGAAATCTCGCGGCCTTCCACCGTGGGCTCAATCACTGCTTTAAAAGTATCCAAAGACGGCACGGTAAATTGCTCGTCCGCCTTCA
Source organism: Comamonas sp. lk (assembly GCA_945861345.1). Taxonomy (GTDB): domain Bacteria; phylum Pseudomonadota; class Gammaproteobacteria; order Burkholderiales; family Burkholderiaceae_C; genus Allorhodoferax. Next base: position 5,140 of record CAMATX010000091.1, read on the forward strand.
CGCGGCGGTGCGGCAGGTAGCCACCCAAGGCCTTGCGCCGCTCGTGAAGGTAGCGCATCTCAGGCGTGTCGTCCGCTGGTTTGTAAAACGGAATTTTGCCCAGTTCGCTATCAGGAATTGGGATATTGAAACGATCACGGAAGGCTTTGATGTCTTCGTCCGTCAGCTTCTTGGTTTGGTGCACGTTGTTTTTGCCCTCGCCGCTTTTACCCATGCCAAAACCTTTGATGGTTTTGATCAGCAGCACGGTGGGCTGGCCCTTATGGTTCACTGCTTGGTGGTAAGCGGCATAGACTTTTTTGGAGTCGTGGCCACCACGGCGCAGTTCAAAAATTTCTGCGTCGCTCATGTGCTCCACCATCTTGGCGGTGCTGGGGTGTTTGCCAAAGAAGTGTTTGCGCACATAGGCACCGTCGTTGGCCTTCATGGCCTGGTAATCGCCATCGACCGTGTCCATCATCACTTTGCGCAACGCGCCGTCTTTGTCGCGCGCCAAAAGTGGGTCCCAACTGCTGCCCCAAATCAGCTTGATCACGTTCCAACCAGAACCACGGAATTCGCCTTCCAGCTCTTGGATGATTTTTCCGTTGCCCCGCACTGGGCCATCCAGGCGCTGCAAATTGCAGTTGATCACAAATATCAAGTTGTCCAGCTTCTCGCGTGCGGCCAGGCCGATAGCGCCGAGCGACTCGACCTCGTCCATTTCGCCGTCGCCACAAAACACCCAGACCTTGCGGTTTTCGGTATTGGCAATACCGCGTGCATGCAAATACTTGAGAAAACGCGCCTGGTAAATCGCCATCAGCGGGCCCAGACCCATAGACACCGTGGGGAACTGCCAAAACTCAGGCATGAGCTTGGGATGCGGGTAGCTGGACAAGCCCTTGCCATCGACTTCCTGGCGGAAGTTGAGCAACTGCTCCTCGCTCAGGCGGCCTTCCAGGTAGGCGCGGGCATAAACGCCGGGCGCTACGTGGCCTTGGATAAACAAACAATCGCCGCCATGGTTCTCGCTTTCGGCGTGCCAGAAATGGTTAAAGCCCGCGCCAAACAAACTGGCCAGCGAAGCAAAAGAGCCGATGTGGCCGCCCAGATCGCCGCCGTCGGCCGGGTCGTGGCGGTTGGCTTTGACGACCATGGCCATCGCATTCCAGCGCATATAGGCGCGCAGTCGCTCTTCGATTTCTAGATTGCCCGGCGACCGCTCTTCGTGGTCGGGCTCGATGGTGTTGACATAGCCAGTGGTAGCCGAAAAAGGCATGTCGATGCTTTTCTGGCGGGCATGCTCCAGCAACTGCTCCAACAGGTAATGTGCCCGCTCGGGGCCTTCGGCTTCGATGACGGCGGAGAGCGCATCCATCCACTCGCGGGTTTCTTGGTTGTCGATGTCGCTACCGATGCCCATAGGAAGGGACGATTCGGTGGTGTGCGCCGTGCTGTTCATAAGGTCTCCTGTTGTGGTCTTGCCTGCTGCTTACGAGCTTAGAGTGTCTCATACTTTTAAGCAAATTTCAAATCATGCTTTTCTGTTTTGTAATGTGAAATTTAGTTAATTCTCCAAAATGGCCTAAAAACAGGGGCCCTACACTTGCACCATGTCAATTTCGGACCATTTTTCGCTGCACGACAACCTGGAGTTGTCCACCGTGAAGCGCGCCAAGCGTTGGTGGCAACGCCTGACGCCGCATCGCCAGGACATGGTGGCCATGCTGGCCCCGCTGGCGGCAGTGGCTTTGTTCATGCTGGCCATCGTCTCGGCGCTGGCCTATTTGCAGGTAGAGGAAAGCAGCCGCGAGCAAGAGGCGGTGCAGCGCGACTTGGAATACACCCAGCAGCAACTGCGCCTGCGCCTCTTGGAGCGCCAGGAGCAGCTAGGCAGCATGGCGCGCGAAATTTCCAACCAGGAAATGGACGTGCGGGGCTTCAAAAGCCGCGCCACGGTGCTCATCAACCAATACCCCGAAGTGCAAAGTGCGATTTGGATTGACGCGGGCAAGCGCATCCGGGCGGTGGCGGGCTCACCGTCCCAAGCCCTGCGCCCGGGGCCCACGCATACCGAGGTGCAGCTCGACGCCGACGGCGACTACGCCCTGCAGTGGGCTATGGCGCAGCACCACCCGGTCTATATACAAAGCCGCGCCGGCGAGCGCGGTCCGCTTTTGCTGCTTTTCGTGCCTTTCATTGACCGGGCCGCCTCCACGGGCGCGATACTGGTGGAGTTGTCCATCGACGCGCTGTACCGCTACGCCGTACCCAATGAAATCTCGGCGCGCTACGCCGTCTCCATCCAGGACGCCAGAGGCAATGTGCTGGCCGGCGTCGCCTTGCCGCCCCAAAAACTGGTGAGCGAAATCCTGCCCTGGAGCCGCAAGCCGGGCAGTTACGCTATGGCCGTCTCGCCCGTAGGCGCCGACCTGATGATCCGCGCCGAGGCCTACCGCGCCTCTATGGGCGTGGTGGGCACGGGGCTGTTCTGGCTGGTCACGGCCCTGAGCGTGATGACCGGCTGGATGCTTATCGCCAATTGGCGCCACAGCCGCCAGCGCCTCAAAGCCCAGCAAGCGCTGCTGGCCGAGACCAACTTCCGCCGCGCCATGGAGAACTCCATGCTCACCGGCATGCGCGCCATGGATTTACAAGGGCGCATCACCTACGTCAACGCCGCGTTTTGCATGATGACGGGATGGTCCGAGTCCGAACTGGTCGGGCGCACCGCGCCCTTTCCCTACTGGCCCGAGAGCGACCGCGAGGAGCTGACCACGCTTTTGGGGCAAGAGCTCGCCGGTAAAACGACGCAAGGCGGCGTGCAGGTGCGCGTTAAACGCCGCGACAAAAGTGTTTTTGACGCCAGGCTGTACGTGGCGCCGCTGATCGACGCACTAGGCACGCAAACCGGCTGGGTCACCTCGATGACCGACATTACCGAGCCCAACCGGGTGCGCGAGCAGTTGTCGGCCTCGCACCAGCGCTTTACCACGGTGCTCGAGGCGCTGGACGCCTCCATCTCGGTCGCGCCCTTGGGCAGCGACGAGCTGGTATTTGCCAACAAACTCTACCGCCAGTGGTTTGGCACCCAGGCCGGCGGGCATCTGCAGCTGGTTGCCGAGGCGGGCGTGCCCCATGTGCGCACCACGCAGGATCGGGGTGACGATGTCGACCTCTTTGCTGGTCTGCCGATAAACACGATTGCCGAAGCGGATGCCGAAAGCGCCGAAATCTTTATTGCCACATTGGGCAAGTGGCTCGAGGTGCGCACCCGGTATTTGGGCTGGGTCGATGGCCGGCTGGCACAAATGGTGATTGCCACCGACATCACCAGCCGCCGCCTGGCCGAGGAGCAGGCCGCCAGCCAGGCCGAAAAAGCCCAAACTGCCAGCCGCATGATCACCATGGGCGAGATGGCCTCCAGCGTGGCGCACGAGCTCAACCAACCGCTCACTGCCATCAACAACTACTGCAACGGCATGGTCTCTCGCTTGCAAAACCAGCAAATCACCCACGAAGAGCTGATCGGCGCGCTGGACAAAACCGCCAAGCAGGCGCAGCGGGCGGGGCAAATCATTCACCGCATCCGCAGCTTTGTAAAGCGCAGCGAGCCCAACCGCACGCTCTCGGAGATCGAGCCCATGCTGGCCGAGTCGCTGGAATTGGCCGAAATCGAGCTGCGCCGCTTCAATGTGCGCCTGAACCGCCAGGTGGGCGCCGGCCTGCCGCCCTTGATGGTGGACCGGATTTTGATTGAACAAGTGCTGGTCAACCTCTTGCGCAACGCAGCCGAGTCGGTGGACGCAGCGCAGCGCCCGGCGCCCGAACGCATTGTGGAATTGCAAGTGGCCGCCAGCGTGTTTGAGGGCAAACCCAGCATTGAGTTTGTGGTGCAAGACACCGGCAAAGGCATTGCCCCGGACGTGATGCCGCGCCTGTACGAGGCCTTTTTCTCGACCAAGGCCGAGGGCATGGGCATCGGCCTGAGTCTGTGCCGCTCCATCGTAGAGTCGCACCGGGGGCGGCTCACAGCGGAGAACCTCTACAATGAAGGGGCTATTACGGGATGCAGATTTACCTTCTGGCTACCGCTGGCGTAGACCAGCCCGGATACCAAAAAGCACAGTTGTAACAAGCGAGAGACGCAATGCAGGATTCCTCCACGAGTTTGATCCCCAAAA
>CAMATX010000092.1 GCA_945861345.1 Comamonas sp. lk
GGCAGCATGGGCCCCACGGGCGAGATCATGGAGCCCATCGGCCCGCTCACGTTGGACGAGGCCAAAGCCGCTTTTGCCGAGCAGGCGCTGGCCCTCAAAGCCGGTGGCGCAGATGTGCTGTGGATCGAGACCATGTCCTCCCGGGAAGAAGTCGAGGCCGCTGTGGCTGGCGCAGGCGTGGCGGGCTTGCCTATCGTGTGCACGCTGAGCTTTGACACCAATGGCCGCACCATGATGGGCATCTCGCCCAGCGATTTCTCGGACATCGAAAAAACCCTTTCACCGCGCCTGGCCGCCTGCGGCACCAACTGCGGTGTGGGCGCCTCCGAAGTGGTGGCCTGCATCCACAACCTGGCGCAGGCCATGGGCCCCGACATCGTGCTGGTGGCCAAAGGCAATTGCGGCGTACCGCAGTACGTGGACGGCGCGATTTGCTACAACGGCACGCCCGAGATCATGGCGATGTACGCCCGCATGGCATTGGATGCAGGCGCGCGCATCATCGGCGGCTGCTGCGGTACTTCGGCCACGCACCTGCGCGCCATGCGCGACGCCCTGGAGGCGCACACGCCGGGGCCGGCGCCCACCCTCGAGGCCATTAACAGCGCCTTGGGCGAAGTCTCCAATGGCGCCCGCGCGCAATGGGGCGGCGAGCAAAGCCGCGCTGGCGGTGCCGCACCCGGAGCGAACCTGGCACGCGGGCGGGGCCGTCGGGCCGGGCATGGGTAACCCATCCTCGCTGCGCGGCTTGCTGCTCATTGCCGGCGCCACGTTTTTTTGGAGCTTGAGCGGTGTTTTTGTGCGCTGGCTGCCGGGCATGGATCCGTGGTCCTTCAATGCCTTTCGCGGCCTGGGGTTGGGTCTGTCGATGGCGCTGTGGATTGTGCTGCGCTACGGGCGCGCCAGCGTAGATTTGCTGCGGCGCAGCCCGGTGCAGGGGCTGTTGATCTCGGCATCGTTTTTCGCGCTGGGCTCATCGCTGTACATCTCGGCTTTGGATTTGGCCAGCGTGGCCGCCGTCTCCTGCCTGACCGCCACCTCGGGCTTGTTTGCCGCGCTGATGGCGCGCCTGTGGCTCGGTGAGCGTACCGCGCCGGTGTTTTACCTGGCCATGCTGCTCGCATTAGCGGGCGTGGCAGTCATTGCGCTGGGCGAAGGCGATGTGCGGGTGCAGGGCCTGGCGGGCACGGCCACTGGCTTGGCCGTGGCGGCCTGTTTTGCGGCCCAGAGCGTGGCGCTGCGCCGCTACCGCAGCTTTGACATGGAGCCGGCCTTTTTGTTGGGCGGCTTTTTTACTTTTGCGGTGATTGCTGCGCTGGGCATTGTGGTGGTGCCGCCTTGGCAAAGTATTGCGCTGCTGCTTTTGATGGGCTTGGTGCAATTGGCCATTCCGCTGGTGCTCTATATGCACGGCGCACGCAGCGTGGCGACCAGCCATATGGTGCTCATCACCATGGCTGATGCGGTCCTCAACCCGCTGTGGGTGTGGCTGGTGCACGGCGAGTTGCCGGCATTTGCGGTATTTATCGGTGGCGCCTTGGTGCTTGGCGGTATCGCACTGACGGCGTTTGCCCCTTCAGGCGCGCAGCCTGATCCGGGCGCTGAACGTCTTTGACATGGTGGTGGACTACACTGCTTGCCAAAGGAAATTGGCGATAGTCTTGGGAAGTGCCGTGGCCCCGTGGGGGAGTATTGGCGTGAGATGGTGCCCAGGAAGGGACTCGAACCCCCACGAAGTTACTCGCTAGTACCTGAAACTAGTGCGTCTACCAATTCCGCCACCTGGGCATTTCAGGAAAGAGAGCGATTGTATCAAAACTGTGAGTCAAACCAGTGGACTGCTGGACGAGGTGCAAGGCGTGGTGCAAGGGCATCGCGACGGGCACGGATTTATTTCCCGCGATGACGGGGGCCCCGATATTTACCTGCCGCCCAATGAAATGCGGGCCGTGTTGCACAAGGATATCGTCAAGGCGCGCATTGTGCGCAGCGACCGCAAGGGCCGGCCCGAGGGGCGCGTGCTCGAGATTATCGAGCGCTCATCGCAGCCCATTATTGGCCGTTTGCTGCAGGAAAGCGGCGTATGGTTGGTGGCACCCGAAGACAAGCGCTATGGCCAGGACGTCCTGATCCCGCGCGGAGCCACGGGCAGCGCGCGCGCCGGGCAGGTGGTGGTGGTCGAGCTGGTCGAGCCGCCTGCTTTGTACGGCCAACCGGTAGGGCGCATCGCCGAGGTGCTGGGCGAGGTGGACGACCCGGGCATGGAGATTGAAATCGCCGTGCGCAAGTACAGCGTGCCGCATATTTTTTCCAATGCCTGTCTGGAGCAGGCCAAAGCGCTGCCCGAGGCGGTGCGCGCCCAGGACTTTGCAGGCCGCATCGACCTCACGGATGTGCCGCTGGTCACCATCGACGGCGAAGACGCACGCGATTTTGACGATGCCGTCTATTGCGAGCCCGCCACCTTGGGGCGCGGCAAGACGGCTGCCGACGGCTGGCGTTTGCTGGTAGCAATTGCCGATGTGAGCCACTATGTGGAGAACGGCTCGGCTATCGACATCGACGCCTACGACCGGGCCACCAGCGTGTACTTCCCGCGCCGCGTCATTCCGATGCTGCCCGAAAAACTCTCCAACGGCCTGTGCTCGCTCAACCCCGAGGTGGACCGTTTGTGCATGGTCTGCGACATGCTGGTCACGCAAGAGGGCGCGGTCTACGCCTACCAGTTTTACCCGGCGGTCATGTGGAGCCATGCGCGCTTTACCTATACCGAGGTAGCCGCTATTTTGGGCAATACACGCGGCCCCGAAGCGACCAAGCGCAAGGAGTTGGTGCCGCATCTGCTGAACCTGCATGGCGTCTATGAGTCCTTGATCAAGGCGCGCCAGCAGCGCGGCGCGGTGGACTTTGAGACCACCGAGACGCAAATCGTCTGCGACGAGAACGGCCGTATCGAAAAAATCGTGCCGCGCACCCGCAATGTGGCGCACCGCCTGATCGAAGAGGCCATGCTCGCAGCCAATGTGTGCAGCGCCCAGTTCATCGCGCAAAGCAAGCACGCGGGGCTGTTTCGGGTCCACGAAGGCCCCACGCCCGAGAAGCTCGAGGCCTTGCGCGCCTATATCAAAGCCTTGGGCCTGGGCGTCAGCCTGGGCGATACGCCTAAGCCGGGTGATTTCCAAAATATTGCCAAAGCCACGCAAGACCGGCCCGACGCGCTGCAAATCCACGCCATGCTTTTGCGCTCCATGCAGCAGGCGATTTACACGCCGGCCAATAGCGGGCATTTCGGCCTGGCCTTTGACGCCTACACGCACTTCACCAGCCCGATCCGCCGCTACCCCGATTTGCTGGTGCACCGCGTCATCAAGGCCGTGCTGGCCCAGACGCGCTACCAACTGCCGGTGCTGCCCATTCCAGGCGAGGCCCACGCCAAGCTGGCCCGGCGTCTGGAAAAAGGCCGCGCCGGCAAAAACCTGGACACGGTCGCCAAGCTCAAAAAAGCCAGTGCCGAGAGCCTGGCCTGGCAAGCGGCCGGCCTGCATTGCAGCGCCAACGAGCGCCGCGCCGACGAGGCCAGCCGCGACGTGGAGGCCTGGCTAAAGTGCAAATACATGTACGAGCATTTGGGCGAGGAGTACAGCGGCGTGGTCACCTCGGCCACCTCGTTTGGCCTGTTTGTGACCCTGGACGCCATGTACGTTGAAGGCCTGGTGCACATCACCGAGCTGGGCGGCGAGTATTTCCGCTTTGACGAAGTGCGCCAGGAGCTGCGCGGCGAGCGCACCGGCATCCGCTACGCCATCGGCACCCGCGTGGATATCCAGGTGAGCCGCGTCGATTTGGATGGCCGCAAAATCGATTTTCGGCTGGTGCAAAACGGCCTGGCTGGCGGCCCCAAAACCCTGCTGGACCGCGTGCCCGCGCCCTCGCGCAGTGCGCGCGGCAAACCCGGACCAGCGCCTGGCGCCGGCGCGCCTTCACGCAAAGCGACGCGGGGCAAAAGCAGCCCGGGCGCAGCCAAAAAAGCTGCGGCCAAAAGCAAGGCGCCACGCAAGCGGCGTTAAAACTGCCTTGTGTAAGGCCCGAGTGATTTTGGCGTGGGCTGGGTTGGAGGGCTAGGGTGCTTCGGCGGCGTCTAGCCGATCCAAAATTGCGATGGCTTGTTGCGGATCACCCGTGGCCGCCATGGCGCGATAGTGGTTTTCAGTATCCCAGGCGGCCAGGGCATGGGCGCTCAGTTGTTCGATGAGCTTATTCATGCTTAAGCCTCGGCTTTGCGCCATGGTTTTAAGCCGCTGCGCCGTGTCCTCGGGAAGACGTATGGTTAAGGTGCTCATGGCCACTCCTTCAAACATTGCGCGGGTGTCATGACCCGCAGGTTTCCTAATCGCAGTTGCCCGCCGCGCAGATCTCGCAAATTGTGCGTCACGATGAATTGCAAGTGGGCTCAAATCTTGGCGAGCAAAAACATATTGGCGTCCCGCGCCGCCCCTGCTAAGCGTTTGACCAAGAGCCGGTAGGTATCCATATCAAAGGCCAGCGGCTGGCGGGTGCGCAAGGCCTCGGCCAGGGCGTCTTCGTCGTGCACCGTGGCCAGGTGGCACCACTGGTCAAATACATGGATGTCGGTGCGCCCGCTGCGCGCATCAAACTCGCGGATGCCTACCGGCCCGGCAAAAGGCCAGGCCTGCAGCTGTTCGCCGCGCAGGGCCAGTTGCAGGCGCAGCCAGTGCACAGTGGCACTTTCGCGCCCGGCGCATACGCCTTTGCATTTGCCGATCTGGCTGGCAAAGCAGGCGCCTTTGCCCGACTCCAGCCCCAGGGCTTGCGGGCACAAGGCCTGTGCGTCGCACAAGCTGCGTAAAGCGTCGTGGGCCTGGCGCTTGGAGCGGTAGGCGCCATACAGGCTGCCCATATCGGTGGCGGCGATATCGTCCAGGCCAACCAGCGTGAGTAGGGGCTTGGCCTCATGCTGGTCGCTCAGCTGCCATGCGCGCAGGCCACGCGTGCGGCGCAGCAGGCGGTTGTGGATGGGCTGGCGCTCCTTGACCCAGCGCGATTCGAGCAACAAGGCGCCTAGTTCGCCGGCCGTCTCTTGCCATTCGATACGCCGGATTTCTTGCAGGATGCGCATTTCGCGCGCTTGGCGGCTGGAGGCCTGAAAGTGCGACATCACCCGTGTGCGCAGGGTGACGCTTTTACCGATGTACAGCGGGATCTCGCCCTCGCCGTAAAACACGTAGACGCCTGGCGTGTCGGGCACATCTTCGATGGGGGTTTGCAGCTGCGGCGGCATGCTGGCACTGCCTTGGAGCAAGGCCTTGGCCTCGTGCTCCAGCACCTCGGGGCCCAGCTCGGCGCGCGCTACCGCCAAAAAAGCCAGCACCAGCTCCACATCGCCCATGGCCCGGTGGCGCGCCAGGGTGTGCAGGCCGTGGCGCTGGCTCAGCGCATCGAGCCCATGGCCTTTGTGCGCCGGGTAGAGCTTGCGCGACAGGCGCACAGTGCACAGGGTTTTGATTTTGAAGGACTTGCCCATGCGCTCCAGTGCATGCAGCACAAAGCCGTGGTCAAAGCGCACGTTGTGGGCCACAAACACCGCCCCGTCGAGCAACTCCAAAAGGCGCGGGGCCACGTCCTCGAAGCGGGGTGCTTCTTGGACCATGGCGTCGCTGATGCCGGTCAGGCTTTGGATGAATGTCGGAATGCGCACACCGGGGTTGACCAGCGTGCTCCAGCGCGCGACCTCCACGCCATTTTCCATGCGTACGGCGGCGATTTCAGTGATGCGGTCGTGCACAGCATTGCCGCCGGTGGTCTCCAGATCGATGACAACAAAACAGGGCAGCACGCGCGGGGCAGCCTTTAGCAGAACATCAAATGTCCAGGGCGTGAAAGCCAAAGTGCCCGGCGCGCCGATCGGCAAAAAAGTGTTCTAGCGTTTCCTTGACCGTACGAAAGGCCAGCTCGTCCCAGGGAATGCTGGTCTCGTCAAAAAGCAGGGCCTCTTGTGTCTCGGTGCCCGGCGCAAACACATCGCTTAGCAACTGGGCGCGGTAAAACACATGCACTTGGCCCACGCGCGAGACGTTGATCAGCGAAAAAATGCCTTCCATCGCAAACTGCGCCCCCGCCTCCTCGGTGGTTTCGCGGGCTGCGCCTTCGGCGGTGGTTTCGCCCAGCTCCATAAAGCCGGCCGGCAGCGTCCACTTGCCTTTGCGCGGCTCGATATTGCGCTTGCACAAAAGCACTTTATCGCCCCACACCGGGATGGTGCCCACCACATTGAGCGGGTTGACGTAGTGGATGGTGTGGCAGCTGGGGCAGACCGCGCGCAGCTTGGTGTCGCCATCGTCGGGGATGCGGTGTTCTACCGCCGTGCCGCACTGGCGGCAATGGCGTATCGGGGAGCCGTGCATGCGCGCCTTTGTTAGTGGGCCGAAGGCGCGGTAATAACCATGCGCAGATCGGACAGACCGTCAATGCTGCCCACCAGCACGTCGCCGGCCTGCACCGCGCCCACGCCCTCGGGGGTGCCGCTGTAGATCAGGTCGCCGGGCTGCAATTGCCAGCCCACCGACAGTTGCTCGATGGTTTCGGCAATATTCCAGATCATTTTGCTGATCACGCTGGACTGGCGCATCTGGCCATTGACCTCCAGGGCGATGCGCGCCTGCGCAATGCCGGGCACCTGCGCCGCCTGCGTGATGGCGCCAATGGGGGCTGAATGCTCAAAGCCTTTGCCGATACACCAGGGGCGACTTTGCTTTTTCATATCGTTTTGCAGGTCGCGCCGCGTCATGTCCAGGCCCACGGCGTAGCCAAAGATGTGGCGGTGCGCATCCGCCGCTTTGATATGGTGGCCGCCCGTGCCGATGGCCACCACCAGCTCGATTTCGTGGTGCAAATTGGCGGTCAAAGTGGGGTAAGGCATTTGCGCTGTGGTGCCGTGGGCGCCGTAGAGCACCGCGTCGGCCGGCTTCATGAAGAAAAAGGGCGCCTCGCGACCGGTGCCTCCCATTTCTTTGGCATGCTCTTCGTAGTTGCGGCCCACGCAGTAAATGCGGTGCACCGGAAACAAGGCGGGTGAATCGACCACCGGAACGCCGACCACGGCCGGCGGGGTAAAGCTGTAAATCATGGCGCGGCTCCTTGGGGCTATTGAGGGTTTAGGCAGATTGGGTGACCAACTCGAAATGCTCCACCTGGGGTGGCGCGGCAAAAAACGGGCCGACCAAGGCCCGCCACTCGGTGAACGCGCTCGACTGACGAAAGCCCACGGTGTGGTCCTCCAGGGTTTGCCAAAAAATCTGCAGCACATAGCGCTCGGGCGTTTCTATGCTGCGGTTGACTTTAAAGCCCGAAAACCCCTTGGCCTGCGCAATGATGCTGCTGGCGCCGCGTTCGATGGCGGCTTCAAAATCGGCGTTTTGGCCGGGGTGGATACGGATGTCGGCAATTTCAAGAATCATGGTGCGCGCCCCTATGGGGTGGGGGAGGATGATGGTTAGCGCGCCTATGTTAGCCGGCGCGGCTGCGGTTTATGCTCAGCCCATGGAATTTTCACCCGCCCCGGACTTGCCGCAGGCCTTGGCAGCAGACGATGTTTTGCGCCCCGATTGGCCAGCGCCTGCGCATGTGCGCGCGCTGTGCACTACCCGCCATGGCGGCGTGTCCAAGCCGCCCTTCGATCGGCTGAACCTGGGCGCCTGGGTGGGCGATGCGCCCTTGGACCTGGCGCACAACGTAGGCGTTTTGACCGCCACCCTGGGCGCGCGGCCGGTGTTTCTGCGCCAAGTCCACGGCTGGGCGCTGCAGGAACTCGACGCCCAGACGGGCCAGCATCAAGAGGCCGATGGCAGTTTTACGGGCCAGACGGGCCTGGCCTGCACCGTTGGCGCGGCCGATTGTCTGCCGATCTTGCTCTGCCATGTCAGCGGGGGGCGGGCCACCCAGGTCGGCGCCTTGCACGCGGGCTGGCGCGGGCTGGCTGGCGAGGCTGGGCTCGGTGTGGTGGAGGCTTTTTTTGCCTCCCCAGCGGCTTACGGTCGACCGCCGGATCAGTGGCTAGCGTGGCTAGGGCCGTGCATCGGACCGCAGGCATTTGAAGTAGGCCCCGACGTGCGAGCCGCATTTTTGCACGCCGAGGCGCAGGCGGCATCGGCTTTTCAGGCGGCTGCGGGCGGCAAATACCTGGCCAATCTGCCCGATTTGGCGCGCCAGCGCCTGGCCGCCTGCGGGGTGAGACACATCTATGGCAATGACGCAAGGCCGGCGTGGTGCACCGTCGGGAACCCGTTACGGTTTTTTTCCTACCGGCGCGAGCGGGTCACTGGCCGGCAGGTCGCCGCCATTGCCTTGGTCTGAACGGCCATCGGCAATAGGCGCCGCATCGGGAGCTTGCGCGGCCCGAGCGTCCTGCGCTTCTTGGGCCTCCTGGGCCAGACGCAGGCGCCGGCGGGCGGGCGTGCCGATGAAGTACAGCACCAGAGCGATGGGCAGCAGCCCATAGAGCAAAAAGGTAAAAAATGCGCCCAGCAAGGTACCCTGGCTGCTGGTGGCCTCGGCCACTGCCATCATCAGGGCAACGTATAACCAGGCAATAGGGACGATATACATATTTACAAGTGTTTTGGGGTAAAATGCTGCATTGCAGCAAAATCTGTCAGGCTGGTGAAGGCCAAAGCCAGGACAATCGCTCCATACCACCCATACGCGCGGCATCCGAGCGCACCGAAAGAGGACACAACGTGGACAAGCCCCCGTTTGATATCTGGTCAAAAACCGCCGCCCAATTCCAGGAGACTGTAAGCCAATCCTGGACCAAAGCCCTGGAAAACTTCAAAACCCTGGACGTAGGTGCGGCCATGTCGACATTGACGCATGCTCCAGCGCCCCCGACCATGCAATTTTCGCCGGACAAATTGCAGGC
>CAMATX010000093.1 GCA_945861345.1 Comamonas sp. lk
ACCCCGAGCGCGTCGAGTTCATTGGTTACAACCCACACCGGGTGCGTTACAGCGTCTTCATCATCGCAGGCTTTTTTGCCGGTATTTCTGGCGGCTTGGGCGCACTTAACTTTGAGATCGTCAATGCCGAGGTGGTGGGCGCGGCGCGCTCGGGGGGCTATTTGCTGTTTACTTTCTTGGGCGGCGCCACCTTCTTTTTCGGCCCTATCGTGGGGGCCATTCTGATGGTGCTGGCCTTTGTGCTGCTCAGCGAACTGACCAAGGCCTGGCTGCTCTACCTGGGCGCGGTGTTTATGCTGATGGTGATGTATGCGCCCGGCGGCATTGCCAGCCTGGTAATGCGCAATTTGCAACTGGCGCGCCACGGTTTGTTACGGCCTATGCTGGGCGCTTATAGCTTGTTGGGCTTGGCCTTTGGCCTGTGCGCGCTGGGCGTCTCGGCCCTGATCGAGATGGTTTACCACCGCCAGCTCAATGCCGCCATGGGCACTCAACTGCGGTTTTTGGGCAGCACCGTGGACACCGCGTTGCCCCTGCATTGGTGCACCCTGGGGGCAGCGCTGCTGCTGGCGGCGGCGTTTCTTGAGTGGGCGCGCAAGCGCTTTGCCGTCCAATGGGACGCCGCCCAGCAAGCCATCGAGCAGGCGCGCCTGCAGCATGCCGGGGACGCGCCATGAGCCTGCCTGCGCCAGTTCCAGCTCTGGAGTTGCGTGGCCTGCGCAAGTCCTTTGGAAAGACCGAAATCATCCGGGGCGTCGACCTGCAGGTGCAGGCCGGCGAGCGCGTGGCCATCATCGGGCCCAACGGGGCGGGCAAGTCCACGCTGTTCAACTTGATCAGCGGCCGCTTTGCACCGAGCAGTGGCGACGTGCTCTTGCATGGCCAATCCCTGCTGGGCAAAAAGCCTTTCGAAATCAATCGCTTGGGCTTGTCGCGAAGTTTCCAGATCACCAATATTTTTCCCAAGCTCAGCGTGTTTGAAAACCTGCGCTGCAGCGTGCTTTGGAGCCTGGGCTATGGCTACACTTTTTTACGCTTCCTGGCTGACCTGAGCGATGCCAACGCGCAGGCCGCCGGGCTGATGGAGCGCATCGGCCTGGCGCATAAGCGCGATGTGCTGGCCATGGACCTGACGTACGCCGAGCAGCGGGCCCTGGAAGTGGGCATCACCATTGGCGGCGGCGCCGACGTCGTGCTGCTGGACGAGCCCACCGCTGGCATGAGCGCGAGTGAAACCACCCGTTTCGTCGCCCTGATCCGCGAGGCCACCCAGGGCAAAACCTTGCTCACCGTCGAGCATGACATGGGTGTGGTGTTCGGCTTGGCCGACAAAATCGCGGTGCTGGTCTATGGCGAAGTGATTGCCTTTGACAGCCCCGAGGCGGTGCGCGCCGATCCGCGGGTGCAAGAAGCCTACCTCGGCTCGGCGGTGGCCGACGCCCAAGTGGCAGGGCAGGGGCATTAAATGTTAGACATCAAAGGCTTGCACGCGTTTTATGGCAAAAGCCATGTGCTGCACGGCGTGGACTTGCAGGTGGGGCCCGGCGAGATCGTCGCGCTGCTAGGGCGCAATGGCTCAGGCCGCTCCACCACGGCCAGGGCCATCATGGGCCTGGTCGATTGCCAGGGCGAGGTGCTGTGGCAAGGCCGGCCCATCCAGGGCTGCAAGCCTTTTGAGATTGCGCAGCGCGGCATCGGTTACGTGCCGGAAAACCGCGACATCTTCCCGGGCCTGACGGTGCAGCAAAACCTGCTGCTCGGTCAAAAGACCGGACAGAAAAATCCGCGCTGGTCGTTTGAGGACATGTACACCCTCTTTCCCCGGCTGCGCGAGCGTGCCCAAGTCGAGGCCGGGGTGCTCTCGGGCGGCGAGCAGCAAATGCTCACCCTGTGCCGCACCCTGATGGGCGACCCTGACCTGCTCATCATCGACGAGCCCACCGAAGGCCTGGCGCCCAAAATTGTCGAACTCGTCGGCGGCTTTTTGCAGGCCTTGCGCGCGCGCGGCCATTCGGTGCTGCTGATCGAGCAAAAACTCACCATTGCCTTGCAAATCTCGGACCGCTGCCTGGTCATGGGCCACGGCGCCATCGTGTACCAAGGCAGCCCGCAGGCGCTGCGCGGGGAGGCGGCGGTGCGCAAAGAGTGGCTGGAAGTCTAGGCCGACCTGAGTCTCAACTGAGACAAATGCCAGTTTTGTTAAGTGAAAAAGCCCTACAATTTACAAAAAAGAACGATCGTTCTATTTTGCGTTTCCGTTTCTCTCTGACTGTATTTCTACAAGGACCTCACGCATGACCGCCCATTACAAAGTTCACGGTGACCTTGCCGTCATCACCTTAGACAACCCGCCCGTCAACGGCCTGGGCTACAGCACCCGCTTGGGGATTACCCAGGGCCTGGAGCAGGCCATGGCGGATTCGGCGGTGGTTGCCGTCGTCATTACCGGCGCGGGAGGCGCGTTCTCTGGCGGTGCCGATATCCGCGAGTTTGGTTCGCCCAAAGCCATGCAAGAACCCAACCTGGGCAGCGTGATCCGCATGATCGAGAACGCCACCAAGCCGGTCGTCGCGGCCATCCATTCGGTGGCCATGGGCGGCGGCCTGGAGCTGGCGCTGGGTTGCCACTACCGTATCGCCGCACCGGGCGCCAGCATTGCGCTGCCCGAAGTCAAGCTCGGTTTGCTGCCCGGCGCGGGCGGCACGCAGCGCCTGCCGCGCGTGCTGGGCGTAGAGCCGGCCGTCAATATGGTGGTCTCGGGTGAGGCCATCAAGAGCGAAATGCTGGCCATGCTGCCGGGCCAAAAACTGTTCGACAAAATGGCCAAGTCGGCCGATACCCTGGCGCAAGAGGCCATGGATTTGGCGCATTCGGTCGCTGCCACCCGGCCCCTGCCGCTGGTGCGCAACCTGCCTTGCAGTCACCCCATGGGCGACGCTTTCTTCCAATTTGTGCGCAACGGCGTGGGCGCGATGGTTAAAAACCTGCCTGCGCCGCTCAAGTGCGTGGACGCGGTCGAGGCCGCTACCAAGAAGAAGTTTGATGACGGCCTGGCGGTCGAGCGCGATATTTTCATCAGCCTGATGATGAGCTCGGAGAGCCGCGCCTTGCGCCACCTGTTCCTGAGCGAGCGGGCCGCCTCGAAAATTCCGGACGTGCCCTCGGACACGCCACTGCGCGAGATCAAGAGCGTGGCCATCATCGGTGCGGGCACCATGGGCGGCGGCATTGCCATGAACTTCCTGAACGCTGGCATTGCGGTCAAGATGCTGGAAATGAAGCAAGAAGCCCTGGACAAAGGCGTGGGCATCATGCGCGGCAACTACGAGGCGCAGGTCAAAAAAGGCAAGCTTAAGCAAGACAAATACGAGCAGCGTATGGCGCTTTTGTCCACCACGCTGAGCTACGACGACCTGGGCAGCGCCGACATGGTGATTGAGGCCGTGTTTGAGGACATTGGCGTCAAGGAAAAAGTGTTCAAAGAACTCGACCGCGTAATGAAGCCCGGTGCCATCCTGGCATCGAACACTTCCACGCTGGACGTTAACAAAATTGCCGCCTTCACCCAGCGTCCGCAAGACGTGGTGGGCCTGCATTTCTTCAGCCCCGCCAACGTGATGAAGCTGCTTGAAGTGGTGCGTGGCGCCAAGACCTCCAAAGACGTCATGGCAACGGCCATGGCGGTGGCCAAAAAGATCCGCAAAACCGCCGTGGTCTCGGGCGTGTGCGACGGCTTTATCGGCAACCGCATGATCGAGCAATACGCCCGCCAAGCCGGCTTGCTGCTCGATGAAGGCTGCACACCGGCCCAAGTCGATAAAGCCATGGAGAAGTTTGGCATGGCCATGGGCCCGTTCCGCATGGGCGATTTGGCCGGCAACGACATCGGCTGGGCCATCCGCAAGCGCCGCGCTGTCGAACTGGCCGACGTCAAATACAGCCGCACTGCCGATCTGCTTTGCGAGAAAGGCCGCTTCGGCCAAAAAACCGGCGCCGGCTGGTACGACTACCAAGCGGGCAAGCGCGAAGCCATTCCCAATGCCGAAGTCATCAAAATGATTGAGGACTACCGCGCCTCGCAAGGCATTACCCCGCGCAAGGTCAGCGAGGAAGAAATTGTTCAGCGCCTGGTTTTTGCATTGGTCAACGAAGCGGCCCACATTCTGGAAGAAGGCATTGCCAACAAGGCCAGCGACATCGATATCGTCTACATCTTTGGCTATGGCTTCCCGATTTACCGTGGCGGCCCCATGCTTTATGCGGATGAGGTGGGCCTGTTTAACGTGATGCAAGCCATGCACCGCTTTGCCCAAAACCCGTTTGACGACGCCAATTTCTGGAAACCCGCGCCCCTGCTGGCGCGCCTGGTGGCCGAAGGTAAGACATTTAATTAAGGAACTGCCATGACTTCAGCTGTAATTGTTTCTACTGCCCGCACCCCTCTGACCCGGAGCTGGAAAGGTGCTTTCAATATGACCCATGGCGCCACCATGGGCGGCCATGCGGTCGAGCACGCCATCAAGCGCGCCGGTATCGACGCCGCCGAAGTGGACGACGTCATCATCGGCTGCGGCAACCCCGAAGGGGCGACCGGCGCCAATATCGCGCGTCAAATCGCTTTGCGTGCGGGCTGCCCGGTCACCGTCTCGGGCATGACGATCAACCGTTTTTGCTCCTCGGGCCTGCAAACCATTGCCACAGCGGCCCAGCGCATCATGACGGGCGAGGGCGACGTGTACGTGGCCGGCGGCGTCGAGGCGATCTCGCACACTGTGCAAAACATGAACCAGCACATGATCTCGGACCCGTGGTTGGCTAAAAACAAGCCCGAGGTCTACTGGGCCATGCTGCAAACGGCCGAGCAAGTGGCCAAGCGCTACAACATTTCGCGCCAGGTGATGGACGAATACGGCGCCGCCAGCCAGCAAAAAGCCGCTGCTGCCCTTGAAAAAGGCCTGTTTAAAGACGAAATCGCACCGATCAAGGTCACCATGGGCGTAGCCGACAAAGTCATGGGCATGATGAGCAAGCAAGTCACTGTCAGCGATGACGAGGGTATCCGCGCTGGCACCACCTACGACGGCATCAAAGACCTGCGCTCGGCGCTGCCAGGCGGTGTGATCTCGGCTGGCAATGCCAGCCAGTTGTCCGACGGTGCCGGCGCTGTGGTGGTCATGAACGAGAAAACCGCCGAGCAAAAAGGCCTGCAGCCCCTGGGCCGCTTTCTGGGCTTTGCGGTGGCCGGTTGCGAGCCAGACGAGATGGGTATTGGCCCGGTGTTTGCCGTGCCCAAAGTACTCAAGCGCCTGGGCCTGACGGTTGATGACATCGACCTATGGGAACTCAATGAAGCTTTTGCCGTGCAGGTCATTTACTGCCGCGACAAGCTGGGCATTCCCGCCGACCGCTTGAACGTTAACGGCGGGGCCATTGCGGTGGGCCACCCCTTTGGCATGAGCGGCCAGCGCCTGACCGGCCACGCCCTGATCGAGGGCAAACGCCGTGGCGCCAAGCGCGTGTGCATCACCATGTGTATTGGTGGCGGCATGGGCGCGGCGGGCGTGTTCGAAGTTCTCTAAACGGTGCCTGCCATGAAGCTGCGCGCAACCATCGACTTTTTACTCCACGATTGGTTGCGCACAGCGCAACTGGCCCAACGCGAGCGCTTTGCCGACCATTCGCGTGAGACCTTTGACGCAGTGCTCGATACCTGCGAGCGCATCGCCCGCGAGAAGTTTGCCCCGTTCAATCGCCTGATAGACATCGAGGAGCCGCGCTTTGACGGTGAACGTGTCATCCTGCCCCAAGCCACGCACGATGCGGCGGTGGCCTATGCCGCCTCGGGCATGCTCAGCGCCGCCCAGGACTATGACATCGGCGGCATGCAACTACCCTACAGCGTGGAGGCGGCGGCCAATGCCTTTTTTGCCTGCGCCTCGGTCGGTATCAGCGCGAGCATGCTGACCACGGGCAACGCCAATTTGCTGATGGTGCACGGCACCGAGATGCAAAAAGAGGTGTTTGCCAAGCAAGAATTTGCCGGCCGTTTCTCGGGCACCATGTGCCTGAGTGAGCCGCAAGCGGGCTCCAGCCTGTCGGACATCGTCACGCGGGCGCTGCCCGACGGTGACGGATCCGAGGCCGACCCCCTGGGTCCGCGCTACCGTCTCAAAGGCAACAAGATGTGGATCTCCAGCGGCGAGCATGAGCTGAGCGACAACATCATTCATTTGGTGCTGGCCAAGATTCCGGACGCCGATGGCAAGCTGGTGCCCGGCACGCGCGGCATCTCGCTGTTTATCGTGCCCAAAAAGCTGGTCGACACCCAAGGCGCCCTGACCGGCGTGCGCAACGATGTAGCGCTGGCCGGTCTGAACCACAAGCTGGGCTGGCGCGGCACCACCAACACCTTGCTCAATTTTGGCGAGGGCAAATTCCCGGTGACCAGCAGTGCCGGCCTGGACGGACAGGGCGCGGGCGCCATTGGCTACCTGGTCGGCCAACCCGGCGAAGGCCTGCGCTGCATGTTCCACATGATGAACGAGGCGCGCATCGGCGTGGGCATCGCCGCCACCATGCTGGGCTTGGCAGGGTATTACGCCTCGTTGGAATACGCGAAAAACCGCCCGCAAGGACGCCCCATAGGCGCAGGCGGTAAAGACGCCTCGCAGCCCCAGGTGCGCATCATCGAGCACAGCGATGTGCGGCGCATGTTGCTGGCGCAAAAAGCCTACGGCGAAGGCGCCTTGGCGCTGGCCCTGTACTGCGCCCGGTTGGTTGACGAACAGCACACTGCCGATAGCGCGCAGGCCGACGAAGCCCGCTTGCTGCTGGAGGTGCTCACCCCGATTGCCAAAAGCTGGCCCAGCGAGTGGTGCCTGGAGGCCAACTCCCTGGCCATCCAGGTGCACGGTGGCTACGGCTACACACGTGATTTCCCGGTAGAGCAATACTGGCGCGACAACCGCCTAAACATGATCCACGAAGGCAGCCACGGCATCCAGGCTATGGATTTGCTGGGCCGCAAAGTGCTGATGGAAAACGGGCGCGGCATGCAACTGCTGGCTGCGCGCATGCAAGAAACCATGGCCCGCGCAAGCGCGCACGCAGCGCTTGCGCCCCATGCCGTTGCCCTGGGCCAGGCGCTTGGACAGGTCGGCGCTGCCACGCAGAAAGCTTGGGCCAGTGCCAACCCGACCGAAGCCTTGGCTAACGCCGTGCCCTATATGCAGGCTTTCGGGCACACCGTGCTGGCCTGGATTTGGCTCGATGTGGCCGTCGCCGCTTTGGCGCGCGACCCGCAGCAAGCCCACAGCGCCACCGTGGGCCGCCTGGGTGCGGCGCAGTTCTTCTACCACTATGAATTGCCCAAAATCGGCGCCTGGCTGTCTGTGGTTCAATCACGGGATATGACCTGTGCAACCCTTCCTGAGGAGGCTTTCTGATGGCTTTTTTAAAAAGATACAACGGCACTACCAATGTGCGCTTGCTGCGCTTAGAGCGCATCACCTGGATTCTGATTTACGGCGGCTTGCTGTCTATGGTGCTGGGGCACTTCGCGGCCCAAGAGGGCGCGGCGGGCAACGGAGCCATTTTTGGCATCGGTCTGCTGGCGGCGTTGGCAGGCGTGGGCCTGATCGTGCTGCGCTCGCGCATGCGCGAGGAAGACCTGTAAGTCTTTAAAACCCTTTGATCTTTAACCCTGTTTTTGGAACCCCTATGACACGCACTATTCAGCAGTTGTTCGATTTGACCGGCAAGACCGCCTTGGTGACCGGTGGCTCACGTGGCCTGGGTTTGCAAATGGCCCACGCCCTGGGCGAGGCGGGCGCCAAGATCATGCTCAGCTCGCGCAAATCCTCCGACCTGGAAGAGGCCGCTGCCGAGCTGCAAGCCGCCGGCATTGATGCGCGCTGGATCGCTGCCGACTGCGCCCAGGACAGCGAACTCGCCCGCCTGGCCGATGAAACCCTGCAGTGCATGGGAGATGTGGACATTTTGGTGAACAACGCCGGCGCCGCCTGGGGCGCGCCCGCCGAGGACCACCCGGTCGAGGCCTGGGACAAAGTGATGAACCTCAATGTGCGCGGCTATTTTTTGCTCAGCCAAGCCATTGCCAAGAAAAGCATGATTGCGCGGCGCTCGGGCCGCATCATCAATGTGGCCTCCATCGCTGGACTGGGCGGCAACCCCGAAGGCATGAATACGATCGCCTACAACACCTCCAAAGGTGCGGTGATCAATTTCACGCGCACGCTGGGCGCGGAGTGGGGCAAGTACAACATCACGGTCAACGCCATTTGCCCGGGCTTCTTCCCCAGCCGTATGACGGCCGGTACCTTAAAAGCCATGGGCGAAGACCGCCTGGCCGCGCATGCGCCACTCAAGCGCCTGGGTGATGACGAAGACCTGAAGGGCCTGTGCCTTTTGTACGCCTCTGACGCGGGCAAACACATCACCGGCCAATGGCTGGCGGTGGACGGCGGCGTCAGCGTGGTGGCCGGTGGCTGACAGCGATACGCCGCCCTCGAGCCCCGAGGCGGCCTCTTGGCGCCTGCTGGCCGGTAACGGGGTACGTATCCCCTTTGTGGACCATTTGGGCTTTGAACTGCGCAGTTGCGGGCAGGGCAGCTCCGAAATCGCTTTTGCGCCCCGGGCTGAGCACGCCAACTCCCTGGGCGTGACGCACGGCGGGGCTTTGATGACCTTGCTCGATGTGTCTATGGCGACTGCTGCGCGCAGCGACACGCCAGCCAACGGCGTGGTCACCATCGAGATGAAAACCAGTTTTATGCA
>CAMATX010000094.1 GCA_945861345.1 Comamonas sp. lk
GTGCAGTGGCTCAGCGCCACCGACAGCGTGGCCGCTTGCCTGCGTCTGGCAGGGCGCGGCGCCGGCAAGGGCGCGCATTCCTGGTACCCGGTGTGCCGGGCCTCGCTCGATGATGTGGTGGGCGTCATCAGCGTGGCGCATTTGCTGGATCTGGGCGCGCACAGCGACGAGCCCCTGGCCGCCCACGTGCAGCCCGCCGTGTTTGTGCCCGAGACGCTCAACGGCATGGAGTTGCTGGAGCAATTTCGCGTGCAGGCGGCGCGGCTCTTGTTTGTGGTGGACGAGTACGGCGTGGTGCAAGGTCTGCTGACGCCGCGCGATTTGCTCGAGGCCATCACCGGCGAGTTGCAATACGGCGCCCAGACCGACGCCTGGGCCACCCAGCGCGAAGACGGTTCCTGGCTGCTGGACGGCGTGATGCCTGTCGATGAAATCAAGGCCCGTCTGGCGCTCGATGAATTACCGGGCGAGGAGCGCGGCCGCTACAACACCCTGGCCGGCTTGCTGATGGCGCTGACCGGCCACCTGCCCGCCGTGGGCGAGCGCATCCGCTATGAAGACTGGGTGTTTGAGGTGGTCGACCTCGATGGCCGCCGGGTGGACAAAGTGCTGGCTACGCGCAAGGCGCCGCCCGCCCCGCGCAGCGTTTAGCCCCGAGGCGCTAAACACCCCGAGCGTTTACTGCACCTGCCCGCTGGGGCGTTCAAACACCCGCTCGCGCCAGGCTTGCAGCGCCTGGTAGCCCAGATCGGCGGGGCGAAACTTCATCAGCCCGCGGGCAAACTCCAGTGCGCAATACGCGGTGATGTCGGCGATGGTGAAGCGCTCGCCAGCCATCCAGGTTTGGCTCTCCAACATGGTGTCAAACACATGTAAATTGGCCTTGAGCTTGTCGGCCTGCGATTGGCCAAATGCGGGGAACTGGGGCTGCTCCAAGCTTGCCAGGCCCGGGTGGCTGTGGCGAATGCTGGTGGCGACGCCCAGCAAAATGGTCCACTCCACGCGCCGGTCGGCCATTTCGATAAAGGCGCGCTCGGTGGCGTCGGTGCCCATCAGATTGGGCTCGGGCACCAGGCCCTCCAGATACGTACAAATCGCCCGGGTTTCGGTCAGCACGCGCCCGTCGTCCAGTTGCAGCGCGGGCACTTTGGCCAGCGGGCTCTTGGCCAGGTAGGCGGCGTCGCGGTGCTCGCCGGCGTTGAGGTCGAGATGGACGCGCTCCAAGTTATCAATGCCTTTTTCGGCCAGAAACATATTCACCCGGCGTGGGTTGGGTGCGCGCAAAGAGGTGTACAGCAGCATGGCAGTGCGGATTTAGGTGGAAAACTGGCGCGCCGCTTGCAGGCTTTGGCGCAATGCCATGGCCTCCTGACGAGCGGCTTGGGCAAACTTCGCGCCGCTGTCTGCATAGAGCACCGAGCGCGAGGCGTTGACGACGATGGGGCCGGTGGTCTGTGTCGCGCTACCGCGCCAGGCGGCGCGCACCGTGGCGGTGGCGTCGCCGCCTTGGGCGCCCACGCCCGGAATGAGCAGTGGCAAAGTGGGCGCCAGGGCGCGCACCCGGGCCAGCTCTAGCGGGTAGGTAGCGCCTACCACCAGGCCGAGCTGGCCGTTCTCGTTCCAGGCGGTTTGCGCCAGCTGCGCAATGTGTTCGTACAGACGGGGCTGGCCGGGCAGGGCGACCAAGGCCTGGTTTTGGAAATCATCACCGCCGGGGTTGGAGGTGCGGCAGAGCAAAAATGCGCCTTTGCCGCTGTAGCGCAGGTAGGGCTGCACCGAGTCGCGGCCCATGAAGGGCGACAAGGTGACCGCATCGGCACCATAGCGCTCGAAGGCCTCTTTGGCATACTGCTCGGCGGTGCTGCCGATGTCGCCGCGCTTGGCGTCCAAAATCACCGGCACCTGCGGCGCCTGGGCGCGCAGATAGGCCATCAGGCGCTCGAGCTGGTCCTCGGCCCGGTGCGCCGCGAAGTAGGCAATTTGCGGCTTGAAGGCCATGCACTGGTCGGCTGTGGCGTCGATGATGGCGGCGCAAAAGTCGTAAATTTTGGACGCATCACCCCGCCAGTGGTCGGGAAACTTGGCCGGATCGGGGTCCAGGCCCACGCACAACATCGATTGGTGCTGGCGCTCGGCCTGGCTGAGCATGTCAAGAAAAGTCATGGCGGCTATTGTAGGCAGGCCAAAAAAAACGCCACCCGTAGGTGGCGTTGTGTGGCATGTATTGGTCAGCTTAATGGAAAGGCGCTTTGGTGAACTTGGCGCACACGCCCTTGATCATGTGGCGGCGGGTACCGTCCTTAAAGGTCAGGGTTTGCACAAAAGCGCCATCAGTCAGGTCGATGGTGAATTCTTCCTGCGTCACCATCTGGCCAAAGCGCTCGAACATGGCCGGGCGGCTGACAAAAGCCTTGGCGCCTTCCATCTTGAGCGCGCCTTTGCGCGATTCGGTAATCGAGTACTCGCCCTGGTACCAACCCGAGGCCGCTTCAGGCTCCAGGCCAGCTACCAGAATATCCGGGTAGACCTTGGGCTCGGAATTGAGCGCACCCTGGGGTGTGGAGACCGTCACTTCGCAAACAAATTGGCCCCCCTTTTTGCCCAGCTTGCCTGCCGCGCCTTCCAAGTCGGCCTCACGCGAGCCGGCCGTGCCGGGCGACAAATGGATGACCCCCAGCGTCACCAGGCCCCAGCCGGTCAGCGCCGCAATGATCAGTGTGATCACGACGGCCGTGACGACGGCGCCCAATGCGGATTGCTTTTTCATGGTGGGTCCTTAGGGTGAAACAGCGCCGGGCAGTGGCCTGTGCTTAGTTGGTCAGGATCTCGCGGCCGTTGAGCGGCTGCACCGGACGGGCATTCATCTTGAAAGGGAAGGCCTGTACCTGCTCCTTGGCAATATTGACCGTGGTCTTCAGAATAAAGAAGCGCACGCCTTCAGTACAGGGCGGCGTGGTCAGCGAGCCTTCGTAGCTGTAGTAGTCAAATTCGCGGGGCAGCAAATTGCCAGGGTTGAAGTTCACGCCATCAGGGGCGTATTCCACACCTTCTTCCTTGGGCAGATTGGCCCACAGGGTTTTGATGCCGGGGTTTTCATTGCCTTCTTTGAGCAAAACACCCAACACGGCGAGCTTGCCACTGGCATTTTTGTGCACAAAGTGCACCACCATGGCCATGGGCTTGCCATCAATTTTCTCTTCGCTGGGGCGGTGGAAGTGAAATTGCAGTAAATCGTGGGCCACGCCGTCAACGCGCAGTTTGCTGCCTGGCGTCACCACCACCTGGATGGTATGGCCGTTATTGAGGATCTTGAGCGGGCCTTCTTTGTAATCGGCCGTCACCACCATGCGGGTTTTGACGAAGGGGTTCTTGATGTCCAGGGGCGACTGCGATTTGCCGGCGGCGCAGGTGGGGAACTCTTTACCCCACTTTTCCGGGCCCATTTCGCCCTCATAGCCCCAATGGGGTGCAGCGTGCTTCTCGTCTTTCTTGCCGCCGTGGCCATCATCCTTGCCTTTGGCTTTGCCGTGGCCATCGTCCTTGGCCTTGCTATGGCCGTCGTCTTTACCATGGCCGTCTTTTTCTTCCTTGTCGCCGTGGGCTTTTTCCGACTTGGGCAAGCAGTCGGACATGACCTTGACTTTTTCACCTGCAGCGAGCAGGCCAAGTTGTGCGGCGCAGATGGTGTTTTTGCGGTCACCGAGCTCGGACATTTGCAAAGCTTTGCGGAAGGCTTCCAAGGTCGCGGGGTCTTCAGCGCCCTTGGTCAGCAGACGGATGGCGCCTAAGCCCACCTGGCGCTCAGCGGACAGCGATTTTTCCTTTTTGTAGGCGCCTTCGAGGTCGCTCAGGGTCGAGCCATTGGCCAGTGCGGCCTTGACGGCTTCTAGCTGATTGGACTTCACTTCCATCGCAGCCATTTCTTCGTGCAATGCAGCTGCCTCTTCTTCGGCCGTTTTAATGGCCTTTTCTTTTTCCTTTACAGAATTTTCTGCCTCTTCGGCCGCTTTTTTCAGCTCCGTGATTTGGGCTGTAGCGGTTTTGGCCGTTTTTTGGTTCATAAACCCAAAAACAGCCGCGCCGACCAGCGCAATGGCGAGAAATACTTCAAACAGGATTCTTTTCATAGGTGCTCTCGAGGTTTGTATTCATTCTGAGGAAAATTTGGCACTCCAACGCACCGCCGCAAGCTACCGCCCTACAGCGGTATCCAATAGCCCATCAGCGGAGAGATCGGCATAAAAGCGGGTTTCTTGAGTCGCAGGGCTTACTTGCGTTGCCTGCCGCGATAAGAAATTCCGTCCCCCGTGCCATCGATCAGTATCATATCTAATTGGTCTTCGCCGCTGGCCAGGCGCTGCACCACCGCCGCGCCCGTGAGTGATTTGGCGCTGGACAGGGGTGCCCAGGCGCAGCCAGAGCGGGCCGGGATGGTAACGCTGGCGCTGAAAAAATTGGCACCATTGCCAGGGTTCAGTTGCAGCGCCGAGCCCACGCTGTCAAGAGCGCATTCCCATTGGGCCGAATTGCGAAGCAATTTGCCGCTGGCATCGAACTGCAAAATACTTTGGTAAGTCGACAGCCCGCTGGAGAGCACGCCGGTCCAGCTTCCGGTTAAAGCACTGGTGCTGGCAGCGGCCTTGGCGTTGTAGGCGCTCGCCGGCAAGGCGCTGGCGGTCAGCGTGAAAGGGGTGCTTGGGGCATCCGTTCGGTTGACCGTGACCTCGGCCCTAAAGCCGCTGGCCGAGCCTTGCGTCAGGCTGGCGCTGGCGCTGCGGCGCATGCCGGCCTCGGATACCAACAACGCATTGGCCGCCGATTGGGCCGCGCCTGCGGTGCCGAGCACCAAGCTGCCAGAATACAAATAGGGCGCCAAGCCGTCGCCGCGCAAAAAATACCAGCCATACCAATTGACCTGGTTGCCATTGGGTGTGATCAGGCTCAGAAACTCGGCCCCTGTGCCGCTGGCGCTGCCGCTAAACAGTCCCGTAACGTCCGTCAAGGGGATCACCGGCGCAGTGGGCGTGGTGCCGCTGCTGCTTGTGGGTGAGCCGAGTTGGCCACCGCAGGCGGCCAAGAGCAGTGCCAGCAAAAGCCCCCAGCGTTGGCGACGCAAAAAATGGCGCGGTGTCATGGCATGGACTCCTTGGAAGGGGCGATTTGGCCCGCCGGGGCCACCCAGGCGGCTTGCAGCCAGTGGCAATAGTCGTCACTGTAGGGCCAAGCTATATGGTGTACCCAGGTACCGGGTGCAAATACATCGTCGGTGAGATGGTCCAGCCAGGCGCCATCGGCGTCCAGTTGGCCGCCAAACTTAGCAAAGGCGGCGCGCTGGGGCGCGCCTGACTGGCCAGACTGCGCACGCGCTTGCTTTTGCTGGCGCGCCATGGCAATGCGCGGCCTGGCCGAGCAGGGTGTGCGTACCGGGCCGGAGTAGGCGTCGTGCACGCTGCCCCAATGGCGGCCTTGCAATTTGCGGGCCACGGTGGCCACGCGGTGGCTGGCCTCGTCCACATCCGGGTAGTGAAAGCGCAGCTGGCCCAGCACGTTGTCCAGCAACACCAAGGCTTTGGGGTGCTCGCGCAGCACGCTGCCCAGGTCACTGAACGCATCAGCGCGGTGGCAGCGCAGCACGGTGCCGCTGGCGCGCAGGGCCGCGCCATGGTTGCGCCGGAACAAGGGCCCGGCCAGGCGGTCCAGGTCGTAGGTGTCAATAAGGGTAAATCTTTGCAGCCAGGCGCTGTCCATCATCCAGCCGGCGCTGGCGCCGATGAGCAGCAGCTCGTGATGGCCGCTTGGCGCGTGGGCCAGCCACTGCGCGATATCTTCGCAGCTGTGCTTCCACAGCGGGCGGTGGCGCCACGCATGCCAGTGCCACAGAATGCCGCCAGACGGATTCATGGGGTCTGGGCACGCACGAACAGCTGCACGCCCAGTTCATCCATGCGGGTTTGCTCACGCTTTTCCACGAATTTTTGCACCATGACGCGGTCGTTTTCGTTGAGTGTCTGCATCTTCAGACGCTCCACTTCGGCCAGCTGCATGTGGTGGGCCAGGGTGGCCAAATGCGTGTCTGAGCGCTCGATGTCTTGGCGCACCCGCTCGCGAAGGTTGAGCAGCTGCGACATGAACTGGCGCTGGTTCATGGCGTCGCTCATGCCATGGGACTGGTCGGCCGCCGCCGCTTTGCTGCGGTATTCCTCGTACATCTGCTCCAGCTTGGCTTGGCTGCCCAGCAAGGACTGGCGCAGCTGCTCAGCGCGTGCGCTGTCCTCGCGCAGCTGGTTAATGCGGCGCTCGGCCTTGTTTTCCAGGGCAGACCAGCAGGCGCGCACTTTCATGGCAGCGGCCTTGGGCAGTGCGCGGGCAGGGCGGGCATCACAGCTCCATCAGCACGCGCACATCGGTGCGTGTCTGGCTCTCGTCCACGCCCTGGTACATCTCTTGGCGCAAAAAGTTTTCCATGGCCGGACGGGCGGCAATCGCCTGGTCGATCTCGGCGTTGGTGCCTGGCTGGTAGGCGCCCACCTGGATGAGGTCCACGTTTTGTTGGTAGAGCGACCACAGGCGCCGAAAGCGGTTGGCCAGCTTGAGGTCGTTGGGCGCGAGCAGGTTTTGCATCACCCGCGAAATCGAGCCGGTCAGGTCAATAGCGGGGTAGTGCGCCGCGTCGGCCAGTTTGCGCGAGAGCATGACTTGTCCGTCCAGCGAGGCGCGGGCGATGTCCACGATGGGGTCGTTGCCGTCGTCGCCTTCGGCCAGCACGGTGTAAATGGCGGTAATCGAACCGTGCCCATGGCGCCCCACGCCGGCGCGCTCGATCAGGTTGGGCAAGAGCGCGAACACCGAGGGCGGATAGCCCTTGGAGGTGGGCGGCTCGCCAATGGCCAGGCCGATTTCGCGCTGCGCGTGGGCCACGCGGGTCAGGCTATCGACCAGCATCAGCACGTCTTTGCCCTGGTCACGAAAATATTCGGCCACCACATGCGTCAGGTGCGCGCCTTTGAGGCGCAGCACCGGCGAGACGTTGGCCGGCGCGGCGATGACCACCGCTTTGGCCAGGCCATCGGGACCCAGGGTTTCGTTGATAAATTCCTGCACCTCGCGGCCGCGCTCGCCGATCAGGCCAATCACGACCACATCGGCTTTGGTAAAGCGCGTCAGCATGCCTAGCAACACGCTTTTGCCTACGCCGGAGCCTGCCACCAGGCCGACGCGCTGGCCG
The DNA here is from genome assembly GCA_945861345.1 of Comamonas sp. lk. GTDB lineage: Bacteria > Pseudomonadota > Gammaproteobacteria > Burkholderiales > Burkholderiaceae_C > Allorhodoferax. Next base: position 7,226 of record CAMATX010000094.1, read on the forward strand.
CGCCCCAGGGTGAGCAGGCCGTTGATGGCTTTGACGCCCACGTCCAGCACCCGGTCGATGGCGCCGCGCTCCATCGGGTTGATGGGCAGGCCCAGCAAACCCAGCTTGGTGGTGCACTCGGGCTTGGGTTTGCCGTCCAGGGGTTCGCCTTGGGCGTCGATCACGCGCCCGAGCAGGGCGTCGCCCAGCAGGGCATGGCCGCTGTCACTGAGCACGCGCACCACGGCGCCCGGGCCGATGCCTGTGGGCTCAGAAAACGGCATCAAATAAATGGTTTTGTCAGCAAAGCCGACGACTTCGGCCTCGATGCGCTGGCCGTTTTGGCCCACCACCTCGCAGCACGCGCCAATAGGCGCCATGATGCCGCGCGCCTCCAGGCGCAGGCCGACCAGGCGCACAAGTGTGCCGCTGCGGCCTGGGGTTTTGCTGTGCAATTGGGGCAGGCTTTGGTCGACTGCAGCGCCAAAGTCAAACATCGTCCACTCCGTCGTGGACGATGGCGTCGATGGCGGCTACGGTGTCGTAAGCCGCATCGTCGGACGCCGCCTCGCTGGCGCTCATGCGCGGGCGTACGTCCTCCACCCCGCTGCTGGGCAGGCGGTCGGCGGCCAGGCGGTTGGGGCTGAAAGCACTTTGGGCGGCAAAGCGCTTTTCATCAATTTGCAGGCCACGTGCCAAAGCGCTCAGGCGATCGCCTATCAGGTCTTCGACCACCGCGTCATTGGCGCTAGCGCGCACGCTGCCCGGGGCCAGCTTGTCGTTGGCCTGCACGCGCAGGGCCGAGCCTTCGTTCAGGCCGGTGCGCTCGCGCATGCTTTGCAAACGCGCAACATCGTCGGGATGCAGCTCAATAAGCACCATGGATTCGTCGTGCTGGGCCAACTCGTCCACGCATCGCTGCACCAGGCGCTCGATGGCGCTGCCGTCAATTTGCAGTTCGGCCAGCACCAGCTGCTCGGCCAGGTGCAGCGACAGGCGTTTGAGTGGCTCAAAAAAGGTGTTGGGGCTTTGCTGCAAGTCATCCAAGGCGCTGCGCAGCTTGTCCAGCAAGGCGCCGTCTTCGCCCAGCGCCTCTTGCAAAGCCTGGGCCATTTCGGCTTGCATGGCCTCGCGGGTTTCGGCGACGCCCTGGGCATGGCCTTGGGCGCGGGCGTCTTCCCGGGCTGGCGCGTCGATGGGGTGCTCTGCCGGGGCGGGCGCCTCGTCTGCAGCAGCCTCGGACACGGCGTCGGCGGTGTCCGAGGCGGCATCCGCCTGGGGCGCGTCCTCGCTGGGCGCGGGCAGGGCTTTGAGGTCGATGACGGGGGTGGAAAATCCGTGCGGGTCAAAGTCACTGGTTTGGCTAATGCGCCAAGGGGTGGCCATAAAGCCGCCCTCGGGCGCAATCGGGTGCAGCAAATCGGTGGGCTGCCATACGCGGGCCGGACGGACCTCTACGCTGCGTGCGGCCGCCTCGGCGCTGTTAGACATA
>CAMATX010000095.1 GCA_945861345.1 Comamonas sp. lk
CATCAGCTGGGTCAACGCATCCTGCAACTGGAGACCGAAGCGCAAGAGCTGGCCGGGCAGCCCTTTAATTTGAGCAGCCCCAAGCAAATTGGCGAGATATTTTTTGGCAAACTGGGCTTGCCCGTGGTCAAAAAAACCGCCACCGGCGCGCCCAGCACGGACGAAGAAGTGCTAGAAAAACTGGCCGAAGACTTCCCCCTGCCGGCCAAAATTTTGGAGCACCGGGGACTGGCCAAGCTCAAGGGCACCTACACCGACAAACTCGCGCAATTGGCCCTGCCATCGACCGGGCGCGTGCATACCCACTACGCGCAGGCGGTGGCGGTGACGGGCCGTTTGTCCAGCAACGACCCCAATCTGCAAAACATCCCTATCCGCACGCCCGAGGGGCGGCGCGTGCGCGAGGCGTTTGTGGCGCCTGCGGGCAGCATGATTGCCAGCGCTGATTACAGCCAGATTGAGCTGCGCATCATGGCCCATATCAGCGGCGACGAGGCGCTGCTGCACGCTTTCCATCAGGGGCTGGACGTGCACCGGGCCACGGCGGCCGAAGTGTTCGGGTTGGCGCTAGACCAGGTCAGCAGCGAGCAGCGGCGCTATGCCAAGGTGATCAACTTCGGCTTGATTTACGGGATGAGTGCCTACGGCTTGGCGCGTAATTTGGGCATCGACAACACGGCGGCCAAAAACTACATCGAGCGCTACTTTGCCCGCTTTGCTGGCGTCAAACGCTATATGGACGACACCCGCGCCCAGGCCAAGGCCCAGGGCTTTGTGCAGACGGTGTTCGGGCGGCGTCTGTACCTGCCCGAAATCAACTCGCCCAACGGCCAGCGCCGGGCGGGCGCCGAGCGGGCGGCCATCAACGCGCCCATGCAGGGCACTGCCGCCGACCTGATCAAGCTGAGCATGGTGCAGGTCCAGCGCGCGCTGGACGCGGGCCAGCACGGCACGCGCATGATCATGCAGGTGCACGACGAGCTGGTCTTTGAGGTGCCGCAGCACGAGGTGGACTGGCTGCGCAGCGAAATCCCGCGCATCATGGCCGGCGTGGCAGCGCTCAAGGTGCCTTTGCTGGCCGAGGTGGGTGTGGGCGCCAACTGGGATCAGGCGCACTGATTTGGCGCGCACACCAGCCGCTCCTGGGCGCTGGGGCACAATAGTCGCCCCACGGCCCGCCGGGCCGCTGTGGGACCTGACTTGCGCCGCGAGAGGCTTGGAATGGAAATGACTATGGATGTAACACTGCTGGCCATTGTGCTGGGAACCCTGGGCGCCGGGATTGGTAGCGTTTGGGTGGCTGCGGCTTTAAGTTTTGGGCTGCTGGCGCGCTACACCCAACACATGCTGAGCATGGCAGCGGGCGCTTTGCTGGCTACGGCCTTTATGCATTTATTGCCCGAAGCGTTCGAAAGTGAGGCCGATGTCCATGATTTGTTTTTGACCTTGCTGGTGGGATTGGTGTTCTTCTTTTTGCTGGACAAGGCCGAACTGTGGCACCACGGCCATGAACATGGCGCGCATGCCCACGGGCACCATGATCACGACAATCACGACCATCATCATGCCCATGACCACACGAGCGGTGGGTGGGCGGTGCTGGCCGGCGACAGCGTGCACTGCTTTGGCGATGGCGTGCTGATTGCCTCGGCATTTATGGCCGATGTGCGTCTGGGCGTCATCGCCTCCATTGCGGTTCTGGCGCACGAGGTGCCGCACCATATGGGCGACCTGATCGTGTTGCGTGCTACCGCCACAGACCGTCGCGCCGCGCTGGTTAAGGTGTCCATGGCAGGTTCAGTAACCGCTTTGGGCGGCGTGCTCGGTTATTGGCTGGTGGACCAGTTGCAGGACTATTTGCCCTATTTCTTGGTGGTGGCTTCCAGCAGCTTTATTTATGTGGCCCTGGCCGACCTGATTCCGCAGCTGCAAAAACGCCTGCAGGCCCGCGAGACGGCGACGCAAATTGTCTGGCTCCTTGGCGGTATTGGCCTGGTGATGCTGGTCAGCCACCTGGCCCACGGCCATTGAGGGACGGCCAGGGGCCTTAGTTTTTTGCGCCCGCTTTCAACGGCACGCCCGACACCGACCAAGCCAGGTAAATCTCGTTTAACAGCGTGTACGCCCTGCCAAGGGACTCCGACCGTAATGGCGGAGTCCCTTTTTTATACCTCGCGCATTGATTTTGCAATATGAAATGTGAACGGCTATTGATGTATAAAATATTTCACATTGAGAAATTAAGTTAATTCATCGTGGAATGAATTTTATAAGCTATTGATTTTTATATGAAAAATTTTAATCTTATATAAGACATAAGATTGTTCTTGTGTCTTATATAAGACCTAGAATTGCGGCACTGCACCACGCGTTTGAGCCCTACTGGTGCACTGATTAACTAACTAGGAGTTTTTATGCCGCAATCTCTCACCGAACAACTCAGCCGCGAACAACAGGTCGCACAACTGGAGAAAGACTGGGCCACCAACCCCCGCTGGAAGGGCATCAAGCGCGGCTATTCGGCCGCTGACGTGGTGCGCTTGCGGGGCTCCTTCCAGGTGGAGCACACCTTGGCCCGCCGTGGCGCCGACAAGCTGTGGGACCTGCTCCACAACGAGCCCTATGTCAACTGCCTTGGCGCGCTGACCGGCGGCCAGGCCATGCAACAAGTCAAGGCCGGCGTCAAAGCCATTTACCTGTCCGGCTGGCAAGTCGCCGCCGACAGCAACGAATATTCCGCCATGTACCCGGACCAATCGCTCTACCCCGTGGACTCGGTGCCTAAAGTGGTGGAGCGCATCAACAATTCCTTTACCCGCGCCGATGAAATCCAATGGTCCAAAGGCGTTGGCCCTGGCGACAAAGGTTATATCGATTACCACGCGCCGATCGTGGCCGATGCCGAAGCCGGCTTTGGCGGCGTGCTCAATGCGTACGAACTCATGAAAGCCATGATCCGCTCGGGCGCGGGTGGCGTGCACTTTGAAGACCAACTCGCTTCAGTCAAAAAATGCGGCCACATGGGCGGCAAAGTCTTGGTGCCTACCACCGAAGCCGTGCAAAAGCTCAAAGCAGCGCGTATGGCTGCCGACGTGTATGGCGTACCCACTTTGGTTATTGCCCGTACCGACGCGGAAGCAGCTGATCTGGTGACCAGCGACTTTGACCCCATCGACCAACCCTTCCTGACAGGTGAGCGCACCTCCGAAGGTTTTTACAAAACCCGCAAAGGCATGGACCAGGCCGTGGCCCGTTCGGTGGCCTATGCAGAGTACGCCGATTTGGTGTGGTGCGAAACCGGCACGCCGGACCTGGACTTTGCGCGCAAATACGCCGAAGCCGTGCACGCCAAACACCCCGGCAAGATGCTGGCCTACAACTGCTCGCCGTCCTTCAACTGGAAGAAAAACCTGGACGACGCCACCATCGCCAAGTTCCAACGCGAACTCGGCGCCATGGGCTACAAATACCAGTTCATCACGCTGGCCGGTATCCACAATATGTGGTACCACATGTTTGACTTGTCCCAAGACTACGTCAAGCGCGGCATGACCGCCTATGTGGAAAAAGTGCAAGAGCCCGAATTCGCCGCCCGCGACCGCGGCTACAGCTTTGTGTCGCACCAGCAAGAAGTGGGCACCGGCTACTTCGACGAAATCACCACCGTCATCCAAGGCGGCCGCTCCAGCGTCACCGCGCTGACTGGTTCGACTGAAGAAGAGCAGTTCCACTAAATCGCGGACCCCCGCCGGGCCGTTCGCGGCTTGGGTGGTGGGGATCAGTGAAAAGGGCGGGTACGTAAGTGCCTGCCCTTTTTTATTGGCTTACGAAAAGTGTCTTTGTTTATGGATTACATGCCCGCCACCAGCCCATCGCGCCGCGCATCACTGGCCGCGATATAGCCCTCGGTCGCCGGATCGCCAGCACGCCAGATAAATTGACCTGCGCCGAAGTCCTGGTAGCTGTCATTGATCACTTCCATCTGGTGTCCGCGCGCCGCCAGGCCTTGCACGGTGGCGGGGTCCATGCCCGATTCCACGTTGATAGCCAAGCCGGTGTTAAAGCGCCAGCGCGGTGCGTCGCAGGCTGCTTGCGGGTTTTGGCCGTAGTCCAGCATGCGCACCAGGGTTTGCACATGGCCTTGGGGTTGCATATTGGCCCCCATCACGCCAAAGCTCATCACCGGTTGGCCGTCCTGTGTTAGGAAGGCGGGGATGATGGTGTGAAACGGTTTTTTGCCCGGCGCTACCAAGTTGGCGGTGTTGGCTGCGTTGGCCTGCGTGCTAAAGCCATGCCCCCGGTTTTGCAGGCTGATGCCAAACTGCGGCTCCACGCAGCCCGAACCAAAACCCATGTAATTGCTCTGGATAAAGCTGACCATCATGCCGTTTTCATCGGCCGCAGTCAGGTACACCGTGCCGCCCTTAACGGGGTTGCCAGCGCCAAAATCCTGCGCCTGGTGCAGGTTTATCAGCCGGGCGCGCTGGGCCAGATACTGCGGATCGAGCAGTTGCTCGGTCTGCACCTGCATACTGCGCGGGTCGGCGATGTAGCGATAGACGTCGGCAAAAGCCAGCTTCATGGCCTCGATCTGCACATGCTGCGAGTCCACGCCGTCGCGTGCCAGGCCCGCCATGTCAAAGTGCCCCAAAATGCCCAGGGCGATCAGCGCGGCTATGCCTTGGCCGTTGGGCGGAATCTCATGCAGCGTGTAGCCCCGGTAGTTTTGCGCCAGCGGTTTGACCCACTCGGGCTGGTAGGCCGCCAGGTCCGAGGCGCGCAAGCTGCCGCCGTGGTTGTCTGAAAACCGCTCCAGCGCTTGGGCGATTTCGCCCCGGTAAAAAGCCTCGCCACCACTTTGGGCGATTGCACGCAAACCGCGCGCCGCCGCCGGAAATTGAAAAAGCTCGCCAACGCCCGGCGCCCGCCCGCGCGGCATAAAGTGCGCGGCAAAGCCGGGCTGGCTGTGCAACTCCTCGGCCGCTGCGGCCCACTTTTGCTGCACTACCACGGGCAGCAGATAGCCGCGCTCGGCAATATCGATAGCTGGTTGCATCAGGTCGGCAAAAGGCAGTTTGCCAAAGCGCTGGCTCAGCGCCGCCCAACTTGCGACGGCGCCCGGAACTGTTACAGCATCCATGCCCCGCTTGGGCGGGTTGGCCTGGTGCGCGCCGTATTTGCCGTGGAAGTAAGCCGGTGTCCAGGCTGCGGGGGCATGGCCCGAGGCGTTCAGGCCGTGCAGCTCCTTGCCGTCCCACAGAATGCAAAACGCATCCGAACCCAGGCCGTTGCTCACCGGCTCGGTAATCGTCAGGGCAGCGGCAGCGGCGATGGCGGCGTCCACCGCATTGCCGCCTTGCCAGTACATGCGCAAGCCCGCTTGCGCGGCCAGCGGGTGCGAGGTGCTGACGATGTTGCGCGCAAAGACCGGCAAACGGGTGGAGTGGTAGGGGTTGGTGTAATCAAATTGCATGGCGGCAAGGGGCGGGTGGAGGGGCCGCGCCATCTTATGCCAGCGCTGGGGGCGAGGGATTAAAATCGCGCCCTTTCACACAGGTCACCGTGCGGCGGCGCCACTTTGGCGCATAGGCGCTGGTGTGCCGCCCTAATTTAGTCGCCATGATTCAGATTACGCTTCCCGATGGTTCCCAACGCAGTTTCCCCGGCCCGGTCACCGTGGCCGAGGTGGCAGCCTCGATCGGGACCGGCCTGGCCAAGGCCGCTTTGGGCGGCAAAGTCGATGGCGCTTTGGTAGACACCAGCTTTGTGGTGCAAGCAGACGCTAAGCTGGCGATCGTCACCGCCAAAGACGCCGAAGGTCTGGAGCTGATTCGCCACTCGACGGCGCATTTGTTGGCCTATGCGGTCAAGGCACTGTTTCCGCAGGCGCAGGTGACCATCGGCCCGGTCATCGAGCACGGCTTTTTCTACGATTTTTCGTTTGAGCGCCCCTTCACCCCTGACGATTTGGTCGCTATCGAGAAAAAAATGTCCGAGCTGGCCGCCAAGGATGAGCCCGTGCTGCGCCGCGTGTTGCCGCGTGACGAGGCGGTGGCGCACTTCAAAGGCATGGGCGAGCATTACAAGGCGGAAATCATTGGCAGCATTCCTGCGGGCGAGGACGTTTCGCTCTACCGCGAAGGCGGTTTTGAAGACCTGTGCCGCGGCCCCCACGTGCCCAGCACCGGCAAGCTCAAGCACTTTAAGCTAATGAAAGTGGCCGGCGCCTATTGGCGCGGCGACCACACCAAAGAAATGCTGCAACGCATTTACGGCACCGCCTGGGCCACCAAAGAAGACCTGCAGCAACACCTGACCATGCTGGAAGAAGCCGAAAAGCGCGACCACCGCAAGCTGGGCCGCGAACTCGATTTGTTCCACATTGACGAGCACGCGCCGGGCCTGGTGTTCTGGCACCCAAAGGGTTGGACGCTGTGGCAGGGCGTTGAGCAGTACATGCGCAAGGTCTATCAGGACAACGGCTACCAGGAAGTCAAAGGCCCGCAAATCATCGACAAAACGTTGTGGGAAAAGACCGGCCACTGGGACAAATACCGCGAGAACATGTTCACCACCGAGTCGGAAAAGCGCGATTACGCGCTCAAGCCGATGAACTGCCCCGGCCACATTCTGATTTTTAAGCAAGGCATCAAGAGCTACCGCGACTTGCCGCTGCGCTACGGCGAGTTCGGCCAATGCCACCGCAACGAGCCTTCGGGCGGCCTGCACGGCATCATGCGCGTGCGCGGCTTCACCCAGGACGACGGCCATATTTTTTGTACTGAAAACCAAATCTTGCAGGAATGCGTGGACTACACCGCGCTTTTGCAAAAGGTGTATACCGATTTCGGCTTTAAAAACATCATTTACAAAGTTGCCACCCGCCCGGCCCAGCGCATCGGCAGCGACGCCAGTTGGGACAAGGCGGAAGAGGCATTGATGCAAAGCCTGCGCGCCTCGGGCTGCGAATTTGAGATCTCTCCAGGCGATGGCGCCTTTTACGGGCCGAAAATCGAATACACGCTCAAGGACGCCATTGGCCGCCAGTGGCAATGCGGCACTATGCAAGTGGATTTCTCCATGCCCGAGCGTCTGGATGCCGAATACGTGGGCGAAGACGGCGCCCGCCACCGGCCCGTGATGCTGCACCGCGCCATCGTCGGTAGCTTGGAGCGCTTTATCGGAATTTTGATCGAGGAGCGCGCTGGCGCATTGCCGACCTGGCTCGCGCCGGTCCAGTTGGCGGTGCTCAATATCACTGATGCGCAGGCCCAATATGCCCGTTCAGTGGCCAAAACACTGCAAAATCAAGGGCTTAGGGTCGATTTGGACCTCAGAAACGAGAAAATCACGTATAAAATACGCGAGCATTCAATGCAAAAGCTGCCTTTCCTCTTGGTCGTAGGTGATAAAGAGATGGCTGCTGGTGCCGTTGCAGTGCGCGCCCGAGGGGGTAAAGACCTCGGAGCCATGTCCTTGGAAGCGTTCAGTGCGCTGATTGCCAAGGACATAGCCGATAAATCCCTTGTCTAAGGTTTGCCAAAGATAATGCTGATCTGTCGCGCGCTGCGCGGAAGTCGCCCTGTGTGGGCTTGTTTTGTGAAGGATTGAGCCATCGCTACTGAATTTCGTGACCGCCGCCAACGCGAAGAACGTAAACACCGCCTGAACCGGGAAATCATGGCCCCGGAAGTCCGCCTGACCGGCGTCGACAACGAGCCGCTCGGTGTCGTCAACATCAACGAGGCCTTGCGCCTTGCCGGTGAACTGGACGTGGACTTGGTAGAAATTGCCGCCACCGCCATACCACCGGTATGCCGATTGATGGATTACGGTAAGTTCAAGTACCAAGAGCAGAAAAAGGCGGCGGAAGCCAAGTCCAAACAAAAGGTCATTGAGGTTAAGGAAGTCAAATTCCGCCCCGGTACCGATGATGGCGACTACAACATCAAGGTGCGCAATATCAAGCGCTTCCTGGAAGACGGCGACAAGTGCAAGATCACTTTGCGTTTCCGGGGTCGCGAGATTACGCACCAGGAAATCGGTCTGGCCTTGTTGCAGCGTATGCGCGATGAGTTGGCCGACTTGATCGTGGTGGAGCAGTTCCCCAAATTGGAAGGGCGCCAGATGGTCATGATGATTGCGCCGGGTAAGAAAAAGACCGGTGGCGCGGCTAAGCCGGTCCAGGAGATGGCGGCATAGGTTTTTAGGCCGTTGCGCTTGCGCAATGGCCAGGCAAAGCAATTTGCCAGAGTTTGCGAAAGGGTTCGTCCCGCGCAACGGGTCAGCAGACCGACAACGCAGAAATGCGCGTTCAGTTTGCTGCCTATAAGTGGCTCGGGGCCAACAAGGACGGAGAGAGTTTTCCGTACGCCTCACGAGCACAATTGAAGAAGGAGCATGCAAATGCCCAAAATGAAGACCAAGAGCGCGGCGAAGAAACGCTTCCGCGTCCGTCCCGGTGGAACCGTTAAACGCGGCCAAGCCTTCAAACGTCACATTCTGACCA
>CAMATX010000096.1 GCA_945861345.1 Comamonas sp. lk
CATTGCTAGGCCACTGGTCCATAAACAAAGGCCGCACCAGCGCCACCGCATTGGCCAGGGGCAGCCAATCCGCCACGGTGCGTACCAAAGGCGGCAATTGCTCTAGTGGGAAAAATACACCGCCTCAAAACATGGTGGGCGTGAGGAAGAGTGTGAAGTAATAGGTAAAAAAGTCATAGCCCTTGGCTAGCGCGTTAAATACCAGCGCCATCGAGCTAAAGGTTATGCCCACGCCCAGCAGCACCGGCCAGGCCACCAGCAGCTTGGGACTGTGGCTAATTTGCAGCGCCAGCATCACGCCCAAAATCGCTGTCACGGTAAACAGCGCCTTGAATGCGGCCCACAGCATTTCGGCCAGCACGATGTCGTCCAGGCCCACGGGCGCATTCATGATGCCGTCCCAGGTCTTTTGTACATGCATGCGCGAGAAGGCCGAATACAGCGCCTCAAACGAAGCAGCGTTCATCGCGCTCATGCAAATACTGCCGCTGGCCAGAAACAAAATATAGGACACGGGCTGCCCGTCGATGGTGAGCTGCCCCACCAGCGCGCCCATGCCGTAGCCAAAGGCTACCAGCCACATCAGCGGCTCGGCGATATTGCCCAGTAAGCTGGGAATAGCCAGCTTGCGCCAGACCAGCAAATTGCGTAGAAACACCGGCCAAAAGCGCAGGCTCAGGCGCGGTGCGCGCCAGGGGCTTTGGAGTTGCGGCTTGTATGCGGGGGAGTCGGTCATATCAAGCGTCCTCGCGGATCTGGCGTCCGGTGAGTTTGAGGAATAAATCTTCCAGGTTGGCCGGGCGGTGCAAGGTGCGCAATTGCGGATAAGCCGCCAAGCCTTGCAATAGCGCGCCGGCTTGGTCGGTATAAAAAAACACGGTCTCGCCGCTTACCTCTACGCGCGCCGCCAGAGCACGCAGCGGGCTATCGCGCACCTCTAGCGCGCCCACGCCAAAGACTTCCACCACATCGGGCTCTAAATGCTGGGCGATCAAATCGCGCGGCTTGCCTTCGGCAATTTTTTTGCCATGGTCCAGCACCAAAAGGCGCGAACACAGTCGCTCGGCTTCGTCCATGAAGTGGGTGGTTAGCAAAATCGATTTGCCTTGTTGCAAGAGTGCTTGCAGACGCTCCCACATCAGATGGCGGGCCTGCGGGTCCAGTCCGGTGGTGGGCTCGTCCAGTAACAAGAGCTTGGGGTCGTTGACCAATGCACGCGCCAGGCTCAGGCGCCGCTTCATGCCGCCCGACAATTCTCCCGGCTTGGCCTTGGCTTTGCTGGTGAGCGAAGCAAAATCTAAGAGCGCCGGAATGCGCTCTTTAATCTCGCGGTCTTTCATGCCGAAATAGCGGCCATAGACCAACAGGTTTTCTTCGCAATTGAAGTCCGGGTCTAGCGTGTCGAGCTGGGTGACCACGCCAATCTGCGCCTTGATCGCCAGCGCGTCTTGCGGCATGCGCAGCCCCAGCGCGCTGATGCTGCCGCCATCGGGCGCCGTCAGCCCCAGGCACATGCGCACCGTGGTGGTTTTGCCGGCCCCATTGGGCCCGATCACGCCCAGGCACTCGCCCGGCGCAATGGCAAAAGACAGGTCATCGACGACGGTATTGCCACCAAAACGTTTGGTAAGGTGGTCCGCGGAAAAGAGTGGGGGGCTGGGGGTAGGGTGGGGGAGGAGCATGGGGGAGATTGTCGCGGATTGGTGTGGCAGTGTCCCAGGGGACCGCTCAATCGCAGGTCTGACCGAACACTGACTTGTGCCAATTTTGCAATAGATAAATCCCGCGTTGCTAGTGAAGTTTTGAACTCACCCATCCTGATCGATATACCCACAAGCAGGCTTGCATTACAAGCAGATTGGAAAGCGCGGCTAAGGATTGAAGCCCTCGGCGTCGTTCCCGACTACTGAAACGCCACCTCCGCAAAGCTCCTGAGCTTGCGGCTGTGCAGTTGGTCGCGTCCGCGTTCGCGCATCAGCTCGATGGCGCGCATGCCGATGCGCAGGTGCTGGTCTACGCGTTCGCGGTAGAAGTGGTTGGCCATGCCGGGCAGCTTGATTTCGCCGTGCAGCGGCTTGTCACTCACGCACAGCAAAGTGCCATAAGGCACGCGGAAACGAAAACCGTTGGCGGCGATGGTGGCGCTTTCCATGTCCAGGGCCACGGCGCGGCTTTGGCTAAAGCGGCGTTGCGGCTGGTTGTCGGGCAAGAGTTCCCAGTTGCGGTTGTCGGTGCTGGCCACGGTGCCGGTGCGCAAAATACTCTTTAAGGCACTTCCCTTGAGGCCGGTCACGTCTGCCACCGCCTGCTCCAGCGCCACCTGGATTTCGGCCAGCGCGGGGATGGGCACCCACAGCGGTAGCTCTTCGTCCAGCACATGGTCTTCGCGCACATAACCGTGGGCCAGCACGTAGTCGCCCAATTGCTGGGTGTTGCGCAGTCCGGCACAATGGCCCAGCATGATCCAGGCGTGCGGGCGCAGCACGGCGATGTGGTCGGTGATGTTTTTGGCATTGGCCGGACCCACGCCGATGTTGACCATGCTGATACCGCTGCCGTCTTCGCGCACCAAGTGGTAGCCCGGCATTTGCGGCAGACGCGGCGGACTCTGGCCTTCGGCCTGCGCCGCAGCCCCGGCAGTAGCTACGCGGCGAGTCGTCAAGTTACCCGGCTCCACAAAAGCGCTATAGGGGCTGTGCGGATCGGCCATGGCGGCGCGGCCCAGAGCGATGAATTCGTCGATATAGAACTGGTAGTTGGTAAACAGCACAAAGTTCTGGAAGTGCTCGGGCAGCGTGCCGGTGTAGTGGCGCAGGCGGTGCAGCGAGTAGTCCACGCGTGGCGCGGTAAACAGCGACAGCGGTTGCGGTTCGCCCGACGCTGGCGCATAGGTGCCGTTGGCAATACCGTCGTCCATGGCGGCCAGGTCGGGCAGGTCAAAGACGTCGCGCATATGGGCGCGGCGCGCGGCGCTCATCTCTCCCTCCACGTGGTCGTTGTCGGCAAATGAAAAATGCACGGGAATGGGCTGGTTGCTGGTGCAAATTTCCAGCGCCACCGCGTGGTTGGCCAGCAAGAGTTCAAACTGGTCCAGGTAGTAGCGCTCGTAAAGGTCCGGTCGGGTCAGGGTGGTTTCAAAGCGGCCCGGACCGGCTACAAAGCCGTAGCTCAGGCCCGTGCCCTCGGCCTTGCCTGTGCGGGCCACGGTGTCGGTGTGCACGCGCACCAGCGGGTAGCAGGCCCGCACATGGCCTAGCGTGTTGTCGCCGGCCACAAAGCGCTGCATGCAGTTGCGCAGGTGGGCAATGCTTTGGGCGTAAATAACTTGCACCTGGTCCAAAGCCTCGGCGGCTGAATGGTACTTTTGCGGTGCGATAAAGGGCGGTTCGGTATGCATAGTTGTTATGGCCTCTTATGTTTGAGGGCAGTGGCTAGACCCGCTCTACCACGAGTGCAATGCCTTGCCCGACTCCTATGCACATAGTACACAGCCCGTAGCGCCCGCCGCTGGCGTGCAGTTGCTGCACCGCCGTAGTGACCAGGCGCGCACCGCTAGCACTCAGCGGATGGCCCAGGGCGATGGCGCCGCCGTTCGGGTTCACGCGGGCGTCATCGTCGGCCAAACCTAGGTCGCGCAAGACGGCCAGGCCTTGTGCGGCAAAGGCCTCGTTGAGCTCGATCACGTCCATTTGCGCCAGCGTCAGGCCGGTTAGGGCCAGCACTTTGCGCACCGCCGGGGCCGGGCCAAAGCCCATGATGCGCGGCGCAAGGCCGACGGTGGCCATGCCCAGCACCCGGGCGCGCGGCTGCAGGCCGTGGCGCTGGGCGGCGGCCTCGCTGGCCAGCAAGAGCGCGCAGGCGCCATCGTTCACGCCCGAGGCGTTGCCCGCCGTTACCGTGCCCTGGGCATGGACGATGGGCTTGAGCTTGGCCAGCGCCTCCAGCGAGGTGCTGCGCGGATGCTCGTCTTGGCGCACCATTAGCGGGTCGCCTTTCTTTTGCGCAATGGCCACCGGAACGATTTGCGCATCCAAAAAGCCCTCGGCCTGGGCGCGCACCGCGTTGTGCTGCGAGCGCAGCGCCATGGCGTCTTGTGCCTGGCGGCTGATGCCCCATTGCTGGGCGACGTTTTCGGCGGTCTCGGGCATGGAGTCCACGCCGTAGCGCTGCTTCATCAGCGGGTTGATAAAGCGCCAGCCGATGGTGGTGTCGTAGACCGCGTTGTTGCGGCCAAAGGCGCTGTCCATCTTGGGCATGACAAAAGGTGCGCGGCTCATGCTCTCGACGCCGCCGGCAATCATCAATCGCGCCTCGCCGCTTTTGATGGCGCGCGCCGCGCTGCCCACCGCGTCCAGGCTGGAGCCGCACAGGCGGTTGATGGTGGCGCCGGGCACTTCGATAGGCAAGCCGGCCAGCAAAGCGGCCATGCGCGCCACGTTGCGGTTGTCTTCACCCGCTTGGTTGGCGCAGCCGTAGAAGACATCGTCTAGCGCCGCCCAGTCCACGCCGGGGTTGCGCGCCATGAGGGCGCTAATGGGTAGCGCCGCCAAATCGTCGGTGCGCACCGAAGACAGCGCCCCGCCGTAGCGGCCAAAAGGGGTGCGGATGGCGTCGCAAATAAAGGCGTGTGGCATAGGTGCGGCTTTCAAAGAAGGGGCGAAGTGTGGGCTTGCTGCCATAAGGCATGGCGCAGCCAAGGGCTGACGCGGTAGCGCTCGCCTCGGTAAAAATCATCGAGCGCATGCAACACCCCCACGACGGCAGGTGTGCCCCAGCGCTGCAGCCACTCAAACGGGCCCGCGGGGTAGTTGACGCCCAGCTTCATGGCGGCATTGGCACCGGGCACATCACAAACGCCTTGCTGCACCGCGTCGGCCGCCTCATTGACCAGCATGGCCAGCGTGCGCGCAGCCACCAAGGCGGGAAGATCGGCCATGCGCTGGGGCGCAAAACCCAGGGTTTGCAGCAAGGCCTGGCCCTGCGCCAGCGACTGCGCGCTGGCGCCCGAGGAGGCGGCAAAGGCCAGTGCACCGCCTGCGCCCCCATGCCAGTCGTAGACCAGCACTTGCGCACCCAGGGCGGATGCCGGGCGTCCGTCGGTCTGGCGCAGTTGCAGATCGCCCGCTTGCAGACCGGTCCAATCGCTGCCGGGCAGCAACTCCACCAAAACCCCCGCGGCGCTCAGCGCGGCTTGCCACCCGGCCATGCAAGGCGCATGCTGTGCCTGCTGATGAAGCTGCACCTTGCGCGGCAAATCGTCCGCTTGCACCGGGGCAAGTGGGGAAAGGCTGGGGGCAACCGCGCCTGCCGTGTAGTCGTAAATTCCGCGCCCCGACTTGCGCCCGAGCATGCCGCCGTCTACCAGCGCGCTTTGCACCAGCGAGGGCGTGTAACGCTTATCAAAGAAGTTGGCCCCATACACCGCCTGGGTGACGGCGAAATTGGTGTCGTGGCCTATCAAGTCCATAAGCTCGCAGGGCCCCATGCGAAAACCGATGGCGCGCATGCAGGCGTCTAGCACTTCGGGGGGCGCGGCTTGCTCGTGCAGCAGCGCCAGCGCCTCGGCATAGAGCGGGCGGGCGATGCGGTTGACGATAAAGCCCGGTGTGGAGCGGGCAAACACCGCCTCTTTGCCCCAGGCCGCTGCCAAGGCGGCAATGGCCTGCGCCACGGTGGACTCGGTTTGCAGGCCCGAGACCACCTCGACCAGCTTCATTTGTGGCACGGGGTTGAAAAAATGCATGCCCACCACCCGCCCCGGTTGCTGCAAACCCTTGGCGATGGCGGTAATTGACAGCGAGGAGGTGTTACTGGCCAGCACGCACTGCGTGCCAAGCAGGTTTTCGAGCTGCGCAAACAGAGCGCGCTTGGCCTGCAGGTCTTCAACAATGGCCTCGATCACCAGCTCGGCGCTGCCCGCGTGGGCCAGGCTGTCGACCGGGTGGATGCGCTCCAGCAGCGCGGCCAGCACGTCGGCGCTGAACTTGCCTTTGGCGACCAAGCCTTCCAGCCGGACTTGCAGTGCAGCTTTGGCCGCCTGGGCGGCGCCGGCGCGGGCATCCATGAGGGTGACGCTGTGCCCCGCCTGGGCCGCCACCTGGGCAATGCCCGCGCCCATGATGCCAGCGCCAATGACCAGTACCTTGGCCTTCGAAAGTGATGTGCTCATGCTGCTCCCAGCCTAAAAGTGCCATGGTAATGGCCTGCGGCCTGCACCGTCAGTAGGTTTCCAACTGAAGGCGACCCTCTTTTTGCAGGCTGGCGGCCAGTGTGTCCCAGTCCAAACCGGCGCCCAGCGCGATATCGCAGATACGAAATTATTCCGATGTACAAGCTATAACCGTTTAGCATCATACTTATCGATCACTTGACGACCTGTCTCGAATGAGCAATATTTTTTTCGAAAAACCCATCCTGAACTCCCCTTACGACTATCCAACTCAGCACTGGGAGTTGGACGAAACGGGGCAGCCGACCCAAAAGGTCGTCGCGGCGCGTCGCCAGGCCGAATTCATCACGCCCATCCCCAAGCCGAAAAAGCGCCAAGCCAAAGATGCACAGGCAGAGCTGGAAATTGGCCATGAGGTTTCCTCCGAAGAGCAGCAATACCACTCTGCCATCATTAATGGCGTGCGGGCCGAGGTAGACAAATGGCGGTCCATCCCCAATCCCTAGGACTGGGGTGTCACGCCCGAAACCGCTAGGTTGCTGCAGCACTGGCGGCACCACGACTTCAGCGGCGTGCGGCCCTTCTTTTGCCAAGTCGAAGCGATTGAGACGGCCATCTGGCTGATCGAAGTCGCGCCCAACAGGGGCAAAGCTGCACAGCAGTATTTAGAGCATCTACAAGATGCCAATGAAGACGCCAACCCCGGCGTTATGCGACTGGCTCTGAAGCTGGCCACCGGTGCCGGCAAGACCACCGTCATGGCCATGCTGATTGCCTGGCAAACCATCAATGCAGTGCGCCACCCCGGCAGCAAAAAATACACACGCGGTTTTTTGCTGGTGGCCCCGGGCCTAACCATCAAAGACCGGCTGCGTGTGCTGTTGCCCAACGACGCTGACAGCTATTACAAAACCCGCGAACTCATCCCCAGCGACATGATGGGCGAACTTGAAAAGTGCAAGATCGTCATCACCAACTACCACGGCTTCAAGCTGCGTGAACGCATCGACATCTCCAAAGGCGGCAGGCAACTTCTGCAAGGCCGAGGCGGCAATACTTTGGACACCCTGGAAACCGAAGGCCAGATGGTCCAGCGCGTCATGCCCGAACTCATGGGCATGAAAAACGTCATGGTCATCAACGACGAAGCCCACCACTGTTACCAGGAAAAACCCGTCAAACTGGAAGACACGGACGACCTCAAAGGCGATGACAAAAAAGAAGCCGAAGAAAACAACGAAGCTGCCCGCTTGTGGATCAACGGCATCAAGGTTGTGCAGCGCCAATTGGGCTTGAACCGCGTGATTGACCTCTCGGCCACACCCTTCTTCTTGCGCGGTTCCGGTTATGTTGAGGGCACCCTTTTCCCCTGGACCATGAGCGACTTTTCGCTGATGGACGCCATCGAGTGCGGCATCGTCAAACTGCCCCGCGTGCCAGTGGCCGACAACATCCCCGGCGCTGAAGTCCCCATCTTTCGCAACCTGTGGGAGAACATCAGCAAAGACATGCCCAAGAAAGGTCGCGGCAAAGCCGAGGGCCTGGACCCGCTCAAGCTTCCCACCAAGCTGCAAACCGCCTTGCAAGCCCTGTACGGGCACTACGAAAAAACTGGAGTTGCCCCTTTAGCCCGGACAGATTATTGTTCTGCTAAAGGAGTAAGAAATGAGACAAAGAAGAGGGGCGTATCCGCCCGAATTTCGTCAGCAAATGGTGGAGTTGGTCCGAGTTGGACGCAAGCCCAGCGAATTGGCCCA
>CAMATX010000097.1 GCA_945861345.1 Comamonas sp. lk
TTACCCCCATTGCCTGGAAACCGACCCGGGCGCGGCGCGCTACCTGGCCCTGCTGGCCGCCGTCACCGAGCGCACCGCCGACTTGCTGGCTCAGTGGCAGGCCGTAGGCTTTTGCCATGGCGTGATGAACACCGACAACATGAGCATCCTGGGGCTGACGCTCGATTACGGCCCCTTTCAGTTTCTGGACGGTTTTGACCCCGGCCACATCTGCAACCATTCGGACCACGAGGGCCGCTACGCTTTTGGTCAGCAGCCCAATATGGCCTACTGGAATCTGTATTGCCTGGCAGACGCGCTGATCCCGCTGATCGGCGACGAAGACGCAGCCACCGAGGTGGTCGACGGGTTTCCGATGCGCTTTCCCCAGGCCACCGCCCAATGCCTGGCCCGAAAAATGGGGCTCGAGGTACCTGACGCCAAGCAAAAGGCGCTCACCGACATGCTGCTGCCCATGCTCGCCTCCGAGCGCATCGACCACACCATCTTTTGGCGCCGCCTGAGCCGCTGGGCCGCGCGCATGGACGACGAGGACGGTTTGGTGATGGACTTGTTTGCCAACCGCCAGCCCATCCAGACCTGGCTGTACGCCTTTGAGTCCATGCACAAAGCCTTGGGTTTGCCCCATGTGTCCGAGCGCATGTTGCGCGCCAACCCGAAATATGTGTTGCGCAACCATATCGCAGAGCAAGCCATTGCAGCGGCGAAGGAAAAAGACTTCTCGGTGCTGCAGCAACTCCAGCATGTCCTGGCCACGCCGTTTGACGAGCACCCCGAGCACCAGGCCTGGGCCGACTTCCCGCCCGACTGGGCTGCGGGCATCCAGATTAGCTGCAGTTCTTAAAACCATTTTTCTACGCCAAAACCCATGATCGAAAAAACCGAAGCCCAATGGCGCGACATACTGCAGGCCAAAAACGCCGAGCCGCTGACCTTTGCCGTTACACGCCAAGAAGCCACCGAGCGCGCCTTCACCGGGCGCTGGGAATCCAACAAACAAAAAGGTATTTACAGCTGCATTTGCTGCGGCAAGGCCTTGTTCTCGTCCGAGACCAAGTACGAGTCGGGCTCTGGCTGGCCCAGCTACTTTGCCCCGCTGGCGCCCGAGGCGGTCGGCACCAAGGTCGACGGCCTGCTGTGGATGAAGCGCACCGAAGTGCACTGTGCCGATTGCCATGCCCATTTGGGCCATGTGTTTGAAGATGGCCCGCCGCCCACCGGACTGCGCTACTGCATGAACTCGGCATCCTTGGATTTCAGCCCCAAATGAAACTTTTCCTCGATTTCTTCCCGTTCTTGCTGTTTTTCGGCGCCTACAAGCTCGCTGACATTTACACCGCCACCGGCGTTCTGATGGCCGCCACGGTGCTGCAAATGGGCCTGATCTACCTGCGCGAGCGCCAACTGCAGCTCATGAACAAAGTGACACTGGTGCTGGTCCTGGGATTTGGCGCCTTGACGCTAGGCCTGCATGACGAGCGCTTTATCAAATGGAAACCCACCGTTTTGTACTGTGCCATGGGCGTGGCGCTGGCGTTTGCGCTATGGGTGCTGCGCAAAAACTTTTTGCGCTCGCTGCTGGGCAGCCAAATGGAGCTGCCCGATGCGGTGTGGTACCGACTGAACCAAATTTGGGTGCTGTATTGCGCCTTTATGGCGGCGTCCAATGCCTATGTGGCCCTGTATTTCAGCACCGAAGAATGGGTCAATTTCAAGCTCTGGGCTTATATCTTCCCGCTGATCTTCATCGTCGGCCAGGGCCTGTACATCGCCCCGCACGTCAAGATGATCGAACCCGAGGAGGGCCCCGCGCCATGAGTGAAACAGCCCTGCCCCGAACTGCCGAACTCGAGGCGCGCTTGCGGCAGCGCCTGACCCCTACCCGCCTGGAAGTGATTGACGAAAGCTACCAGCACGCCGGCCATGTCGGCGCCCATGCCAGTGGCGTGGGCACGCACTTTCGGGTGCGCATCGCTTCACCCTACTTTGCGGGCAAATCACGGGTGGCCTGCCACCGCCTTGTGTATGATGCGCTGCAGGATTTCATTGCCCAAGGCCTGCACGCCTTGGCGATTGAAACGGAAAACAACCCATAGGATATCGAATGAAAAAGCAAGCATTGGTCGCCATCGCGGCGGCGCTGTTGGCGCTGCAGGCAGTGCCGGCATCGGCACAAAACGTGGCTATCGTTAACGGCAAAGCCGTCCCCACCGCCCGTCTGGAGGCTCTGGCTCAGCAAGTGGCGCGCTCAGGCCGCCCCGTCACCCCCGACATGCAAGGCCAGCTCAAGGAAGAAATCATCGCCCGTGAAATCTTCGCCCAAGCAGCCCAAGCCCAGGGCCTCGATGGCACCGACGAGTTCAAATCGCAAATGGAGCAGGCGCGCCAATCCATTTTGATTCGCGAGTTGTTCATGGGCTACCAGGCCAAAAACCCGGTCAGTGACGCTGAAGTCAAGGCCGAATTCGACCGCTACGCCGCAGCGAACGCCGGCAAAGAATACAAAGCACGCCATATCCTGGTAGAAAAAGAAGACCAGGCCAAGGCCATCATTGCCCAGATCAAAAAAGGCGCCAAGTTTGACGACCTGGCCAAAAAAGCTTCCAAAGACCCCGGCTCTGCCGTGAAGGGTGGCGAGCTCGATTGGGCCAATCCAGGCAGCTATGTCAAAGAATTCGCTGACGCTCTGGTAGCCCTGGGCAAAGGCAAAATGACCGAGAACCCCGTTAAGAGCCAGTTTGGCTTTCACGTCATCCGCGTAGACGACGTGCGCGAGGCCACGGTGCCCAAGTTTGACGAAGTCAAACCGCAAATCGCCCAGCACCTCTCGCAGCAAAAACTGGCCAAATACCAGGAAGAGCTGCGCAGCAAAGCCAAAGTGGAATAAGCCTTACGGCCTAATCCAAGCGCGGCCGAGGTCGCGCTTTTTTTTGGCTGCCCGGGGGCAAGCCCCGCACACCAACTAGCCAATCACGCGGGCGTACTGCCAAAGCGCCAGACCGCCCAACATGACGGGCTGATGCAGCATGTAATAGGTCAGGCTCCAGCGCCCCAAAAAGGCAAAGGGGCGCAGCAGCACCTGCTCCAGCGCACCGGCTTGCCGGCTCTGGGGGCGGCGCAGTGCCCAGAGCATGGCGGCCATGCCGCAGAGCATGACGGCTAGCCAGGGTGCTAGGGGCACATAGTCTTCGGTAAAGGGCTTAGCGCTGATCAGGCCCAGCCAGTTAAGGCCTTTGCCGTTGAGCTCTGCGCTCCACCAGCCTTGCGCAATCAGTTCGGGCGCCGCCAGGTAGGCGGCAAGCACCAGCGCTGCCCCCGTCAATAGCCAGCGCACCGGCGCGTCGCGGCTGGCCAGCGCACGGCACACCAACAGCATGACGGCCATGCCATGCAGCACGCCAAAGTAAATATAGGTTTGCGGGAACATCAGGTACGAGCCCACACTCACCAGCAGCGCGCAACCGCTGATTTGCAGCCAACGTTTTGCAAAATGGCGCCAGCTTTGCCCGCGCGCAATCGCCAGGGCCTGCCCTGCCCCCGCGCACAGCAGAAACAGGCTCAGGATGCAGGTGCGCTGGCGCGTCCAAAAAGGATCGGCATAAAAGTTGGTCTGCAGCAAGCCAGCGCTGGCCAGGTCAAAGCAGAAATGAAATCCGGTCATCCACAGCAGCGCCAAGCCGCGCAAGGCGTCTACGCGCTGCAGGCGGGCGCTAGGCATGGCGCCTCGCTACCCCAGCCAGCGCCGGGCGTTGTGCCACAGGTGCATCCAGGGGCTGGGGGCGCTGGCGTCCAGCGGCGTCCAGCTGCTTTGGATGTTACGAAACACCCGCTCGGGGTGCGGCATCATGGCGGTAAAGCGGCCGTCGGCCGTGGTCACAGCCGTGAGGCCGCCGGGGCTTCCATTGGGGTTGTACGGGTAGGCTTCACTGGGCTGGCCGGCGTTATCGACAAAGCGCATGGCGGGCAGCACGCGCGCCGCATTGCCGCGCTGAGAAAAGTTGGCAAAACCTTCGCCGTGCGCCACCGCGATGGGCAGGCGCGTACCCGCCATGCCCTGGAAAAAGACCGACGGGCTGTCCAGCACCTCGACCAAGGACAGACGCGCCTCAAAGCGCTCGCTTTGGTTGGTGGTAAAGCGCGGCCAGTCTCCCGCGCCGGGGATGATGTCGGCCAATTCGGCAAACATTTGGCAGCCGTTGCATACGCCCAGGCCAAAAGTATCGGTGCGCCCGAAAAATGCCTGGAACTGCGCCGCCAGACGCGCATTAAAGGTTATCGAGCGCGCCCAGCCAATACCCGCGCCCAGCGTGTCGCCGTAGCTAAAGCCACCGCAGGCGACCAGGCCGGCAAAGTCTTTCAGGTCGGCGCGGCCCGCCTGCAAATCGCTCATATGCACGTCGTAGGCAGCAAAACCGGCCTGGGTAAAGGCATAAGCCATTTCGATGTGCGAATTGACACCTTGCTCGCGCAGCACCGCCACGCGCGGCCGGTTTTGCAAAAACGCCGGCGCCACGGGGCCCGGTGCGGCCGCCAAACCCGCGGGCAAATGCACGTGCAAGCCCGGGTCGGCAGGCGCGCCAAAAGCGGCATGCTCGGCGTCAGCGCAGGCGGGATTGTCCCGGCGCTGGCAGATTTTCCAGCTGACGCTGTCCCAGACCTGGGCCAGGTCGGCCAGCGGCGCGCTGAACACCGATTTGGCGTCGCGCCACACTTCCAATTGGGCGCTGTTGCGCAGGGTTTTGCCAATCACATGGCTGTAGCGCGACAGGCCGTGGACGCGCAAAACCGCCATCACGGCGTCGCGGTCCGGGCCGTGCACCTGCAACACCACGCCCAGCTCTTCGTTGAACAAGGCGCGCAGCGTGGCTTCCTCGCGACGGGCGCCAACCTGGGTCGCCCAGTTTTTGCTATCGCCCACGTCCATGCGGCTGTCGGTAACGCCGTCACCCTCCAGGACCAGCATGTCTACATTGAGGGCCACGCCTTGGCGTCCGGCGAAAGCCATCTCCGCCACAGCCGCCAACAGGCCGCCATCGCTGCGGTCGTGGTAGGCCAAAATTTTTCCGTCCGCGCGCAAGGCGTTGATCGCCTGCACCAGGGCGACCAGGTCAGCGGCCAGGTCCAGGTCCGGCACTTCATGGCCCATTTGGTCCAGCGTCTGCGCCAAGATGCTGGCGCCCATGCGGTTTTTGCCACGCCCCAGGTCCACCAAAATCAAGCGCCCGTCTTCCACCGCCTGAAGCTGCGGCGTGAGCGTGCCGCGCACATCGGCCAAGCTGGCAAAGGCCGAGACAATCAGCGAGACCGGCGAGCTGACTTTTTTGGCCTGACCGTCCTCTTGCCACTGCGTGCGCATGGACAAAGAGTCTTTGCCCACCGGAATCGAAATACCCAGGGCCGGGCATAGCTCCATGCCGACGGCGCGCACGGTGGCATACAGCGCCGCGTCTTCGCCAGGTTCGCCGCAAGCGGCCATCCAATTGGCCGAGAGCTTGACGCGCGGCAAGTCGATGGGCGCAGCCAATAAGTTGGTGATCGCCTCGGCAATGGCCATGCGGCCCGAGGCAGGCGCATTGATCACGGCCAGCGGTGTGCGCTCGCCCATGGACATGGCCTCGCCCGCAAAGCCATGAAAGTCGGCCAAAGTGACGGCGCAATCGGCCACCGGCACCTGCCAGGGACCGACCATCTGGTCGCGGTGGCTTAGGCCGCCCACGCTGCGATCGCCAATCGTGACCAAAAAGCGTTTGGAGGCCACTGTCGGATGCGACAGCACGTCGGTGACGGCTTGCTGCAAGCCTACGCCCGTCAAATCCAAGGGGGCAAACTGGCGCTGTACGGTCTGCACGTCGCGATGCATCTTGGGCGGCTTGCCCAACAGCACATTCATGGGCATGTCCACCGGTGAGGCGGCGCCTTCGTCGGCCAGCACCAATTGGCGCTCCTCGGTGGCCACACCGACGACGGCAAAGGGGCAGCGCTCACGCGCGCACATGGCGCTAAACGCCGGCAAAGACTCGGGGGCGATGGCCAACACGTAGCGCTCCTGGCTCTCGTTGCACCAGATTTCTTTGGGCGCCATGCCGCTTTCTTCCAGGGGCACGGCGCGCAGGTCAAAACGCGCGCCACGTTCGGCGTCGTTGGTCAGCTCCGGAAAGGCATTGGACAGGCCGCCGGCACCCACATCGTGGATGGCCAAAATCGGGTTGTGCTCGGCGCCCAAGAGCCAGCATTGGTTGATGACCTCTTGCGCGCGGCGCTGGATTTCGGGGTTGCCGCGTTGCACCGAGTCAAAGTCCAGTTCGGCGGCATTGGCGCCGGTCGCCATCGAGCTGGCCGCGCTGCCGCCCATGCCGATGCGCATGCCCGGGCCACCCAGCTGCACCAGCAAGCTGCCCGCCGGAAACTGTTTTTTGTGCGTTTGTGCCGCGTCGATCACGCCCAAACCGCCTGCGATCATGATGGGCTTGTGGTAACCGCGCTGCACGGTGTCGATGTCGCTGTGGGCGCTTTGTTCGAATTCGCGGAAATAGCCCAGCAAATTGGGCCGGCCAAACTCGTTGTTAAAAGCGGCGCCGCCCAAAGGGCCTTCGGTCATGATATCCAAAGCGCTGGCGATGTGGCCCGGCTTGCCATAGGCTGCGCGCGCTTGTGTATCGTCCCAGCGCAGCTTGGACACGGTAAAGCCGGTCAGACCCGCCTTGGGCTTGGAGCCCCGGCCCGTGGCGCCTTCGTCACGGATTTCGCCGCCCGCGCCCGTGGCCGCACCAGGAAAGGGCGAGATAGCGGTCGGGTGGTTGTGCGTTTCCACCTTCATCAAGATGTGCTGCAGCGCGTCAGTAGCCGCGTACTGCGGCGCGCCCTGCGCGCTGGCCTGGGGCGCAAAGCGCTGGACGGGCCCGCCTTCCATCACCGACGCATTGTCCGAATAGGCCACGAGCATGTGCTGCGGGTGGGTTTGGTGGGTGTGGCGAATCATGCCAAACAGGCTGGCGCTTTGGGCTGCGCCGTCGATGCTGAAGTCGGCATTGAAGATTTTGTGGCGGCAGTGCTCGCTGTTGGCCTGGGCGAACATCATGAGTTCGACGTCGCTGGGGTTGCGCTGCAGTTGCACAAAGGCCTGGAGCAAGTAGTCGATTTCGTCATCGGCCAGGGCCAGGCCAAAGCGGGTGTTGGCCTGCTCCAGGGCGCCGCGGCCAGCGCCCAGCACGTCGCAATAGTCCATGGGCGCGGGCTGCAGCGGCTCGAACAAACGGGCCAGATCGCCGCGCTCGCGCCACACGCTTTCGGTCATGCGGTCATGCAGCAACTCGGCGGCGGCTTGCCATTGGGCGTCGGTCAGCGTGCCGGACTTGCCGATCCAGTTGTCGACCTGCAAACGGTATTCCAGCACGCGCTCAATGCGGCGCACGGCAAAACCACAGTTGTGCGCAATATCCGTGGCTTTGGAAGCCCAGGGCGACAAGGTGCCCAAGCGCGGTGAGACCAGCAAAACCACCCCGCCCGTCTCCTGGGCAGCGGGTTCGCCATAGCGGAGCAAGGCCGCCAGGCGGGACTGCAAGCCAGATTCCAACTCTTGTTCGGAGGCCACCCAGTGCAGGTAGCGGGCACTGACTGTGCTGATATTGCGGTGGATTTTCTGCAATTGCGCCCGCAAATGCTGCTGGCGGAAGGGGCTTAGGGCGTTGCCGCCTTCAAAAGAGGTGAGGTGCAGAGTCACGGGGCAAGGCCAGCTGGATGAAAGCGCCGATTTTAACGGGCGGCCCCAGAGGGCCTTGTGCATCCCGCCCGCGCCCGAGGCGCCAAGTAAACTGGTGTTTTTTCACCAGCCTATCGGACTCGCGCCATGACCGACAAAACCATCCCCATCCTGCCTATCAACCGCCGCAGCGCCAATATCACTGAAGGCAAAT
>CAMATX010000098.1 GCA_945861345.1 Comamonas sp. lk
CGCCCTAATTGCGACCAAACGCGCTTTTCCCGATGGGCTGTGCCGGGCAGCGTGCTAGGATTCAACGCTTGGCGAACTAACCCCAGATTTTGCGATTAGGACGAAAAAAGTGAAGTTAAAGATTCTGACAATGGGCCTGGTTTTGGCATTTACAGGCGCCATAGCGGTAGCGCAGACCGAGCCAGCAGTGGCACCGGCCAGCACCGAAACGGTGGTCAAACCTGCGAAGAAGGCCGCCAAGAAATCAGCCAAGAAGCATGCCCACAAAGTCAGTGCCAAAAAGCACAAAGCGGGCAAGCATAAAAAACACACCGTTTCTTAATGCACGCGGGTCGCCCAGCACCTGTTTTCAGGGCGAGCGGTGCAAGCGGGGATGAGACAGCGCGAGCACCTGGTCGGCGATAGCCTGCCCCAATACCTTGTCCGCACGGTGCTGCGGGTGATTGAAAACCCATTTTTGAAGCGCTTGGAGATCACGCACACTGGGGGCCACTTTGATTTGGGCCAATGCGCCACTCAGATTGCGCGCATCAATGAGCGCAGCGACTTTCGGAGCCCAAGGGCTAGGACGTGCCATGGTGTATTTTCTGGTTTCCTGCACAGAGGTGAATTTTCATTGTGACACAGGCAAGTAAGACATGAATCATTGGCTCGAAAGAATAAGTGGTGTGCTGGTTTTGGCAGCGCTGGCAGGCTGTGCGAGCACGCCGTTTCCTGTCGCACCAGCCTATGAAGTACCGGTAGCCGCGCCAACTGCGCCAATGGCCGTGGTGCGCACCCCGCCGCGTATCGGTTTGGCCTTGGGCGGCGGTGCTGCGCGTGGCTTTGCCCATGTGGGCGTTATCCAGGTGCTTGAAGAGGCGGGTATTCGGCCTAATCTGGTCTCGGGTACTTCGGCCGGCAGCCTGGTCGCGGCGCTCTACGCCAGCGGCAAGACCGGGGCGCAACTACAAACCATTGCCGAGACCATGGAAGAGGCTACGATAGCCGATTGGACGCTGCAGGTTTTCACCCGAGGCGCTTTGCGCGGCGAGGCACTGGCCAAATACGTCAATACCCAAGTGGGACAAAAACCCATCGAAGCATTGCCCATGCCCTTGGGTATCGTGGCCACCGATCTCAATAGCGGCAACGATATCGTCTTCCAGCGCGGGGACACCGGCACAGCGGTTCGCGCCTCCAGCGCGGTGCCGGCGATTTTTCAGCCGGTCAAGATTGGCAGCCATGAATATGTCGATGGCGGTCTGGTCTCGCCCGTGCCGGTGCGCGCTGCCCGCAAAATGGGCGCGGACCTGGTGATTGCGGTGGATATCTCCAGCCCGCCCGAGTCGGCCTCGGCCGCTGGCACCATCGATATTCTGCTGCAAACCTTCACCATCATGGGTAAAAGCATCAACAGCCTGGAACTGCTGAGTGCCGATGTAGTGGTCCGCCCGCAGTTGCAAGGCATTTCCAGCGCCGATTTCGGCGCCCGCAAGCGCTCCATCGAGGCGGGCCGTCAGGCCATGCAGGCGGCTTTACCGCAATTACGCGCGGCCATCGAGGCCAAAACCCGCTAAGTCTCAAGCCCCCAAACCGGACAGGCAAAAAAAAGGCCCCGTCTTGCAACGAGGCCTGAAGGGATCCCTGAACCAGAGGTTTCGAAAGGATCCGAGGAGACAAACGGTGCAGAAGTTTCCTTCTGCGTTAATCTACTGTATCAGGGTTTTCCCTTGGTGAAGGCGATGTGCGTAAATAAATTTGCACTGCGCCTGCCAATTAACGCTTTTTGCTGGAAGTGGCCGCTTTGGTCGCGGTTGTTGCGGTAGCAGCAACTGCGTTGAAGTTGGCTTCAGCAACGTCGGTCGCTTGCTTCACAGCCTTTTGGATCGATTCCAGCGCATTGTTGGCAGCCGAAACAGCGCTTTTCATAACAGCAACGGCAGACTCTGAGCCGGCAGGTGCGTTTTTAGCAGCGCTGTCGACCAAAGAGGCGATTTTGTGCTGGGCATCTGCAGCCTGGGCTTCCACAGCTTTGGTGAACTCAGCGCCGGTGCCGCTGGCGATGTCATACAGGTGACGGCTGTAAGAGGCCGCTTTTTCAGCCAAAGGCTGGAGCAGGCCAGATTGCAGGGCCAGCAGTTCTTGGGCGTCTTTCACGCTCAGGGCGGTCTGGGTGTGGGCAGATGCTTCGGTCAAAGCGGCTTTGGAAGCGGCCAGGTTCAGTTCGACGATTTTCTCAACGCTTTCAAAAGCTTTGCTGGTCAAACCAAACAGGGTTTCCATGTTGGATTTGTGGGAAGCGACGACTTGTTCTACGGTCAACATATAAATACTCCTAAGTTAAAAAATGAATTTGCCACGTGTCTACTGCGCTTTCATCCGGCCTCTCCGGTTATGTTGCAGTGCAGCATGAAGTGAATTATAGGGACGGAAACCGCGCTTGCAAGACATTTTTGTTGCAATGCAGCAAAAAATTCACAAATTTTTCGATTTCAGGGTGAAAACAGCGGTTTCTCCTCTGAAAGCTGACCAGGCCTAATCCCATTGAAGATCGGTATGGCGCGGCAAAAATGGCAGAATCAAGCTGTTTTTGGGGACTTTCCCTATCCCAACCGCGTTTGCCAGAGCGCCTTTTCATGCCCAAACCACTACCAGCGCTGCGAAGCGCGTACCGCGCCTGGCGCGCCATAGGCACCCGCTGGGCCGACAACGACACCTATGGTCACGTTAACAACGTCGTCTATTACGCTTGGTTCGACACCGCCGTCAACGCCTACCTGGTAGAGCACGGCGCTTTGGACATCCGGGGTGGCGCCGTCATTGGCCTGGTGGTAGAGACACAGTGCAGTTATTTTTCACCGCTGGCCTTTCCCCAGACCGTGGATCTGGGGCTGCGGGTGGAGCATATAGGCCACAGCAGCGTACGCTATGGGTTGGCGGTTTTTGCGCAGGGCCAGGACAGTGCGGCAGCGCAAGGGCACTTTGTCCATGTGTATGTGGATGCCGCCACCCGCAAACCGGCGGCACTGCCTGCGGCTTTAACGCAGGCGCTGGCACCCTTGCGCTGAGCCGGGCCCGAATTTTGGTTTTTTGATTTGATTGGAGTGAGCATGTCTTTGTCCCCCGAAACACAGGCCGTTGATGCCGCCATTGCCAGCCGCATGTCGGTACGCGCCTTTACGGCGCAGCCAGTAGCGCATGCCGACATCGAGGCCATTTTGGCGCTCGCCAGCCGCGCGCCCTCGGGTACCAACTGCCAACCCTGGCGCGTCTATGTGCTTCAGGGCGCCAGCCGTGATGCCCTGGTGGGTAAAGTTTGCGCCGCCCACGATGCCTTGCGCGCCGACCCCACCCTGGCCGCTCAGTACCGCGAGGAATACGACTACTACCCTGAAAAATGGGTGAGCCCCTATATCGACCGGCGCCGCGAAAACGGTTGGGGTCTGTATGGCTTGCTTGGCATCGGCAAAGGCGACAAAGACCAGATGCACGCCCAGCACCAGCGCAATTACCGTTTTTTTGACGCGCCGGTGGGCCTGATGTTCACCGTCGACAAGGTCATGGGGCGCGGCTCCCTGGTCGATTACGGAGCCTTTTTGCAAAACATCATGGTTGCCGCCCGGGGGCGGGGGCTGGACACCTGCGCGCAGGCGGCCTGGAACGGTTTTGCCAGCATCATCCTGCCGCACATTGGCGCAGGTGAGGCAGAGATGCTCATCTGCGGCATGTCGCTGGGCTACGCAGAGCGCAGCGCGCCGGTCAACGACTTTCACACGCCCCGCGTGCCGGTGGCGCAATTTACCCGCTGGCTCAATTAACCGAAGATTCACCACATGACCCAATCCTCCAACAAGCCCCGCATCCTGGTGACGCGGGCGATTTTCCCCAGTGTGATCGAGCGCCTGTCGGCGCATTTCTCGGTGGAGTCCAACCCCGAGGACACGCTGTGGGACCGCCCCCAATTGATGGCCCGCCTGGTCGACAAAGTGGGCGCGTTTACCACGGGTACCGAGCGCATTGATGCCGAGTTGCTGGTGCATTGCCCGCAACTGCGCATTTGCGCCAATATGACCGTGGGCTACAACAATTTTGATCTGCCTGCCATGACGGCTGCTGGCGTGCTGGGCACGAACGCGCCGGACGTGCTCACCGAGACCACCGCCGACTTTGGCTTTGCCTTGCTGCTAGCTACCGCGCGGCGTGTCACCGAGAGCGAGCATTTTTTGCGCGCCGGCCTGTGGACGCGCTGGAGCTATGACATGTTCTCGGGCGCCGAGGTGCATGGCAGCACCCTAGGCATCATCGGTATGGGCCGTATAGGGCAGGCCATCGCCCGGCGTGCCGCCCTTGGCTTTGGCATGCAGGTGATTTATCACAACCGCAGCCGCCTGGATTCGGCCACCGAGCAAGCGCTGTCGGCCCGCTATGTCGATAAGACCACTTTGCTGCAAAGCGCCGACCACATCATGCTGGTTTTGCCCTACAGCGCCGAGGCGCACCACACCATCGGCGCGGCAGAGCTGGCGTGCATGAAGCCGACGGCTACGCTGATCAACCTGGCCCGCGGTGGCATCGTCGATGACGCCGCGCTGGCGCAGGCCTTACGCAATCGAACGATTGCTGCGGCCGGTCTGGACGTTTTTGAAGGCGAGCCGCGGGTGCACCCCGGCCTGCTCACGGTGCCCAATGTGGTGCTTACCCCGCATATTGCCAGTGCCACGGCGGGCACCCGCCAGGCCATGGCCGATGTGGCGGTGGACAACCTGGTGGGCTTTTTGGTGCATGGCCAACCGCGTACACCTTTAAACCCGCAAGTTTTGGCACTGCGCTAGCGCATTTGGCGGGTGCGATACTTCCCAGAGCCCGACGCATTTTTTGAAAGTTTTTCTTTGACTCTTGTTGCACTTTGGCCTGTGTGGTTTGCTTTGGCCGTTCAGACAGTTTTGCTTCTGGTCCTGTTGCTGCGCGGGCGCAGCGGGCTTAGGTCCGAGGACGCCCAGGCCGCAGCCCAAGTCCAGCAAGCCGTGCTTGCTGGCGTACAAGCCCAGGGCGAGCGCTTGGACCGTCTGGAGCGCGAACTGCGCCGCGAACTGGCCGAGGCCGCCCGCGCCAGCCGCCAGGAGGCCGCCCAGAGCATGGCCACCTTTCAGCAAACCCTCACGCAGCAAAGCGCCGAGGCCACGCGCACGCAAAACACCCAAATCGACACCTTTGGCCAGCAACTGGGTTTATTGCAAAAAACGCTTTCTGACACGCTGATAGGCCAGCTCGGTGCCCTAGGTGAATCCAATGCCCGGCGCATTGCCGAATTGAGCGAGACCAGCGCGCGCAGCCTGGCCGAGGTGCGCAGCACCCTGGAGGCGCAGCTATTGCAACTGCAGTCCACCAACGCCACCAAGCTTGACGAAATGCGCGCCACCGTCGATGAAAAGCTGCAGTCCACCCTGCAGGCGCGCCTGGGCGAGAGCTTCAAGCAAGTGGCCGACCGCTTGGAACAAGTGCACAAAGGTCTGGGTGAAATGCAAACCCTGGCCCAAGGCGTGGGTGACCTGAAGCATTTGCTTAGCAACGTCAAGACGCGTGGCATTTTTGGCGAGGCGCAACTGGCCTCCTTGCTCGAGCAGGTCTTTGTGCCCGACCAGTACGCCAGCCAGGTGGCCACCCGCCCGGGCAGCAAAAACGTGGTCGACTTCGCGATCAAGCTGCCTGGCAAGTCCGACGATGGTGCGCCGCTGTGGCTGCCTATCGACGCGAAGTTCCCCAACGAAGACTACGAGCGCTTGCTCGATGCGCAGGGACGCGCCCACCTGGGCGACGCCGACGCGGCCGCCAAAGCGCTGGAGACGCGTATTCGTCTGGAGGCCAAGTCCATCAGCGAAAAATACGTGGAGCCGCCGTATACCACCGACTTTGCCATCTTGTTTTTACCCACCGAGGGCCTGTACGCCGAGGTGCTGCGCCGCCCCGGGCTGATGGAGTCCTTGCAGCGCG
The DNA here is from genome assembly GCA_945861345.1 of Comamonas sp. lk. Classification (GTDB taxonomy): domain Bacteria; phylum Pseudomonadota; class Gammaproteobacteria; order Burkholderiales; family Burkholderiaceae_C; genus Allorhodoferax. The sequence continues at coordinate 5,974 of CAMATX010000098.1, forward strand.
ATTACCGCGTGACCTTGGCCGGTCCGACCACCTTGCTCTCGATGCTCAGTTCGCTGCAAATGGGTTTTCGCACGCTGGCGCTGGAGAAACGCTCCAGCGAGGTGTGGCAGGTGCTGGGCGCCGTCAAAACCGAATTCGGCAAATTTGGCGACGTGCTGGCCAAGGTCAAGTCCCAAACCGAGACGGTGCTTAAAAGTCTAGATACGGCCGAAGTGCGCAGCCGCGCCATGGGACGGGCCCTGAAAAAAGTGCAGGCCTTGCCCGAGGCGCAAAGCGCCACGCTCATCCCGCTGGACAAAGACTTTGACAGTGATGCGGGGCCCGGGCCGCTGTGAGCCCGGGTAGCCATGAGCGCCTTGACCCTGCAAAGGATGGCGCATCCCCAGGTGCGGGTTTACCGCGCCTGATCGTTGGCCATATTTGTCTGAACGCCAGCATGGTGGCCATGCGCATGGCAACGCCGCTGCTGGCGCTGCGCATGGGCCACAGCGCGCTGCACGTGGGGCTCTTGCTGGCATTTTTCTCGCTCAGCCAGGTATTTTTGTCGCTGCCTGCGGGCCGCTTCGCTGACCGCCATGGTCTGCAAAAACCGGTGCGGGTGGCCGTTGTGCTGGCGATGGCAGGCGCGCTCGTATCCCTGCTATTTCCGGTATTTGAATGGATGTGCCTGAGTGCGATGTTGATGGGTGCGGCCACCGGCACGGCCTCGGTGGCCCTGCAGCGCCATGTGGGCCGTGCGGCGCGCGACAGCATGGAGTTGCGCCGCGTCTTTAGTTGGTTGGCGCTGGGACCGGCTTTTTCCAATTTTTTCGGCGCGGTGGTCGCCGGGCTGCTGATTGACTACGGCGCACTGCTGCTGCCGGCCTGGCTGGACTATCCTGGTTTCAGGGCGGCGTTTGGCTTTGCACTTCTGATGCCCTTGCTTAGTGTCTGGTGCATTGCTGCTGTCGCCGAACTGGCCCCGGTGGAAGTGCCTGTCGGGCCACAGCCCTCGGCCTGGCATTTGCTGCGCGCTGCGCCCATGCGACGTTTGCTGCTGGTCAATTGGCTGCTGTCCTCGTGCTGGGATGTGCATACGTTTGTGGTCCCGGTGATCGGCCATGAGCGCGAGTTGAGCGCCTCGCTCATTGGCACTATTTTGGGCGCTTTTGCTGTGGCCGCTGTGGCGGTGCGGGTACTCATTCCGCTGACGGCAGCGCATATCAAGGAGTGGCACGCGCTCACCGCTGCCATGCTGGCTACGGGCTTGCTGTTTGCGATTTATCCCTTTATGCAGTCGCCTTGGACCATGGGTTTGTGCTCGGTCGGCCTGGGCGTGGCTCTGGGCTCAGTGCAGCCCATGATCATGAGCACCTTGCACCAGATCACGCCGCACGCCCAGCATGGGCAGGCTATCGGCTTGCGCATGGCGACCATCAATTTTTCCAGCGTGGTGATGCCGCTGCTCTTTGGCACCGCCGGCATGGTGGTGGGCGTCAGCGCCGTGTTTTGGACGGTAGGCACCTTGGTGGCGCTTGGTGCGCACGCCGCCTGGCGCTTGCGGGCTTAGGCGCTTTGCACGGGCGCGGCGCAGCAAAAACTCGGGGTCGGCAAAGGCCAGGCGGTTGGCCTCGGCGGGTGGGTGATTGCCTTGATCGCAATGGGTTTGCAGCGCCTGCCAGGCGCGTTCAAGGTCGCGGGAGGAGGGGGCTGGGGAGTTTTGCAGGCCAGCGATTGCGCGGTACGTCGTCCTGCGGCGCCCCCATAAAAAAAGCCCCCGCAGGGGCTTGGCACCAAGGCGGGCAAGCCCGCTTTTACATTAGACGCGCTTGCGGTATTCGCCGGTTCGGGTGTCGATCTCTACTTTGTCGCCCTGGGCCACAAAAATGGGCACACCGATTTCAAAGCCAGTGGCAA
>CAMATX010000099.1 GCA_945861345.1 Comamonas sp. lk
GCGCGCGGCCTCGGGCACTTGGGCGGGCGCCCACAGGCTGAGCTTGCCGTCTTGCATCCAGGCGGTGCAGTTCATGGGCTCCATGGTCATGTGGCCCAGGTAGGGCGCGCTGTACGTGGCGCTCAGCGTGTCGCCGCTTGCGGGCGGCGTGCCACGCTCGTGGAAGGTGTAACCCTCTTCCTTGGCCAATTGGGCTTGCAGTTGCTCTGCGGCCTGCTTGGTGTCCAGTGCGCCTTGCGGGCGCTGCGCCCATTGCACTTGCAGCGCCTCTGCGCCTTGGCGGGCGTGCCAGGTGGTTTTGCCTACCACGGCTAGGCCGGCGCTAGCGCCGTGGCTGGGTTTGAGGGGGATGACTTTCAGCACGCCAGGCATGGCCAGTGCGGCCGCGTTGTCCACCGACTGCACGTTGCCGCCGATCATGGGGCTAAGGCGCACGGCGGCAAAAACCATATTAGGCAGGCGTACATCCAGCCCGAAGGTGGCGCTGCCGCTGCTCTTGGCCCACAAGTCTGTGCGCGGTGCGGGGCTGCCAATCAGCGTCCAATCCTTGCGCGCCTTGGGGCTGACGGTGCCGGGGTTGAGCTTGGCCGCCGCTGCGGCAAATTCGCCGAAGTGGCCTTCTTTGCCCGAGGCGTGGCTAAGTTTGCCCTGCTTGAAAACGACGTCTGCCACTGGCACTTGCCACTGCGCGGCAGCCGCTTGCGCTAAGGCGGCGCGCGCGCTGGCGGCGGCCAGGCGCACCGGCTCCCAGGCGTCGGCTACGCTGGAAGAGCCGCCGGTCATGATCAGGCCTAGCTCGCGCCCTACTTTGGCGGTGAGCCACTGCGCGGTTTTGACGGTGGCGCTGCGCTGGGCTTCCTCGGTTTGCTGGGGGTGGAAGGGCAAAAAGGCCAGCACAGCGGCCACATTGCCGTACATGGCGTCGGGTCCGGCTTGCTCCAGGCGCACTTGCGCCAAGGGAATGTTCAGCTCTTCGGCGGCCAACATGGCCAGCGCGGTGTGCACGCCTTGGCCCATCTCGCTGCGCGGCATGGCCAGCACCACAGTGCCGTCCTCGCCGATCTTGATCCAGCCGTTCAGCCCCACGTTGCCTTGCGTGGGCAACATGCTGTCCGGTTTGCCTAAGCGGCTGCGCGGCGGGGCCACGCCCCAGCCCACCAAAAGTGCGCCGCCTGCGCCCAGGGCGCTCAGTAGGAGGGTGCGGCGCTTCATGCTGCGCTCCCGGTGGTAGGCGCTGCGGCGCTTTTGGCCGCGCGGTGGATGGCGGCGCGCACCCGCTGGTAGGTGCCGCAGCGGCAAATGTTGCTCATGGCGGCGTCAATGTCGGCGTCAGTGGGTTGGGGCGTGCGCGCCAGCAGCGCGGAGGCGGCCATCAGCATGCCGCTTTGGCAGTAGCCGCACTGGGGCACCTGCTCGGCAATCCAGGCTTGCTGCAGCGCGTGGGGGTGCTCGGCGCTGCCCAGCGATTCAATGGTGCGCACCGCTTTGCCTTGCACCGCCGAGACCGGCGTCACGCAGGAGCGCACCGCCTGGCCGTCCACATGCACGGTGCAGGCGCCGCAGGCGGCAATACCGCAGCCAAATTTGGTGCCGGTCAGGTTGAGTTGGTCGCGCAGCACCCACAAAAGAGGCGTGGCAGGGTCGGCGTCGGCTTGGACGCGCTGGCCGTTGATTTGGAGTTCCATACGAAGTCTGCCCGCTTGGGGGTAGTTGTTGTAAAGCGGCGGTATGGTAACCCTGCAAGACCCTACTTACCGGGTGGCCAGAAAGAAACTGTTGCCCGGCACTCAGCCCAGAGCGCTTTGCAGTTCGTGCGCTTGCCCCAAGCTAGCCAAGCCACGCAACACATCCCCAATCACCAAAACACAAGGGCTAGCCATGCGCTGTTCAGTCAGCGTTTGGTGCAAGCAATCCAAGGTGCACAAAGCCTGCCGCTGCGAAGGCAGCGTGGCGTGTTGCACGATAGCCACCGGTGTATCGGCGGGCAGGCCGTGCAGCAGTTCGTCTTGAATGCGCTGCGCGGCGGCCACGCCCATGTAGACCACCAGGGTGAGTTTGGCCTGGCGGGCGGTGTGGGCTAGCGCGCGCCAGTCGGTGCCGGGGTCGCCGGGTTTGGCGTGGCCGGTGACCATCAGCACGCCATGCGCATGGTCGCGGTGGGTTAGGGCGGTGTTGAGCGAGGCCAAAGCGCCCAAGGCGGCGGTGATGCCGTTGACCACCTGCACCGTGATGCCGGCTTTTTGCAAGGCCTCGATCTCTTCACCACTGCGGCCAAAGACCAAGGGGTCGCCACCCTTGAGGCGCACCACCTGCGCGCCTTGCTGCGCCTCGCTGACCATCAGTTTTTCGATAAAGGCCTGCGGCGTCGACGCGCAGCCGCCGCGTTTGCCCACATAGACGATGCGGGCGACGGGGCTGGCGTGGGCCAGCACGGCCTCGTTCACCAGGTCGTCCACCAAGATGACATCGGCTTGCGCAATGGCTTTGACGGCCTTGAGCGTGAGCAACTCTGGGTCGCCCGGGCCCGCGCCCACGAGGGTGACGGTACCGGTGGCGGCAGGCAAGGGCGGGTGTGGTGGGCGGTTCATGGGCTGGCTATGCGGGAAATAAGGTGGCCGATGTGGGCCACTTGCTGAGAAATAGGGGCGGGCACGGGCTGCGTGCCATTGAGCACGGCGCGGATGTAGGCTGCGGTGCTGGCCGCGTCGATGGCGCTGGGCAGCGTGGGCAAGGTGGCCAAGCTGCCGGCTTGGGCCTCAGAAAGTTCTACCGGCGCACCGTTTAAAAAGCCTTGTATTTTGGGCGCGCGGCGCGCGTCTGCTACGGCCTCGCCTTCGGTGCCGCGCAGCAGGAGGGCATTGGCGCTTTGCAGTTGCAAGGCGGCGGCCATCGAGATGGCGTATTCGGGGTGGGTGTAGCTGCACACCAGCAGGCTGGGCCCGGCGCAGGGGTTCATGAGCTTGACCAGGCTGTGCGCCGAGTTGCGCAGCTGCACCACGCGGCGCACGTCCAGCAGCTTTTGCAGGCCCGGGTGCAATGCGGCGGTCGGCACAAAGCCGACTTCGCCGGCCTGCAGTGGTGCCTCGGGCGTGCGCGGCAGGATGCCCAGAGCGGCCAGCACTTCGGCAGTGAACACGCGGCTGTTTTCGGTGGCCGTGCCGTGGATGAGCACCGGGTGGCCCGCGCGCGCCAACAGCAAGGCCAGCAGCGGCAACAGCCCAGGCAATTTGCGCGCGCCGTTGTAGCTGGGAATGACCACCACCGGCCGCGCGCTGGCGGGCAGCAGGTGCAGGCGCTGGGCGGTGGCGTCAAGAAAACCGGCCATTTCCTCGGCAGATTCACCTTTGATGCGCATGGCCAGGCAAAAGGCGCCGACCTCCAGGTCGCTGACTGCGTCGTCGAGTAGTTGGCCCCACAAATCGGTGGCGTGGGCGCGGCTGAGCCCGCGCGCGCCGTCTCTGCCGCGACCGATTTCCCGCAAGTACATGCCTATGGCCATGGCCTGATTGTCCCAGAGCGCTGCCAACTAGCAGCTATGAGCATATGCCGCCCCGCTGGCGGGCGCTTTCCAGTAGTGGTAGGTCCAGGCAGTTTGAAAGCCAAAGCGGCGGTACAGCGCCAGCGCGGGCACGTTGTCGGCCTCCACTTGCAAAAAGGACTGGCCCACGCCTTGCTCATGCGCCCAGTCGGCCAAAGTGCCAATAAGTGCGCCGGCCAAGCCCCGGCCCTGGGCGGCCCGCACGGTGCGCATGCCGTGCAGGCTGAGCCAACCCTGGCCGACGCAGCCCACCCCAGCGGCCAGCGACAGTTCGCCGCTTTGTACATAGGCGAAGCAGGCGCCTGCGCTGCGGCTGAGCAGTTGGGCGCGCTGGGCGCCGTCCACGGCGTCAAAGCCCTTGGCGGTGTAGACGCTGGACCACGCGGTGCAGGGCGTGGGGCTGCGCGTGGCCGGCGGGGCGCTGGCTTGGGCGGCGGCGTGGCGCAGGGCCTGCACGGTGGCAGTCTGCACGTGCACGGCAGCGCCGCGCTGGTAGCCCTGCGCCTGCAGGGCGGCTTGCCAGGGCCGCATCCCAGCGACGTCGGCGATGCGCAAGACCACCGGCCAGCCGTTTTGTTGGTAGTGCGCGCACAGGGCGGGCAGGGCGACTAGGTCCAGGCCCTCGTGCCGCAGGGGCACGGCGCTGCGGGCGCGGCCGACCTCGGCCGGGTCAAAAGGCAGCAACCAGTGCGCCATGGCTTGCACATGGGCGGGGCGCAGGGCCTCTAAGGTGGCGCGCTCGATGGCTTCTATCTGGTCTGGGGTGGCGGTGGCGGGCATAAGCTAGGCGCGGTGTGGCGGTGGGCGTGCCACGATTGTGGCCCAGCGCTGGCCTACACTTGCCGCCCTATGTCTGCCAACAGCCCCCTTAGCCCATCTGCACCCGCGTCGGTGCCAGCGCCAGCCACGGAGCGCGGCACGCTGGTTTTGGGTTTTGAGTCATCGTGCGATGAAACCGGCGTGGCACTGGTCAGGCTGCAAGGCACCGGTGTGCCCCGCCTGCTGGCCCATGCTTTGTACAGCCAGGTGGAAATGCACCAGGCCTTTGGCGGCGTGGTGCCCGAGCTGGCCAGCCGCGACCACATCCGCCGCGTACTGCCACTCACCCGGGAGGTGATGGCCCGCGCCGGCCATACGCTGGCCGAGGTGGATGTGGTGGCTTACACCCGGGGCCCGGGTTTGGCAGGCGCTTTGCTGGTGGGCGCGGGTGTGGCCTGCGCTTTGGCCAGTGCCTTGGACAAACCGGTGCTGGGCGTGCACCACCTGGAAGGGCATTTGCTCTCGCCGTTCTTGAGTGCCGATCCGCCAGAGTTTCCGTTTGTGGCCTTGCTGGTGTCGGGCGGACACACGCAGCTGATGCGCGTGGACGGCGTGGGCCGCTACACCTTGCTGGGCGAGACCATAGACGACGCGGCCGGCGAAGCCTTTGACAAATCGGCCAAGCTCATGGGGCTGGGCTACCCCGGCGGGCCCGCCTTGGCCGCGCTGGCCGAGCAGGGCGACGGCAAAGCCTTCGCGCTGCCGCGCCCCTTGCTGCACAGTGGCAATCTGGATTTCTCTTTTGCGGGCTTGAAAACGGCGGTGCTCGTGCAGTCACAAAAAATGGTGGCCGCCCATGGGGCGCCAATAGCGCCCTCCGAATACACCTTGGCCTCGGGCGCCACACCCGGTTTTGGCACTTTGCCTTTGGCGCAGCGCGCCGATCTGGCCGCGTCCACGCAAGCGGCGATTGCCGATGTGCTGGTGAAAAAGTCGATGGCGGCCTTGCGCCAAACCGGCCTCAAGCGCTTGGTGGTGGCCGGTGGCGTGGGTGCCAACCGGCAATTGCGCCACGACCTGAACGCCCAGTGCGCGCAGCACGGTGTGCGCGTGCACTACCCCGAGCTGCACCTGTGCACCGACAACGGCGCCATGATCGCCCTGGCCGCCGCGATGCGCCTGCAAAGCGGGGTGCAAGCGGCGAGCGCGGACTACGCGTTTCACGTGCAGCCGCGCTGGCCTTTGCAATCGCTGGCCACCGCCTAGCTTGCACCTTTTAGGCGATAGGTAACTCGGTGGCTTTGCTGACAGGCAGTTTTTTGGCCAGGGTTAGTTGCAGCACGCCGTGCTCCATGCGGGCTTGGCTGGCGGCTACGTCGATGTACTGGTCGAACTCGTAGGCGGCGCGGTAGCTGCGCGGTGCGCCTTCGATGGTTTCGATGCGTACTACCGATTCTTCAATCTGGATGCGCAACTGCGCTTTGGCCACGCCAGGCAGGTCCAGGCTGAGGGTGTAGGCTTTCTCGTCCTGCTGCAGTGTGCTTTGCTTAACGGCTGAGGGCGCTGCGCTTTGCGTCCACTGGCGTACCAGGCGGTCGACTTGGGCAAACGCTTTGCGCCGCTGCAGGGCATCGGCTTGCGAGATGGCTTGAAGGGCCCAGGGGCTGGTGTTGGCGGTTAAAAACATGTGTTGACTCCGATTAGACTGCGCGGCCCTCACCGTGAGTTCCGCCTGGATACGAGGTGTGCGCCTTTGCGTCAAATTCAAGCTTTTTTCTTCATGTTTATTGTTGTGTGTCAGGTCTTGAAAAGGCGCTGCAAGGCGCTATGTGGTGCGTCCTTAGCGGCGCTGGCCCTGTGTTTTTTGCCCGGCGCACAAGCGGCACCCGCGCCGCTGAAGCTGGCCTTGATCGAGGGCCTGAGCGGCCCCAATGCCAGCGGCGGCGAGGCGGTTTTTCGCAATCTGAGCTGGGCCATCGAGCGGGTGAATGCGCGTGGTGGCGTGGCTTTGGGTAAGGGGTCCGTGCCCATGGTGCTGGAGCGCTTTGACAGCCAGGGCCAAACGCAAGAGGCGCTCTCGGCGCTGCGCCTGGCCATTGACGGCGGGGCGCGGGTGGTGCTGCAGGGCAACTCCTCGGCGGTGGCTGCCGCGCTGATTGACGCCATCCAAAAACACAATGCCCGCGACCCGGCGCGCCGGGTGCTGTTTTTGAACTACGCTGCGGTAGACCCGGCGCTGACCAATGAGAAATGCAGCTTTTGGCATTTCCGCTTTGACGCCCACGCCGACATGCGCCTGACCGCGCTGATGCAGGTGCTGCGCGAGGACGCAGCGCTTAAAGCGGTGTATCTGCTGGGCCAGGACTACAGCTTTGGCCAAAGCGTGTTGCGCCAGGCACGCCAGCAGCTGGCGCAGCAGCGCCCGGACATCCGCATCGCCGGCGAGGAGCTGCACCCGCTTTTGCGCATCAAGGATTTCACGCCCTATATCGCCAAAATCAAGGCCAGCGGGGCGCAGGCGGTACTGACCGGCAACTTCGGTCCGGACCTGACGCTGTTGGTCAAGGCGGCGCGCGAGGGCGGTTTTGAGGGCACTTTTTACACTTTTTACGGCAATGCGCTGGGCGCACCGGCGGCCATGGGCGAGGCCGGCGTAGGCAAGGTGCTGGCTGTGGCCGATTGGCTGCCCAATGTGCAAACCAAGGGCGCCGACAACTTTTACCGCGCCTTTCGGGCCCGCTTTCCCCGGCCCGAGGACGATTATGTGCACCTGCGCATGCAGCTAATGGTCGAGGCCCTGGCCCAGGCGGTGGGCGAGGCGGCAAAGCGAAGCAGCCCCGGCGAGCTGCCCGAAGCAGCCGAGGTGGCGCGCGCGCTGGAGGGCGTAAGCGTCAGTTTGGCGGACCAAAGCGGCGCCATGCGCGCCAGCGACCACCAGTTTCAGCAGCCCCTGGTGGTGGGCGTGATGGAGCGCCAGGGCGCTCCGGGCGTCAAATTTGACGTGGAAGGCTCGGGCTACGGCTTTCGGGTGGTCAAGACGCTGAGCGCTGAGCAGGCACGCCAGCCCGAGACCTGCGCGATGCAGCGTTTCTAGGCCCGCCGGGCGGTTTTGCCGCCCCCGCTATAATTAGCTGGCTTGGCGCTTCGCCCGGCGCACGTTTGCAGCAGTTCCAGCCGCAATCGCAAGTCCTTATAGCTATTTACGGAAACACACATGATCGCATCTGAAATCAAAGCGGCTGTCGTTAAAGACAATGCCCGCCAAGCCGGTGATACCGGTAGCCCAGAAGTCCAAGTCGCCCTGCTGACGGCGCGTATCAACGAACTGACCCCCCACTTCAAGACCCACGCCAAAGACCACCATGGTCGCCGCGGTCTGTTGCGCATGGTCAGCCGCCGTCGTAAATTGCTTGATTACCTCAAGCACAAAGACGCAGACCGTTACACCGCACTGATCGCCAAATTGGGTCTGCGCAAGTAATT
>CAMATX010000100.1 GCA_945861345.1 Comamonas sp. lk
CCGGCCATGAACCACCGCGCGCTGTACTGGCCACGCGGCAAAGTGTTGGGGGGCAGCAGCTCGATCAACGCCATGGTCTATATGCGCGGCCAGGAAGGCGACTTTGACGACTGGCGCGACGCCGGCAACCCCGGCTGGGGCTGGGCCGATGTGCTGCCCTATTTCAAAAAATCCGAAGACCATTGCTGGGGCGCCTCCGAGCACCACGGGGCGGGCGGCGAACTGCATGTCAGCGACTTTGCCGACCAGGTGCATCCCTTGTGCGAGCGTTTTTTGAAGGCTGGCGATGCGCTAGGCTTTCATCGCACCGCCGACTTCAACGGCCCCACCAAAGAGGGTTTTGGCCTGTGGCAAATGACAATCCGCAATGGCTGGCGCGAGTCGACCGCCAAAACCTTTTTGCGCAGCGTCATGAAGCGCCCCAACCTGACCGTCATCACGCACGCCATGGTGCGCCGGGTGGTGATCGAGAACCACCGCGCCACTGGCGTGGAATGCCTGATTGACGGGGTGCTGCAAAGCTTTGGCGCCGCCAAAGAGGTCATCGTCTCGGCGGGGGCGGTTAATTCACCGCAGCTGCTGCAGGTCTCGGGCATCGGGGACGCGGCGCATCTGCGCCAGCACGGCGTGCCGGTGCTGCACCACCTGCCGCGCGTGGGCCAGGGCTTGCAAGACCACTTGGCGGTGTCGTATTTCTTCAAGTCCAAGGTGCCCACGCTCAACAACACGCTGGGGCCCTGGTACGGCAAGCTGTGGGCCGGCCTGCGCTACGCCTGGAACCGCAAGGGTCCGCTGGGCATGAGCGTGAACCAGGCCGGTGCCTTTGTGCGCAGCCGCCCCGAGCTGGAGCGGCCCAATCTGCACCTGTATTTCAACCCCATCAGCTACACAGCCGGCAGCGCGCCGATCGGCAAACGTTTTCAGCTGCAGAACCCCGATCCGTTTGCGGCCTTCCTCATTTCGTTTAACACCTGCCGGCCCACCAGCCGGGGGAGCGTGCTGATTACTTCGCCCGACCCGCTGGCCAAGCCGCGCATCGAGACCAACTTCCTGACCACCGAGCCTGACCGGCAAGACATCCTGGACGGCTCGCGCATGATGCGCCGCATTGCCGCCACCGGCCCACTGGCCGAGGTCATCAGCGAGGAGCACCTGCCCGGCGCCCATGTACAAAGCGAGGAGGCCATCTTTGCCGACTTTGGCCAACGCGCCGGCTCGGTCTACCACGCCTCGTGCACCTGCGCCATGGGCCCGGACCCGGTGGGCAGCGTCGTGGATGCGCGATTGCGGGTGCACGGCATTGCCGGCCTGCGGGTGATCGACGCCTCGGTGTTCCCGGCCGTCACGTCGGGCAATACCAACGCCCCCACCATCATGGTGGCCGAAAAAGGCGCGGACATGGTCTTGCAGGACAATCGCTAAGCGTCCCGCCTGCGGCCGCTGCGAAATACTCCCCTGACCCCCAAAAAAGAGGCAACCCATGGATACAACATTCAAAGCGCTGGTGGTGGACCAAGTCGAGGGCAAATCGGTCCCCTCACTCAAAGAGTTGCATGTGTCGGACCTGCCTGCTGGCGAGGTGCTGGTCGCTATCGACTACTCGAGCATGAACTACAAAGATGCCATGGCCTTGTCCGGCCTGGGCAAGATCATCCGCAGCTTCCCCATGATTCCGGGCATCGACTTTGCAGGCACGGTGGTGGACTCCACCAACCCGGCCTACCGCAGTGGCGACCATGTGGTGCTGACCGGCTGGAGCGTGGGCGAGCGCTACTGGGGCGGCTACAGCCAGATGGCGCGCGTCAAGGCCGATTGGCTGGTGCACCTGCCACCCTCCATGAGCAGCGAAAGCGCGATGGCCATCGGCACCGCAGGCCTCACCGCCATGTTGTGCGTGATGGCGTTGGAAGATGCGGGCGTCAAGCGCGGCAAGATTTTGGTGTCTGGTGCCAATGGCGGCGTGGGCGGCGTGGCGATCAGCCTGCTGGCGCGCCGGGGCTATGAGGTGACCGCGCTGACGCAGCGGCCGGACGAGAACCGCGCCTACCTGATGGGCCTGGGCGCCGTGGACGTGATCGGCGGCCCCGAGTGGAAAGAAAAACCCGCTCCGCTGGGCACACAGCGCTGGCAAGGCGCGGTCGATGTGGTGGGCGGCACGGTGCTGGCGCGCATGCTCAGCGAAATCGACTACGGCGGCGCAGTGGCCGCTTGCGGCCTGGCCGGTGGCTTTGGCCTGGACACCACGGTGATGCCCTTTATTTTGCGCGGCGTGCGCTTGTGGGGCGTGGACTCGGTGATGTGCCCCCTAGACAAACGCAACACCGCCTGGGAGCGCCTGGCTGCCGAGTTCCCAGCCGATGCGCAAGCGCATATGCAGCGTACCGTGGGCTTGAGCGAAGTTGCAGCGCAAGCGGCCGCCTTTATGGCGGGCACCTCACGCGGCCGCGTGGTGGTGGACGTGAACCGTTAAACCTTTTTTAAAAACCCACTCTCACACAGAAGGATATCTACATGAGTGCGAACAAACTCCGTATCGGCTTCATCGGCTTAGGCGCTTTGGGCGAAGGCCTGTGCAATAACTTGGTCAAAGCGGGCTACCCGGTGGTCGTGAACGACCTCAACAAAGACCTGGCCAAAGGCCTGCTGGCCGGTGGTGCTAAATGGTCTGACGATGTGGCGGGCACGTGCCGCGAAGCGGATGTGGTGATCACCGTATTGCCATCACCCGCCGTGTCGCGCAAAGTGGTCGAAGGCGCGGGCGGTGTGTTTGAGAATCTGAAATCCGGCGGCACTTGGATCGAGATGAGCACCACCGACATGGAAGACCTGCTGCGCTTGTCGGACGTGGCCAAGTCCAAGGGCATCACGGTGCTGGAATGCCCGGTAACCGGCGGTGTGCATTTGGCCAATTCGGGCGAGATTACGGTGCTGGTGGGCGGCGAGCAATCTACCTTTGACCGGGTACAAGACATCCTGTCCACCATGGGCGGCGAAATCATTTACATGGGCAAGATGGGCAATGCCTCGGTGGTCAAAGTAGTGACCAATATGCTGGCCTTTATCCACCTAATTGCCGCGGGTGAAGCCATGATGCTGCCGGCCAAATATGGTGTCGATCCAGACGCCACCTACCGCGCTATCCGCGCCAGCTCGGGCAACAGCTTTGTGCATGAGACCGAATCCAAGCTAGTGCTCTCGGGCAGCTACAACGTCAAATTCACTATGGACTTGGCTTGCAAAGATTTGGGCCTGGTCAACGGCATTGCCGAAAAAATCGGCGTGCCCTTGGAGCTGGGCTCGATGGCGCAACAAATTTTTAGGCGCGCACGCGGCCTGTACGGCAGCCAAGCACAATCGCCCGAAGTGGTGCGCATGATTGAAGCGGCCTGCGGCCTGGAACTGCGCGCCCCTGGCTACCCGACCGAACTGGTCGCTGAATAAATCAAGAAAGTTTTTTATGAGCACGCATTGCAATTTTTATATCGACGGCCAATGGGTAGAACCCGCTGGAGCGCACACGGTGCATGCAGCAGTGAGTCCTGGCGATGAATCGGTCGTTGGCCAGGTAATGATGGGCGGGCAAGAAGATGTAAACCGCGCCGTCATGGCCGCGCGCCACAGCTTTGACAGCTTTAGCCAAACTACGCTAGCGCACCGCACCGCACTCTTAGAAAAACTTCAGGCCGTTTTCGAGCGCCGCTACGAAGAAATGGGCCGCGCCATCAGCCTGGAAATGGGCGCACCTTGGGACTGGGCTTACGACCAGCAAGCCGAATGCGGCCCCGGCCATATCAAGGCCACGCTGGCCGCAGCCAAAGACTTCCCCTGGGAAACGCGCAGCGGTGCCAATGCCGACCTGGTCTGCGAAGCCATTGGCGTGTGTGTGCTGATCACGCCTTGGAACTGGCCGCTCAACCAAAGCGTATCCAAGCTGGCGCCTGCGCTGTTGGCCGGTTGCACCGTGGTGCTCAAGCCCAGCGAATACGCGCCTTTGTCGGGCAAGCTGGTGGCCGAGTTTGTGCACGAGGCTGGTTATCCGCCGGGCGTGTTCAATATGCTGTATGGCGACGGCCCGCACATCGGCCCCCTGCTAAGCAGCCACCCTGAGGTGGACTTTATTTCCTTCACCGGCTCTACCGCGGCGGGCATCTCGGTGGCTAAGCATGCCGCCGACACCGTCAAGCGCATAGTGCAAGAGCTGGGTGGTAAATCGCCCAACCTTATTTTTGCCGACAGCAAGGTGGACAAAGCCGTGCGCTTTAGCGTGAACAAATGCATGAGCAACACCGGCCAAAGCTGCAACGCGCCCACGCGCCTGTTGGTGGAGCGCAGCGTCTATGCCGAGGCTTTGCAACATGCCGCCGAAGCGGGCGCCAAAGTGCAAGTCATCCACAGCGCGGACAAAGGCAAGGGCATCGGCCCGCTGGCCAGCAAGCGCCAGTGGGAGACAGTGCAGCGCTATATCCAAATCGGCATCGACGAAGGCGCGCGCTTGCTCTGCGGCGGCCTGGGCCGACCCGAGGGCATGGACAAAGGCTATTACGCCCGTCCCACGGTGTTTGGCGATGTGAACAACCAAATGCGTATCGCGCGCGAAGAGATTTTCGGGCCGGTGCTGGTCATCATTCCTTTTGATACCGAAGAAGAAGCCATCGCCATTGCCAACGATACGCCCTATGGCCTGGCGGCTTACATCCAGTGCGCCGACGTGCCGCGTGCCAAGCGCGTGGCACGGCGTCTGCGGGCCGGCATGGTGTCCATCAATGGCCAGGGGCAGGACTACTGCTCGCCCTTTGGCGGCTACAAACAAAGCGGCAATGGCCGCGAGTGGGGCCGCTTTGGTTTGCAGGACTATTTGGAATACAAAGTCATCAACTGCGCTGGCTAAGTCGCCTGCAAGTGCACCCCTTTCGAGGGGCGCTCGGGCAACAACAAAAAAACGGAGACCGCATGAAAATCACCGACGTAAAAACCTTTGTCGTGGGCAACCCGCCGCCCGGCTTTGGCGGACGCTACTTTGTGTTCATCAAGCTCATCACCGATGAAGGCATCGAGGGCCTGGGCGAGGTCTATAACCTGCCCTACCACCCCAGCGTGGTGGAGCACATGGTGCGCGATGTGGTGGAGCGTTGCGTGGTGAGCAAAGACCCCTACGACACCGAGCGGATCTGGCGCAGCGTCTATGGCAGCGGCTTTATCCACCGGCCCGATATCAGCACCATGGGCATCCTGAGTGCCATCGACATGGCTTGCTGGGACATTGTGGGCAAAGACGTCAACAAACCGGTCTATAAATTACTGGGCGGCCAGGTGCATGAAAAGCTGCGCAGCTATACCTATATCTACCCCACAGAAGGCGATAAAACCAATGTCTATGCCGACCCGGTGCTGGCCGCCGAGCGCGCTGCCGAATACCTGGCGATGGGCTTTACCGCGCTGAAATTTGACCCGGCCGGCCCTTACACCGTGTACGACGGGCGCCAGCTATCGCTGACCGAGCTAGACCGGTCGGAAACCTTTTGCCGCATGCTGCGCGAAGCCGTGGGCACCCAAGCCGATTTGCTGTTTGGCACGCACGGCCAAATGACAGCGGCAGGCGCCATCCGCCTGGCGCGGCGCCTGGAAAAATACGACCCGCTGTGGTTTGAAGAACCCATCCCACCAGACAACCAGCGCGAGATGGGCAAAGTGGCACGCGGCACCACCATCCCCATAGCCTGCGGCGAACGGCTGGCGACCAAGTGGGAATTTCAGCGCGTGCTGGAAGAAGGCGCAGCGGCGATTTTGCAAATGAACCTGGGCCGCGTGGGCGGCATCCTGGAAGGCAAAAAAATCGCCGCCATGGCCGAAGCCTGCCATGTGCAAATCGCCCCGCACCTGTACTGCGGTCCGGTGGTGGGCGCAGCCAATATCCAACTGGCTACTTGCAGCCCCAACTTCCTGATCCAGGAAAGTATTCTGGACTGGAGCGGTTTTCACACCGAGATTCTGAAAAAGCCCATCCAATGGGAAAACGGCTACATCATCCCGCCCACTGCGCCCGGCCTGGGTGTGGAGCTGGACGAAGACGTGGCGCGTGCGCATCCGTATGCGGGGACGATGTTGCACCTGGATATGACGCACGAGCCTGCGGGGGTTTGAGGGGGTTAGCGCGCGCAAACGCTTAAGGGGAAGCGGCTTTAAAAGCCGCTTGCACTGCGCGCACCATAGACGGGTGCAAGGTGCCCAGCAATGGCCGCTGACCGTGGGGCGCCGCGGGTGGCACCGAAAACCATTGGCTGGAGTACGGCAAGTCCAGCGCCTGCTTCACATTGAATTTAGTGTCAAAGCTCAGATGCGCTGCCACCCGCTTAGTGATTTCGCGGCTAACACCTGCGGGACTGTCCACATTCCGGCAAGGAAAGGCGATTTGGGTGCGAGTGCGGGGTGGGGGCATGGGTGCAACTGCTTAGATATACCAAAGATGTCAAAAAAACACGGTATTTGCGCACCCAGCACAGAAATTAAGCGGGTGAAGCTTGTCGTTTTTCGAGGCTGAGAAAACGACTAGAACGTAGATGCTCTAGCTGCGCCACGTACAAGCGCCAACCAAAAAATAACCCCCATGGTGCGCAGTTCTTACGCAATGCACGGGGGTGTTGTTGGGATAAATCTTAAGCCTAAAAAGCTTACTTCACTTCAACGGGGCAAGCGTGATCATGCTGGCCTTAGGCGCCGCGCTTGTCTGGGCTTCGCACCAAAATACTGAGGGCTCGCTAGTCAGCAAACAATAGGATCCACGCGAACACATAGGCGGCCATGGCACCACCCCAGGCCCACTGGGTAGCGCACAGCACTGTCGCTTTCACCAAAAAGCAACACGGGGGATTGCGAAATGCATTATTTTTTCCGGAAACGTCGTTTGGACGACGTTATTTAATTCAAAGGTTTGCTTTGAATTTCTAATGCGTTACCTTATGAAAAACCAATTTTAACAAATTTATCTTTATTAATGATTATTTTGTTTTAAAAACTTATTAATACAATTAAAACAAATAAGTTCGTTGGAGTTCACTATGCGTTACTGCGCATCGCTGCCTGTGTGCTGGGCATTGGCTGGGCTATTGTCTTTTGCTGCTTGGGCGCAAAAGCCGGGACCGCAGGAGGCGCCGGTGGTGCGCTATGCGCCGGGACAGACGCTGGCAGACCGCTATATCGTGACACTGGCCCAGGGCGTGGTCGA
>CAMATX010000101.1 GCA_945861345.1 Comamonas sp. lk
TGCAGGCTGTCTTTGGCAAGCCCAGCGTCGGCATGTTTGAGCTGGCCGGCATCGTCGGCAAGCACCTGACATGAACTTCAGCGAAACCGACGACGACTCCGAGCACGGCACGCACACGCCGGCGCAGCGTGCTGCCGCGGCCACGCGCAGCACCTGGGTGAGCGTGGCGGTCAATGTGGTGCTCTCGGCACTGCAAATCGCCGTCGGTATCCTGGCCGCCTCACAAGCCCTGGTAGCCGATGGCATCCACTCGCTGTCAGACCTGGTGGCCGACTTTGTGGTTCTGGTGGCCGGGCGCCACAGCCAAAAAGATGCCGACGAAGACCACCCCTACGGCCACCAGCGCTTTGAAAACGCCGCTTCGCTGGCGCTAGGCTTGCTGCTTTTGGGTGTGGGCGTGGCCATGGTCTGGTCGGCGGTAGGTAAATTGCAAACCCCCGAAAGCATTCCCACCGCCCACGCCGTGGCTTTGTGGGTCGCGCTGGCGGCTTTGGTGTCCAAAGAGCTTTTGTTCCGTTACATGCTGGCCGTGGCCAAGCGCGTCAAGTCGGGGATGCTGGTGGCCAACGCATGGCATGCACGCTCGGACGCGGCATCGAGCCTGGTCGTATCTTTGGGCTTGGTGGGCAATTTGATGGGCTACCCACTGCTGGACCCGGTGGCCGCGCTCATCGTGGGCCTGATGGTGGCCAAGATGGGCTGGGGCTTTGGCTGGGACGCGCTGCACGACCTGATGGACCGCGCCGTGGACGAGGACGAGGTCCAGGCCATCCGCGACACCCTGCTCAAGACGCCGGGCGTCGCCGGTGTGCACGATGTGCGCACCCGCAAGATGGGCGACATGGTGGTGGCTGACGCCCACATCGAGGTGGACGCGCTACTTACCGTCGAGCAAGGCCACAACATCGCCGTAGCCGCCCGCGCCGCCGTGATGCAGCGCCACCGCGTCCTAAACCTGATGACCCACGTCGACCCGGCGCACCGCCATGACGCCGACCACGACATCACCCCACCCCCTTAAATCCACCCACAGCCACAGGACTACCGATGCATCGCACTATTTTTGATACACCGGTGGTCAACACCGTATTACGTGTCATTTCGATAAGTTTTTTGAAGGCCACGGGCTGGAAGTTAGTAGGCGAGTTGCCGCCTGCGGGACGCAAAAGCGTGTTGATCGCCGCGCCCCACACCAGCAACTGGGATTTGCCCTATATGTTGATGGTGGGCTTTGCGATGGGCCTGAATATTTACTGGATGGGCAAGGTGCAAATTTTCCGCTTCCCCTTTGGCCCACTCATGCGCTGGCTAGGCGGCATTCCCGTCCAGCGTGAAAACGCCAACAACCTGGTGGCGGCCTCGGCAGAAGCCCTGAAATCGGCGACCGGCCCGGTGCAACTGGTGGTGCCGCCCGAGGGCACGCGCAGCAAAGTGCGCTACTGGAAAACCGGCTTTTATTACATCGCCCTGGGCGCGCAAGTGCCCATCGTGATGTCGTTTTTGGACTACGGCAACAAGGTCAGCGGCCTGGGCCCGATGTTTGAGCCGACCGGCGACATCGAGGCCGATATGGTCCGCATCAAAGCCTTTTACGCGCCCTTTAAGGGCAAAAACCCAGACCAGTTTTAGACAGCCTGCGGCGCGCATTCAATGCGACGCGTGATGCGTGCTGTTCAAAATTTTGTCGGTATAGGCAATCGCCAGCGCGCTGAGCAAAAACACCACATGGATAATCGTTTGCCACATCAAAACCTTGGTGTCGTAGTTGGCAGCGTTGATGAAGGTCTTGAGTAAGTGAATCGAGCTAATGCCAATAATGGCCGTGCCCAACTTCACCTTGAGTACCGAGGCATTCACATGGTCTAGCCACTCGGGCTGGTCGGGGTGGTGCTCTAGGTGCATGCGGCTGACAAAAGTCTCGTAGCCGCCCACGATCACCATGATCAGCAGGTTGGAGATCATCACCACGTCAATCAGCGCCAACACCACCAGCATGATGAGCGTCTCATTGAGCGCGGTCAGCGGAGTGGCCGATTGGTAACCCATGCTGGTGACCAGCGCCTGCAAGGCGGTTTGGTTGCCCAATGCTGCTTCCAAGAGGTGTACCAACTCGACCCAGAAGTGGTACACGTACACGGCTTGCGCGGCGATCAGGCCCAGGTACAGCGGCAATTGCAGCCAACGGCTGGCGAATATGAGGCCCGGCAAAGGCCTCAGTGGGCGGACGGGTTTGGTGGTGTCTTGCTTCATTTAACTCTCCCTGAAAAGCAGGCGATTATCTGCGCCGATCAAGTCAAAGCGGGGGCAAATCGCACCGAAAAACATGCCCCGGGCGGGGTGTGGCCCGGTCGGCTGTCCGTCACTGTCACCGTGGCGCGGTGCTGGCGGGCAATTTCCAGCACGATGGGCAAACCCAGCCCCGAGCCGTCAGCCTCGTTGCCCAGCGCCCGGTAAAAGGGCTGAAACACCAGCTCGCGCTCGGCCAAGGCAATGCCCGGGCCCGTGTCCTCCACCTGCAAGACCAAGGAGGCGCTCAATGGTTCGTACAGCACGCGGGCGGTGATCATGGCCGTCTCGCCCGCCGCCGGCGAGGCGTAGTTGATGGCGTTGTCCAGCAAGTTGCGCACCATCTCCGTGAGCAAGGTGGGATTGCCCTTGATCTGCACGCCCAGGCCACCAGGCTCGGCGCCCTCGTAGCCGATGTCGATGCGCTTCTCGACCGCACGCGGCACGCAGTCGCGCACCGCCTCCATGGTCAGACGCGCGATATCGCAGGGCACGTGGGCGCGCACGGTGGCGCTGCTCTCGGCGCGGGCCAGCGCCAGCAACTGGTTCACGGTATGCGTGGCGCGGATGCTCGAGCGGCCAATCTGGCGCAAGGACTGCTTGAGCTCATCGGCACTGGCATCCTGGCGCTGGGCCAGATCAGCCTGCATGCGCAGACCGGCCAGCGGCGTTTTGAGCTGGTGCGCGGCGTCGGCCAAAAAGCGTTTTTGGGTGGCGATGGTGTCGGTCAAACGCAGCAGCAAGTCATTGACCGAGGCCACCAGCGGCACCACCTCCATGGGCACGGTCTGCACATCCAGCGGGCTCAGGTCGTCGGGTTTGCGGGCGCGGATGCGCTCCTCCAGGCGGCTTAGCGGCTTGATGGCCTGCGCCAGCGCCAGCCACACCAAGAGCACCGCCAACGGCAGCACCACAAACTGGGGCAGCATCACGCCCTTGACGATTTCGGTCGCCAGCACCGCGCGCTTGTCCATGGTTTCGGCCACCTGCACCAGCGCCGAGGGCGTACCCGGCAAATCGAGCCGGATCCACATCGAGGCCACTTTGAGGTCCACACCCTGCATGGTCACATCGCGCACCCGCACCTCACCGACCGGGTTGTGCTCATCTTGCGGCGGAATGGGCAGGGCGCGCTCCCCGGCGAGTAACTCACCGCCGGGGCCTAGGACCTGGAAATACACCGTATCGCCATCGTCGGCATGCAGCAGCTCGCGCACGGGTTGGGACAGGGCAAAGTGCGCGCCGTCGTGGTGCACCGTCACGTACTGGGCCAAGACGGCGGCGTTGTACTCCAAGGCGCGGTCAAAAGGCTTGCCGGCAATGCCCTGGGCCACTAACCAGGTCAGCACCAGGCTGATCGGCCACAGCAGCAAGATGGGCGTGAGCATCCAATCGAGGATCTCACCAAAGAGCGATCGCTGTTCGCTTTGAAAGACTTTCAATTGGCGATTTTTTCCAGGCAATAGCCCAGCCCGCGCACGGTGGCGATGCGGATGGGGCCTTTTTCAATCTTTTTGCGCAGGCGGTGGATGTACACCTCGATGGCGTTATTGCTCACTTCCTCGCCCCATTCGCACAGGCGCTCGACCAACTGGTCTTTGCTGACCAGGCGGCCGCTGCGCTGCAGCAGCACCTCCAGCAGGCCCAGCTCGCGGGCGGACAAATCGACCATCTTGCCGTCAATGGTGGCCACCCGGCCCGACTGGTCATACACCAGCGGCCCGTGCTTGATGGTGCTGCTGGCCGCGCCCATGCCCCGGCGCACCAAGGCGCGGGCGCGCGCCTCGAGTTCTTGCAGGCTAAAGGGTTTGGCCATGTAGTCGTCGGCGCCATAGTCCAGGCCTTTGACGCGTTCTTCCACGCTGTCGGCGGCGGTGAGTATGAGCACCGGCAGCGAGGAGCCGCGGGCACGCAAGCGCTTGAGTACATCCAAGCCATGCATCTTGGGCAGACCCAGGTCCAGGATCAACAGGTCAAATTCGGAATTGGTCATGAGCGCGGCGTCTGCCTCGCTGCCGCTGGCCACATGGTCGACCGCTGCCCCGGCACTGCGCAATGCGCGCAACAAACCGTCGGCCAGCACCTGATCATCTTCGGCGATCAAAATCCGCATGCCTGTCTCCTTGCGTGGTGTGCGCTTTGCGCGCTATCTTTTGCTCTTACGTGCCAAGCCATTCTAGGCCTGCGCACTGTAGGCTTCCAAGCCCAGCGCCACCACGGTGGCCACCTCATCGCCAATGGCGGCGCGCAACTCGGCCTCGGCCTGCGCCACACTGGCCGCATAGGCACTCAGCCAGGCTTGGCCCGTGGGCGTAAAACAGACGATGCGCGCGCGCGCATCGTGCGCATCGGGCAGGCACTGCACCATGCCCCAGGCCTCGCACTGGCGCACCAGCGTGCCCATGGCCTGCTTGCTCATGCCCGCGCGCTGGGCCAGCACCGTCAGGCGCGCGCCCTCGGGCGGCAAGTGCCGACTGATATGCCAGTGCGCAGCCGCCACCTGCCCGCGCCTTGCCAGGTTGGACAATCCGAGCGAAACAGCGGGGTGGTGTGCCATCAACGCCATGACCCGCGCCTCAAAGCGCTCGGTAGCCAAGCGAAGCCAATGGCCTAACTGGTTGTGCCGCCAGGCGTCTGGCGGGGCGAAGGCGGGGGTTTGTGGGGCGATAGATGGCATGGCCAGATAGTAATACAAACTGACTAAAAATAGGCAATATTGCTTGCAACAATGCCGTAAACTACTGTTCAAGCATCCAGCCTGTAGTTAATCCCAGAGGCCGGTTTGCCCCCCTTAACCCCACCCTTTATGCACAGGAGATAGCCATGGACGCACCCGTAAAAAACCTCGCCGCCAACAGCGAAAAAACCAAAGCCCTGCAAGTGGCGCTTGCCCAGATCGAGAAGCAGTTTGGCAAAGGCACCATCATGCGCCTAGGCGAAGGCGAAGTGATCGAAGACATCCAGGTCGTCTCCACCGGCTCGCTGGGCCTGGATATTGCGCTGGGCGTAGGCGGCCTGCCGCGCGGCCGGGTGGTCGAAATCTACGGCCCGGAGTCTTCCGGCAAAACCACGCTCACGCTGCAAGTTATTGCCGAAATGCAAAAAATCGGCGGCCAATGCGCTTTTGTCGATGCCGAGCACGCGCTAGACATCCAGTACGCGCAAAAACTGGGCGTCAACCTGCAAGACCTGCTGATCAGCCAGCCCGACACCGGCGAGCAAGCGCTGGAAATTGTGGACAGCCTGGTGCGCTCGGGCGCGGTGGACTTGATCGTGGTGGACTCGGTGGCCGCCCTTACCCCTAAGGCCGAGCTGGAAGGCGAAATGGGCGACTCCCTGCCCGGCCTGCAAGCGCGGCTGATGAGCCAGGCGCTGCGCAAGCTCACGGCGCACATCAAAAAGACCAACTGCATGGTCATCTTCATCAACCAGATCCGCATGAAGATCGGCGTCATGTTCGGCAGCCCCGAAACCACCACCGGCGGCAATGCGCTCAAGTTCTACGCCTCGGTGCGCCTGGACATCCGCCGCACCGGTACCATCAAAAAAGGCGATGAGGCCATCGGCAACGAGACCAAAGTCAAGGTGGTGAAAAACAAAGTCGCCTCGCCTTTTAAGACCGCCGAGTTCGACATCCTGTTTGGCGAAGGCATCAGCCGCCACGGCGAGATCATCGACATGGGCGTGAACGCGCACATCATCGAAAAATCAGGCGCCTGGTACGCCTACCAAGGCGAAAAAATCGGCCAGGGCCGCGACAACGCCCGCGAGTTTTTGCGCGAAAACCCCGCCCTCTCGTCCGAAATCGAAAACAAAGTGCGCGAATCCCTGGGCATCCCGCTGCTGGCGGGCGCCCCGGAGGTGCCTGAAGTCAAAGCCAAAGGCGGCAAGAAAGCCGAAGCGGCTGCCTAAAGCCGGGTAAACGATGGCCAGCGGCCCCAAACTCTCTCTCACGGGGCGCGCACTGCGCCTGCTAAGTGGCCGCGAGCATTCGCGTGCCGAGTTGCAGCGCAAGCTCGCCCCGCATGAGGAAACGCCGGGCGAGCTGGCCGCCGTGCTGGACAAACTGGCGGCCAAAGACCTGCAAAGCGACCAGCGCGCCATCGATTCGCTGGTCTACCGGCGCAGCGCCAAACTGGGCACGCAGCGCCTGCGCCAAGATATGCAGTCCAAAGGCATGGACCCCCAAGCCGTCGCCCAAGCCGTGGCGCTGCTGCGCACCAGTGAACAAGCTCGCGCTTTAGAGGTCTGGCGCAAGAAATTCGGCAGCCCCGCCAGTACACCAGCGGAGCGCGCCAAGCAAGTGCGCTTTCTGGCGGGACGCGGCTTTAGCGGCGAAGCCATCGCCCGCGTAGTTTCAGGGGCTTTTGATGCGGACGAGGGCTGAGCCATAAATTAGCTCCAAATAAAGAACTGGTATCAGCGCTTTATGGCATTTGCTGAGAATTGGGGGGCACCCCGCTCACAAACCCAACATCAACTCCAAGTTCTGCACCGCCGCGCCGCTGGCGCCTTTGCCTAGGTTGTCCAGCCGAGCGACTAACAGGGCGTGGCCGGCGGCTTCGTTGGCAAAGACGCGCAGCTCCATCTGGTTGCTGCCGGCCAGGGCCACGGCGTCGAGTTTGCCGTCGGCGGTGGGCGGCTCCACCGTTACGGTGCGGCTACCGGCGTAGTGCGCGGCCAGGGCCTCGTGCAGGGCTTGGGCGCTGGGTTGGCCGGGCAGCCTGTCCAGATGCAGCGGCAGTTG
>CAMATX010000102.1 GCA_945861345.1 Comamonas sp. lk
ATCTGGCGGGTAATGGTATTGCCCGATTCTTCTTTCCATTCCCAGACCTTGGCGATAAAGTTTTTGCGCGCCTCAGGCGGCGTAGCGCCCATGGCGTGGCGGCTGATGCCTTTGTCTTGCAATTGGCGCTCCACCACGATTTGGGTGGCGATGCCCGCATGGTCTGTGCCCGGCACCCAAGCGGTGTTGTGGCCGCGCATGCGGTGGTAGCGGGTCAGGCTGTCCATGATGGTTTGGTTAAACGCATGGCCCATGTGCAGCGTGCCGGTCACATTGGGAGGCGGCAGTTGGATGCAAAAGGCCGCTTCGCCCGCCTTGGCGGCGCCGCTGCCACGGTGGCCGGCTGCGCCGTAGCCGCGTTTTTCCCACTCGGGGCCCCAGTGAGCCTCCAAAGCGGCGGGCTCAAAGGACTTGGAGAGGGATTGCAAACCAGGCTGGTCAGGAGGCGTATTGGACATGGGACTTTGTGTGGGGCGGCGCGCCGGGGCGCCTGGCCGTGGGGATAAGAGGCCCAATTTTACAGAGCCGGGGGCGCTGCCCGTTACCATTGCGCCATGGAAAACTCCGCCACCCCCGCGCCCCGCTGGAGCAAACTGCCCGCGCGCTATGCCGCTGTGGTGCTGCCTTTGTTCCTCTCGTGCATCATGACCTTCCTGATTTCGGGTATCAGCACCTTGCGCGGCGTCGGCCTGGCACCCGGCGTTTTGCAGCTTTGGCTCGGTTCCTGGGGTATTTCCTGGCTCTTTGCTTTTCCGGTTCTGCTGGCGGTGTTGCCCCTGGTGCGCCGCCTCACGGCCGCCGTGGTGGAAATGCCCTAAGGCCGCCCCGAAATTGCGCGATTTAAACCCATAAGCCATGCTTTTTGTACTCTCTCCCGCCAAATCCCTGGATTACGAGACGCCGCTGGCCACCGATGCCCACACGGCGCCCCTGTTTGTCAAAGACTCTAAAGCGCTTATTGAAGTGCTGCGCGGCTATTCGCCCGCCCAGATTTCGGCGTTGATGGACCTGAGCGACCCGCTGGCCGGCCTGAACGTGGCCCGCTACAAGGCCTGGTCGGCGCGCGCCAGCACCAAAAACGCCCGCCCGGCGCTGCTCGCTTTCAATGGCGACGTCTACGATGGCCTGGGCGCCCGCCAGCTCGATGAAGACGCGCTGACTTGGGCCCAAGACCATATTTGTGTGCTCAGCGGCCTGTACGGCGTGCTGCGCCCGCTCGATCTGATGCAGCCTTACCGCCTGGAAATGGGCACGCGCCTGCCCACCGCGCAGGGGGCCGATCTGTACCAGTTCTGGGGCAGCCGCATTACCGACTACCTCAACACCCGCCTGCGCGGACAGGCCGAGCCGGTGCTGGTCAACCTGGCCTCGCAAGAGTATTTCAAGGCCGTCAAGCCCAAGGCCCTCAAAGCCCGGGTCATCGAGTGCGTGTTTGAGGACTACAAAAACGGCGTCTACAAAATCATCAGCTTCAATGCCAAGCGCGCGCGCGGGGCGATGGCGCGCTTTGCCATCGACCAGCGGTTGAGCGATCCGGCCGCGCTGCAGCAATTTCGGGGCGATGGCTATGCCTACGCGCCCAAGGCCTCCACCCCCGAGCGCCTGGTTTTTCGGCGCCAACTGCCCGGAGCCTGAACGCCATGGCGCACAACAGCCCCCTGACAAGCGTGCCCGAGCAATCGGAGCTGGGCAAGGCCTCGCGCTATGTGGACCACTACGACGCGTCTTTGCTCTTCCCGCTGCCGCGTGCTGATAAGCGCGCCGAGCTGGGCCTGGGCGAGGCTATGCCATTTTTTGGTGCCGATATCTGGACCGCCTACGAGCTGAGCTGGCTCAATGCACGCGGCAAGCCGCAGCTGGCACTGGCCCATATCACCGTGCCCTGCGAGAGCCCCAACATCATCGAGAGCAAGTCCTTCAAGCTCTACCTCAACAGTTTTAACAACACCGTGTTTGCCGACGAACAGGCGGTTTTGGCCTGCTTGCGCGAGGACCTGGCGCAGGCGTTGTGGCGCGGCGCCAGCGCGCCGGGCTCGGTGGGCGTGCGCCTTTTGGGCCCCGAATGGTTTGACCGCGAACCGGTACACGAGCTGGACGGCCTGAGCCTGGACCGCATGGACGTGGAATGCCGCCGCTACATGCCAGCGCCCGATTTGCTCTCGGTGCTGCCCGGTGACGCGCCGGTGTCCGAGGTGCTGGTGAGCAATTTACTCAAGAGCAACTGCCTGGTCACCGGCCAGCCCGATTGGGGCAGCGTGCAAATCAGCTACACGGGCGACGCCATAGCCCAGGAGGGTCTGCTGCAGTACCTGGTGAGTTTTCGTAACCACAACGAGTTCCATGAGCAGTGCGTGGAGCGCATCTTTATGGACATTTGGACGCGTTGCAAACCGCTCAAGCTGACGGTGTATGCACGCTACACCCGCCGTGGCGGGCTCGATATCAATCCGTTTCGGACCAGCCATCCGCAAAAACTGCCGGCCAATATCCGTACGGCGCGGCAATAAGCCGCATCAGCGCAGGGCGGGGCAGGGCTGCCTGCCCGGTTCAGGCCAGATCGGTGAAGGACTTGAGTTCCACCAGGTCCGGGAAATTGCCGCTACGCTTGCCTTGGAAGGCCATGACGGCCTCGCCGACATGGCGGTTGCTCCAGATGGCCGCTTGCAGCCAGCCCATTTGCTTGAGCGACTCGTCCACCGTGTGGTCACGCGCGTAGTGCACCGCTTGCTTGGTGCCCCAAATGGCCACCGGCGGCTTGGCGGCGATCTCTTTGGCGCACTGCAAGGCGGCGGCTACGGTTAGCTCGGGCGTGTCAAACACGGCATTGAGCAGGCCGTAGCCCAGCGCTTTGTCGGCGCCCATGCGCCGGCCGGTGTAGGCCAGCTCTTTGACTACCGCCAGGGGCACCAGCTTGGGCAGTCGCTGCAAGGTGCCCACATCAGCCACCATGCCGATATTGATTTCCTGGATGCAGAAAAACGCGTCTTTGCTGCCGTAGCGTATGCAGCAGGCGGTCACCATATCCACCGCGCCGCCAATGACGCCACCGTGCAAAGCCGCGATCACCGGGATGCGCAGGGTTTCCAGCTTGGTGAAGGTGGCCTGCATGGCGGACAGGTTGTCGAACATGGCGGCCCGGCCTTCGGGCGACTGGTCGTCCATCTGGATGGCGCCGGCAAAGGTCTCCAAGGCCATACCGGCGCTGAAATGCTTGCCGGTGCTGCTAATGACCAACACCCGCGCGGTACTGCTTTTGTGTAAATCGCTCAGCACGGTGTCTAGTTCGGCCCAAAAGCGCGGGCCCATGGTGTTGAGGGCCTCGGGGCGGCTGAGCACCAGATGGGCGATGTGGTTCTCAATCGTCAGGGAAAAGCAGTGCATTGCGGTCATCGGGGTTCTCCTTGTCAGTGGGCAATAGCTTAGCTTGCCCGGCAGGCAGCAGCGAGCCGACCCTGACACCGAGGAGACGCAGGCGCTTTTGGAGCGGCGCGCGCTTGAGGCTCTGGCCGGCCGCCTGGCGGATCTCCTGGGCCTGTGCGGTGTAGTGGTCCAGCGTGTGGTCGCGGGTGGCGATCTGAAAATCGGCGTAGCGCAGCTTCACACCAATGGTTTTGCCCACATAGCCCTTGCGCTGCAAATCGGCGGCCACTTGTTCGCACAAGCGGGTGAAGATGGTGCCCAGCTCGGCGCGGTCGCGCACCGCGTCCAGGTCGCGCTCAAAGGTGGTCTCGCGGCTCATGCTGACCGGCTCGCTCTCGGTGACTACCGGGCGGCTGTCGCGGCCCCAGGCTGCATCGTGCAGCCAGGCGCCGGTTTTGCTGCCAAAAACTTCTTTTAACCACAGCGGCTCGGCCTGCGCCAACTGGCCGATGGTTTGGATGCCATGCTTTTGCAGCTTCTCGTCCGCCTTGGGGCCGATGCCATTGATCTTGCGGCAGGCCAGCGGCCAGATCAGGGGCGCCAGGTCCTCTTCCAAAACGATGGAAATACCATTGGGCTTGTTGAATTCGCTGGCCATTTTGGCCAGCAGCTTGTTGGGCGCCACGCCAACCGAGCAGGTCAGGCCGGTGTCCTCAAAAATGGCTTTTTGGATCAGGCGCGCCAGCACCCGCCCGCCTTCGCGCTGGCCGCCGGGTACCTCGGTAAAGTCGATGTACACCTCGTCCACCCCTCGGTTTTCCATCAGCGGGGCGATGTCGGTGATGATGGATTTAAAGCGCTGCGAGTAATGCCGGTACTGCGCAAAGTCCACCGGCAGCAGCACCGCTTGCGGGCACAGCTTGGCCGCTTTCATCAGGCCCATGGCCGAGCCCACGCCAAACTGGCGCGCCGCGTAGGTGGCCGTGGTAATGACGCCGCGCCCGGTGTAATCGCGCAGGAGCGGAAATTCGGACACCGGGATGTCGTGCAGGGCCCGGCTGGTATCGCCCAGCATCAAGTCTTCATCGATCTTGCGCCGCCCGCCACCGATCACCACCGGCAAGCCCTTGAGCTGCGGATAGCGCAGCAACTCCACCGACGCGTAAAACGCGTCCATGTCCAGGTGGGCGATGCGACGCAGCGTCACGGGCTGCTCGCCAAGACCTTTAAATGCGTGCTGTCGGCGCCGTGGACCCAGTCCAAGGCAATGCCTTGGTCCAAGGTGACTAGACAAGCTTGTTTGCGCACCGCCAGCGCCAAAAGATAGGCGTCGGTAATTTGCGCTGGACGCAACAGCACATCCCAGTTCAGTCCGGGCGGGCCCAGCGGGTCGACCTCGTCGGGCCAAAAAGCGTGCATCTGGTGTGCCATGGCCGATTGCAATCCGCGCACCACAGTTTGCATTGGCAGGCGGTTGGGGTAATTGGGCTGCGACAAGATGCGAATACAGCCGTTGAGCGTGATCGGGCAACTGGCCCAGCCGCCTTGCGTGCCTGCCAGCCATTGGGTGCACAGCTTGTGGTGAATATGGTTGGCGTCCAAGAGTGCAATGAGCACGCTGGTGTCGAGCAAGGCACGCATGGGGATTTAGTCGCCAGTTTCGTCCCGCAGGGCGCGCACGGCGGCGTCGGTCACGATGTGCTGGCCGGGTGCTGTCAGCGGGCGAAATCCAAAGACATCGCCCGATAGCGCAACAACGGTGTCTGAACCGGCTGGAGGCATAGCGTCTGCCAGACCGAGTTGAATCGCCCGGCGCAAAGTGTCTGAAATGATGCGTCCGGCCGTGGTCTGGCGCGCTTTGGCCAAGGCCTTGGCAGCGGCTAAAACGTCATCATCCAGATCAAAAGTGGTGCGCATACAGCGATTGTATCTGATGCAATAGCATCAGATGTTGGACATCAGGCTTGGGGGAAAGTGCCCGGTAGCAAAATCGACTTGTCCACGTTTTGGAGCTGGGTGTGCCCGCAAAAAGCCATGGTGATGTCCAGCTCTTTGTGGATGATCTCCAGCGCCTTGGTCACGCCCGCCTCGCCCATGGCACCCAGGCCGTAGACCATGGCGCGGCCGATCAAGGTGCCGCGCGCGCCCAAGGCCCAGGCCTTGAGCACGTCCTGGCCACTGCGGATGCCGCCGTCCATCCAGACCTCGATCTGGTCGCCCACTGCCTCGACGATGGCCGGCAGCGCGTGGATGCTGGACTGCGCGCCGTCCAATTGGCGCCCGCCGTGGTTGCTCACCACGATGGCGTCGGCGCCGCTTTGCACGGCCAGCTTGGCGTCCTCCACGTCTTGGATGCCTTTGAGAATGAGCTTGCCGCCCCATTGTTCCTTGACCCAGGCCACATCGGCCCAGGACAGGCGCGGGTCAAACTGCTCGTTGGTCCAGGAGGCCAGCGAGTTCATGTCGCTCACCGCTTTGACGTGGCCCACCAAGTTGCCAAAGGTATGCCGGCGCGTGCCCGCCATGCCCAGGCACCAGCGCGGCTTGGTCAATAGGTTGACGATGGTGGACAGGGTCGGTTTGGGCGGTGCGGTCAGGCCGTTTTTGAGGTCTTTGTGGCGCTGGCCGATCACTTGCAGGTCCAGGGTCAGCACGAGGGCGTCGCAGCCGGCTGTGCGGGTGCGCTCAATCATGTTCACCATGGCCTGGCGGTCGCGCATCATGTAGAGCTGGAACCAAAACGGGCGGGTGGTGTTGGCTGCCACGTCTTCGATGGAGCAAATGCTCATGGTCGAGAGGATGAAGGGGATGCCAAACTTCTCGGCCGCCCGGGCGGCCTTGATTTCGCCGTCGGCGCTTTGCATACCGGTGAGGCCCACTGGGGCAATCGCCACCGGCATCTTCACGTCCACCCCCACCATGCGGGTGGCGGTGCTGCGGTTTTCCATGTTCACGGCCACGCGCTGGCGCAGCTTGATGGCCTGGAAATCTTCGCTGTTGGCGCGATAGGTGCCCTCGGTCCAGCTGCCCGAGTCGGCATAGTCATAAAACATGCGCGGCACGCGCTTTTTGGCTAAAACGCGCAGGTCTTCGATGTTGGTGATAACGGGCATAGTGCACTCAGGCGGTAATTTCGATACGCCATGGTAGCGGGCCGGGCCCGGGCGCAACGTGAAAAGCGCCGGGGCGGGGTTGAAATAAATGATGGGTGGGGCCCGTCGCGGCAGGGGCGGATGCGGGCCATATGGCTTGTGCGGGATTGCGTGCGGGGAGCAATCCTAATGCATATCCGCTTCACTCTGCGCGTCTCGTCGTGTAATGTAACGAAACGTCTCTGAAACCCACAATCGTGGTGCCCGGGGCCGGAATCGAACCGGCACGCCTTGCGGCGGGGGATTTTGAGTCCCCTGCGTCTACCAATTTCACCACCCGGGCAGTGTGCAGCGAAGCGGCGGATTATGGCATAGGCGATTGTGCCAATTGCCTTTTGCATATCGCCTGGCTGGCTCTTGCCTATAGTGCGCCTAAGCAACTCAACACCCTTACGCGCTTCCAGGAACCAATTTCTGTGCGCCTACCAGGGTGCAAACGCCAAGGCCGGCGCGTGCATAGCGCAGT
>CAMATX010000103.1 GCA_945861345.1 Comamonas sp. lk
ACCTCGATTCCGCTGCCTTCCGAACTGCAGGTCTTTGGCATCACTCTTATCCCGGCTTTCACCCGCATGGACAACCCCAAACTAGCCTTCTACCTGATGGCGGTGGTGATGATGGTGCTCACCTTCGCGGTGCTGTGGCGCATCGTCAATTCGCGCTTGGGGCACCTGTGCCGCTCCTTGCAGCAAAACGAAGAGCTGGCCTCATCGATTGGCGTGAACATTGCCTATTTGCGGGTGCTGGCGTATGCGATTTCCTCGTTTTTGGGCGGCATCGCGGGGGCCAGTTTTGTGGCGATCTCGCAGTCGCTCTACCCCTCGTCTTTTCAGACCACCGACAGTGTGAACTTCATGCTCAACTGCTTCTTGGGTGGCCTAGGCTTTGTCTTTGGCCCCATGCTGGGCACTTTGCTGCTGTACTTTGGCTGGGACTTGCTGTTTGCCACCGGGCGCTTTCAACTGCTGATTTATTCCAGCCTGATGATCGCCTTGATGCTGTGGCTGCCCAATGGCGTACTAAGCCTGATGGACCGCAAAGGGGCTAAGCCATGAGCACCATCTTGGAGGTCAAGGGCGTCACCAAGCGCTACGGCGGCCTGGTGGCGGTCAATAACGTGAGTTTTTCGGTCCAAGAGGGTGAAATTCTCTCGGTCATCGGGCCCAATGGGGCAGGTAAATCCACGCTGTTTAAGCTGATTGCCTCGTTTGTGCAGACCAGTGCCGGCGAAGTGCGCCTGCGCGGCGAGCGCATCAGTGATCTGGCGCCGCATACCGTGGCGCGCAAAGGCGTGGTGCGTACCTTCCAGGAAACCACGATTTTTAGGTCCATGACGGTACGCGAGAACATCATCGTGGCGCACCATCTGCGCTCGCGGGCAAGTTTGCTGGGCTTTTTCCTGGGCACCGGATTGGCCCAGGCCGACGAGGCCTTGTTCGCCCAGTCGGCTGACGATATTGTGGAATTTTTGGGGCTGCACGCCATCCGAGACGAGTTGGCCTCCAACCTGCCGCAAGGCCATTTGCGGGCGCTGGGCATGGCCATCGGCCTGGCGACGAATCCGACCGTCTTGCTGCTGGACGAGCCCTTTGCGGGTATGAACCACGACGAGACCATGCATATGGTGCAATTGGTACGCAAGCTGCGCGAAGAGCGCGGCGTGACGGTGTTGCTGGTCGAGCACGATATGCCGGCGGTCATGAAAATCTCCGACCGGATTGTGGTGCTCAACTTTGGCGAAAAAATCGCCGAGGGCACCCCCGCCGAAATCCAAAACAACCCAAAAGTCATCGAGGCCTACCTGGGCGCCGAAGACGCTGCCATCGGGATGTAAGCCATGACAGCGATGCTTAGCTTTGACAACGTCGAGCTCTATTACGACCAAATCTACGCCCTCAAAGGCGTGTCCCTGACGCTGCAAGAAGGCGAAACCGTGGCCTTGATCGGCGCCAATGGCGCGGGCAAGTCATCCATCTTGCGCGCCATTACCGGCTTGGCGCCTTTGCACGCCGGACAGATTCACTTTATGGGCGAGCGTCTGGACGGCACGCCGACGGCCGAGATCGTCAAAAAAGGCATCTCCATGGTGCCCGAGGGGCGGCGCGTGTTTCCGTTCATGTCGGTCAAAGACAACCTCCTGATGGGCGCCTTTATCCGCGAGGACAAGGCGGGCATTGCACGCAGCCTAGAGAGCGTGCTGGAGCGCTTTCCGCGCCTGCGCGAGCGCTTTTCGCAGCAAGCGGGCACGCTGTCGGGCGGCGAGCAGCAAATGATGGTGATTGGCCGCGCCCTGATGGCCAAGCCGCGCATGCTGCTGCTGGACGAACCCAGTCTGGGCATCGCGCCCAAGCTGGTGCAAGACATTGCACGTGCCATCGTCGCCATTTCGCGGGACGAAAAAGTCAGCGTGCTGCTGGTCGAACAAAACAGCCGCATGGCCTTGTCCATTTCTAACCGCGCCTATGCCTTGTCGACCGGCAAAGTCGTCCTGAGCGGCGCCTCGCGCGAGCTGATGGGCGATGAGCGCATCAAAGCAGCCTATTTGGGTGCAGAGGTCTGATACCAGCATGCGAATTCTTGTTGTTAACCCCAATACCACGGCCGGCATGACGGCCAAGATTGCCGCTGCCGCCCAGCGCGTAGCCGCGCCCGGCACCGACATCGTGGCCCTGACGTCGCCCCATGGCCCGGCGTCCATCGAAGGCTATTACGACGAAGCCATGAGCCTGGCCGGATTGCTGCAAGCCGTGCGCGAAGCGGCCGACTTTGACGCCGTCATCATTGCCTGCTTTGACGATACCGGCCTGGACGCCCTGCGCTGCCTGACCGACAAACCGGTGGTCGGCATTGGCGAGGCGGGCTACCGCATGGCGGCCATGCTGTCCAACAAATTTTCGGTGGTGACCACCTTGGCGCGCTCTGTCCCCGCCCTGGAGCACAACCTGATGCGCTACGGCATGGACCGCCAATGCCAGCGCGTGCGCTCCTCGGAGGTGGCGGTGCTGGAACTCGAGCACGCCAACCCGGCGGCCTACCAAAAGATAGAAGCGGAAATTGAACGCGCCATCAGCGAGGACCGGGCCGAAGCCATTGTGCTGGGCTGCGCAGGCATGGCCGACCTGGCCCAGGCCATGTCCGAGCGTTTTGGCGTGCCGGTGCTCGACGGCCTGGCCTGCGCCGTCGGCCTGTGCGAGAGCATGGTGCGCCTGCATTTGCGCACCTCGCGCATCGGTGGTTACGCGCCGCCGCCGGCCCACAAACGCGGCTAGTGCCGGAACCGGGCTGGACGCACGCCCGCCAGCCCTGCTAGGCTTGCGCCCATGAACCCGACCGACCGCACCGCACCCACTGCGCCCTACGTCCCCCAAATCCGACTGTACCAGGACTGGTTGCAGCGCACGCGCCAATTGCAGTTTGCCGACTACCCCGCGCTGTGGCGTTGGTCGGTAAGCGATCTGGATGCCTTCTGGCAAAGCATCTGGGACTATTTCGACATGCAGTCGCCCACGCGCCATAGCGCTGTGCTGGCCCGCAATGTGATGCCGGGGGCGCAATGGTTTCCCGGCGCGCAGGCCAACTATGCGCAGCAGGTGTTTCGCCATGTGCAGGCTGCCGACGCGGCCGGATTCCCCGCCATCGTTTGCGAGAACGAAGCGGGCGTGGTCAGCGAGCTGTCCTGGCCCGAGCTGCGCCGCCAGGCTGCATCGCTGGCGCTGCACTTGCGCGCCCAAGGCGTGCAGCCGGGCGACCGGGTGGCCGCCTACCTGCCCAACTGCCCGCAGGCCATGGTGGCGTTTCTGGCCACGGTGTCACTCGGTGCCGTGTGGAGCATCTGCGCGCCCGACATGGGCACGGCCGCCGTGTTGGACCGGTTTGCCCAAATCGAGCCCACGGTGTTGATTGCCGTAGATGGCGTGCACTACGCGGGCCGCGCCCACGCGCGGGTGGAGGTGGTGCAAGCGCTGATGGCCGGCCTGCCCAGCGTGCGCCACCTGATCGTGCACCAGCAATGGGGCGGCGCCGACCGCCTGCCCGGCGCCACGCTGCTGGCCGACACTTTGCAGCAAAGCGAGGCGCAAACCGCCGACTTCGAACCGCTGTGGCTGCCCTTTGACCACCCGCTGTGGATCGTGTACTCCAGCGGCACCACCGGGCTGCCCAAGCCCATCGTGCATGGCCACGGCGGCACCGTGCTGGTGGCACTGGCGCTCAAAATATTGCACAACGACATCGGCTGCAGCTACCAGGCCAACAGCTGGGGCGAGCGCTACCACTGGTACAGCTCTACCGGCTGGGTCATGTGGAACGCGCAAATGAGCGGCCTGCTCAACGGCACCACCTGCGTCATTTACGACGGCAACCCATCAGGCCCCAAAGACGCGCCCGACTGGGGCACACTGTGGCGCTTTGCCGCGCGCAATGGCGTGACATTCTTCGGCGCCGGGGCGGCGTTTTTCGCCAATTGCCAGAAAGCGGGTGTCGAACTGGCCGGCCTGGGTGACCTCTCGCGCATCCGCGCCTTGGGCACCACCGGCTCGCCGCTGGCGCCTGAGACGCAAAGCTGGGGCAGCGCCCAGATGCGCCAGGTTCGCGCCCAAGCGCCCGCCCAAATCTGGCCAGACGCCGACATCTGGTGGTGCAATATTTCGGGCGGCACCGACTTTTGCGGTGCTTTCATCGGCGGCAACCGGGAGTTGGCGCAGGAGCCCGGCGTCATGCAATGCCGCCTGCTGGGCTGCGCTGTCGAGGCCTGGAACGAGGCCGGCGCGCCCGTCACCGGCGAAGTAGGCGAGCTGGTCTGCACCCAGCCCATCCCCAGCATGCCGCTGTATTTTTGGGGCGACACGGATCACCAACGCTACCTGGCCAGTTATTTTGAGATGTACCCGCGCGGTCATGGTCGGCGCCCCGGCGGCGGCGATGCGCCGCCCGAGGCGGGTGGCGTCTGGCGCCATGGCGACTGGCTGCGGATCGGCCCCCAAGGCGCTTTGCCTGAGGGCTGCGTGATTTACGGCCGCAGCGACGCCACCATCAACCGCCATGGCCTGCGCATGGGCACCAGCGAGATTTACAGCGCGGTCGAGACCCTGCCCGAAGTGCTCGACAGCATGGTGGTAGACCTGGAATACCTGGGACGCGAGAGCTATATGCCGTTGTTTGTCGTGCTGCGCCCCGGGCTGGCGCTGGATGAGGCGCTGCGCGAGCGCATCAGCCACAGCATACGCACCGCGCTGAGCCCGCGCTTTTTGCCTAATGCGATGTTTCAAGTGGCGGAAATTCCGCGCACCCTGTCGGGAAAAAAGCAGGAATTGCCGATCAAAAAGCTGATGCTCGGTCACCCCTTGGAAAAAGTGGTCAACCGCGAGGCCATGGCCAATCCGGGATGCCTCGACTGGTATGTCACCCTGGCACGCCAGCACCTGGCCCAAAGTGCCTGAACTTCGACTTTGCCAGCTTTGCCCGCTTGAATCCGCCCCCAAAGTCGTCCGAAATTTGTTAAAAACGTTTAAAACTGGCCAAAGCAGTCCCGAATTGCCCAATTTTTTGCGAAAGCCCCGGAAAACCGGCAAAATAGGGGGATGCGCGATAACACCACCACGAAAATCAGTCCCGACGGCCTCCGCTACCGCTCACGCGCCTCGGGTTCCCCTTTTGCACAATCCTCGGGCAACGCCAGCATGAGCTGCGCCAAATGCGGCTTGCACAAACCGCGCTCCTTGGGTTCTTTCCGTAAACTGGCCGGAAAAAGCATGTTCGTCTGCGGCGACTGCGTCCCGCCCAAGCCCGCCACCCCGCCAGCAGCTCCTGAGGCGCCTGCCAGCGGCGGCTAAATCGCTGCCACCGCGCCTCTACTTTAGAAGCGCGCCTTGGGGCAAAGCTTGATCACCGCCCAACGCGACCACAGGCACGCGACACGAGAGCTTTACACTAGAGTTCGGCGTATGCGGTTAGTTATACCGCCCAACTCTTGGAGAACCTGATGTCCATTGCCGATGATCTGACCCGACTCGAACAACTGCGTGATCGCGCCAGTCTGAGTGCCGACGAATTCCAGCGCGCCAAGAACAAATTGCTGGACGCGCCTTACCCGACCGACCCGGTGTTGCAGGGTATCAACGGTCTGCGCCGCTCGGCCACCGACCGCTGGTTGGGCGGAGTCTGCGGTGGGCTGGCCAATTCCACCGGCATGCAAGCCTGGGTCTGGCGCATCGTGTTCGCCCTGATGATGTGCATGGGATTTGGCTTCATTGCTTATTTGGTGCTCTGGATCTTTGTCCCGCTGGAATCCAAGCTGCCACTGTTGCATTCCGCCTGAGCACAGCATGAGGCACTGGATTCACTAAGACCGGGGATTCCTGGAACCCTATTCAGTCTGCCACGGCGGTTCAGCCCTTAATTCAGAACCAAAACCCGCTTCAGTAATGCGGCGGCGTAATCACCCAGATAACCCGCACCGGCACTTCGCCCGGGTTGGCGCAGCGGTGGACATCAGTGCTTTTGAAGGAAAAGCTGTCGCCCTCCTGCAAGCGGAAATGTCGGCCTGAGACCCACAAATCCAAGGTGCCAGACAAGACGTAACCGGCCTCGGCGCCATCGTGGAAATAGTCTTCGCTGTCTGAGCCCGGTTCGATGGTGCTGAGCAGCATTTCCAAT
Source organism: Comamonas sp. lk (assembly GCA_945861345.1). Lineage (GTDB taxonomy): Bacteria > Pseudomonadota > Gammaproteobacteria > Burkholderiales > Burkholderiaceae_C > Allorhodoferax. The sequence goes on from CAMATX010000103.1 coordinate 6,149, forward strand.
GGGCCGCTCAAATTGGGGGAGAGCAGTTCCTCTTGGATGCCCAAGCCGGTAAAGGACATGCGACGGCGATGGGTACTGCGCACCACCACATCGCGCTCGGCCGGGTCGCCCTCGGTGTTTTGCTGGAAGAACCAGTTCATGTGCACGCCCAGCGCATCGCTTATGCGTTTGAGCACGGCGATCGGCAGGCGCGAATGGTTGCGCTCTAGCTGGCTGAGGTAGCCGACCGAGATACCGGCTTTTTCGGCGACTTCGCGCAGGGTCAGGTTCTTGACTAGACGTAGTTCGCGCAATTGCTCGCCAATGGCCGCGCCCGGGTCGATGTCGGC
>CAMATX010000104.1 GCA_945861345.1 Comamonas sp. lk
GTCCGCTTTGAGGCCCAGGTACTGGACCATCATCGGGGTGTGCGGGGCGTCGGGGGCGTTCATCGGGGAAGTCTAGCAAGTGTTTCGCGCACAATCGCCTGCATGCAAAGCCCCGCCTTGCCCCACGCCACCGAATCCTCCCACTGGCACCCCGTCGCCAGCGTGCAGGCGGTGGGCGCGCAGCCTGTGGCCGCGCAGTTGCTGGACCAGGCTTTGGTGCTCTGGCGTGATGAGAGCGGCGCCATCCATGCCTGGGCCGATCAGTGCCCGCACCGTGGGGCGCGCCTGTCCTTGGGGCGGGTGTGCCATGGGCATTTGGAATGCCCTTACCACGGCTGGCAGTTTGCGGCCTCGGGCGCTTGCGTGCGGGTGCCGGCCTTGCCCGCTTTTGTGCCGCCGGCGGGCCATGGGGCGCGGGTGTTTGCGGTGCAGCAGTGGTGCGGGCTGGTGTGGGTCTGTCTGGCGCCGCCCGCCGAAGGCGCTGCCCGGGCGCTGCCCTCCTTTGCCGCGCAGGGCGACGCCCGACTGCGCCAAGTACTGTGCGGCCCCTATGACGTGGCCACCAGCGCGCCGCGCATTGTCGAAAATTTTCTGGACATGGCACACTTTGGGTTTGTGCACGACGGCTGGCTGGGCGCGCGGGCCTCGCCCGAGATTGCCGACTACCAAGTGCAGCCCACGCCCACGGGCTTGCTAGCCACCGGCTGCAGCGCGTGGCAGCCACAGTCCAATCTGCACAGCACGCGCGCCGCCTTGGTGCAATACCAGTACGAAGTGACCGGCCCCTACAGCGCTGTGCTGACCAAAGTACCTGAAGCCGGCAGCACCACGGTGCAGGACTGGCACGAGTCCATCGCGCTGTTTATCTGCCCACTGGCGCCCGAGCGCAGCCGCGTCTGGTTTTGTTTGGCGGTGGCTGATTTCGCGACGCCCGACGCCCAGTTGCAGGACTTTCAACACACCATCTTCACCCAAGACCAACCGGTGCTCGAATCGCAAAACCCGCGCCGCCTGCCGCTGGATGTACATGCTGAGGTGCACACGGCGGCCGACAAAGCATCGGCCGCGTACCGGCGCTTTTTGCGTGAAGCGGGTATAGGGTTTGGCACCTGTTAAGCGGCGGGCGTTTTTGGCCCAGCGGAACTACGCCAGTTCGGTGTAGCCCAAAGCAAGGGCGCTGTTTTCCATCGCCACGCAGCGCTCATAGGCCATGGCATCCAGCACCGCAAAACCTACGATGGCCAGCGCTTGCAAGGCTTGCATGGCCGCTGGCTGGGCAAACAAGCCCTGCAAGGCGCTGCGCAGTGCCTGCACCTCAGCAGCTGGCGTGTCCAGCGAGCTAATTAAAGGCAAGCCCGGGTAACGGGCGGTCTGTCCCACCAGGCACAGCCCTTGGGTGATCTCGGGCGTGTACCGCTGCATCAGCGCCCAAGTGACGCAGTCGATGGCGGCCACGTCGGCGCGGCCCTCGCGCACCGCGTCCACACTTTTGCGGTGCCCGCCCGTGGCCAGCGTCTCTCCGAAAAAACGCCCTTGCTTGGCCCACGGCGCCACCAGGGCGCGCAGGGCGTTGTAGCCCGATTGCGAATCTGCGCTGTTGTAGGCGACGCGCAGACCTTCAAACGATTGGGGCGCAAGTTGGCTGTGTTCCTGGCGCGCAACCAGTACGCTGGCGCAGTCCGTGCCTGCGCATTGCGGCGCGTTATATACGAAGCAACCGATCACCTGCACCCGCCCGCGCAGGGCATGCGTAAGTGGGTAGCCGCAGCTTTGGCTCAGCAGCAGCCGGGGGGCCAGCCAGTGGCTGTGCAGGTCCTGTGGCCAATCCACCTGCGTTGGCAGGCCACTCAAACCCGCGGCAAGCAATGGGCCGCGCAAAACCGTCCACAGCGACTGCACCGCCTCGGGCGCGCCCAAATACATGGGCAGGGCGACGCTGCGCCCCGTCATGCCGGGGGCGCGGGCAGATCGCGTGTTGGTTGTCCCGGCGCATCGACCGGGCGCAGCGCATGGCGCAGGAAAAAGCGCCCATAGCCCTGGATCAAAAACCCGCCATTGCGCTGCAGAAAAAGTGCGCGCTGCTGCCAATACAGCGCCGGGATGTGATACCAAGCCAAGCCCGCTTGCGCATGGTGTACCGCGTGGTAATTGTTGTTCAGATACAAAAGCCGCCACAGCAAGCCTGCCTCGTTGATGGCAATACGGTGCTGCGGGTCAGCCGCCGGGCGGTGCTCGTAAAACGAGCGCATAAAGGCCAGTCCTAGACCAAAGTAGCTCAGCAGCAAGTACAGCATTGGGTTGATGCCGCTATAGGCCTGTACCGCCCACAGCATCAGCGCCAGCAACGTGCCGTGTTGCAGCCAGGTCCAGCGCAAGGCCGGCTCAGCCCAGTAGCTGCTGTTGAACAAGGGGCGCAACAAGCGCGCAATACCGAAGGCTGGACTGATAAAAAACCGCCCCAGCGCTGTGCGCTGGGCCAGCATTAGAGCGCGTAAAAGTCCGTTGTGGGCGGCAAAGTCCTGCGGGTCCAGGTAATTGCTCTCGGGGTCCTGGCCGGGGTAGGTCAGCAGCTCGTCGCGGTGGTGGGCCAGGTGGCTTTCGCGGTAAACATCAAAGGGGTACCACACCGCCAGCGGCGCCAACCCCAGATATCGGTTGAGCCAGGGCCAGGGGCTGGGGTGTCCATGCACCAGCTCGTGTTGCAAGCTCATATACCAAGCGGCGCTCAAGACCAGCAGCACCAGCGCGGCGGGCGTCTGGCTGCTGCGGTACCAGCTGAGCGCGCCCAACCAAAGACCGTAAATGCAGACGATGAGCAAGCAGGTGGGCCACTCCAAGCCGTAGAGCTGGAGACGTCCAGTAGCCGGGGCGGACGCGTTTGTTGGGGAGTCGTGCAGGGTTGACATAGCAAGCGGGCCTGGGCGCAGTGGGGCTCCAGAACGCCCCAATTGTAAAATCTGCGCAGTGGCAGTCCGGGTCTGGCGGGTCTGCTGCGTTTTTTCTCCGGGCCATGTAGAGGACTACCATGTATAAAAACCTCGCCTCGACCGTGCGCGCCTGTGCGTGTGCCACCGGCGAATCCCCCCGCTCTTTCGGCTGCTTCACCCCGCTGGCCGTATGAGCTACCAAGTTAAAGAGATTTTTTACACCCTGCAAGGCGAAGGCGCGCAGGCCGGCCGGCCTGCGGTGTTTTGCCGCTTTGCCGGATGCAATTTGTGGTCTGGGCGCGAGCAGGACCGCGCCAGCGCCGTCTGCCGCTTTTGCGATACCGACTTTGTCGGCACGGACGGCACCCTGGGCGGGCGTTATGACGGCGCGCAGGCGCTGGCCAGCCAAATCGCCGCGTTGTGGCCGGCGGCTTTTGCCAGAGAACGCTTTGTAGTGCTCACCGGCGGCGAGCCGCTCTTGCAGGTGGACGCAGCCTTGATAGATGCGCTGCATGCCCAGGGCTTTGAGATTGCGCTGGAAACCAATGGCAGCTTGCCGGTCCCGGCGGGCATCGACTGGATTTGCGTCAGCCCCAAAGCCGGCGCACCTTTGGTGCAGCGTCAGGGCCACGAGCTCAAGCTGGTTTGGCCGCAAGAGGGTTTTGGTGCGGACGATTTAGCCGCCCTCCAGGCGCTTGCGTTCACGCACCACCGGCTGCAGCCCTTGGACAGCATTTTGCGCAAGCAGCACACCGAGGTGTGCATTGAGGCTTGCCTTCGCAACCCGGTGTGGAAGCTCAGCGTCCAGACCCACAAAATCACAGGCATCCGATGAACACCCCCCAGCAGTTTTGCATCAGCCAAAAATTCTTTTTTGACGCTGCCCACACCTTGCGCCGTGATATCGATACCGAGGGCAGCCTGCGCGTGCACGGCCACACCTACTACGCCGAAGTGAGCATCGCCGGCACGCCCGATGCGCAATCGGGCATGGTGGTCGACCTGGGTCGCGTGCGCCAGCGCATCGAGCTGCTGCGCCCACAGCTGGACCACCGCCTGCTCGACGAAGTGCCCGGCCTGGGCCCGGCCACCTTGGAGAACCTGTGCGCCTTCATCTGGCGTGCCTTGGCTCCCGACTTTGCGGGCCTGGAGCGCGTGCGCGTCTGGCGCGATGCCTTGGGCGACAGCTGCACCCTGGGCCGCCCATGAGCGCACGCGGTTACCGGGCCAGCCTGCTGTGGTTCCCCGACCCGACCCAGCCGGTGGTGCGCTGGGAGGAGGATGGCCTTTTGGTGGTCGCCCCCGACGCGCAGGGCCGCCAGGTGGTGCAGGCCATTGGCGACTGGCGCACCCTGAGCGCGCTGAACTGCCGCTTACCGGTGGAGCACCTGCCCGGACGCATCATCGCGCCCGGTTTTGTGGACATGCATGTGCATTTCCCGCAAACCAATGTCATCGGCTCGCCGGCCGACGGCCTGCTGCCTTGGCTGGAAAACTACACCTTCCCCGAGGAGCAGCGCTTTGCCGACGCCGGCTACGGCGCCGAGGCGGCCACTTTTTTTGTGGACGAATTGCTGCGCAACGGCGTGAGCACGGCGCTGGCCTTTGCCACCACGCACAGCACCTCGGTGGACGCGCTGTTTAGCCAGGCGCAGACGCGCGGCATGCGCCTGATCACCGGCTTGTGCCTGATGGACCGGCATGCGCCGTCGGCCTTGCTCAACCAGCCCGGCCGGGGTCGTGACGCGGTGGAGCACAGCCTGTGCGAGTCGGAGGACCTGATTGCCCGCTGGCACGGCCAGGGCCGCCTGGGCTACGCCATCACGCCGCGCTTTGCCCCGACCTGCAGCGACGCCCAACTGCGCGGCGCCGGCGAACTGGCGGCGCGCCACCCCGACGTCTGGATCCAAAGTCATGTGGCCGAAAACTACGACGAGATCGCCTGGGCGCGGGCGCTGTTCCCGCAATCGGCCAGTTATTTGGGCACTTACGCCGATTTCGGGCTTTTGCGTTCGCGCGCCGTGTACGCGCACTGCATTCATTTGGACGCGGCCGACCGGGCGCTGATGCGCAGCAGCGGCGCTGCCGCCGCCGTCTGCCCGACCAGCAATCTGTTTTTGGGCAGCGGCTTTTTTGACTACGCGGCCGCCCAGCAAGCCGGTTTTGCCTACGGTTTGGCCAGCGACGTGGGCGGGGGCACCAGCTTTAGCCCGTTTCAGACCATGCTGGCGGCGTATTACGTGGGGCGCGAGGGCCAGTCCAAGGCCGGGCTGTCGCTCTCGCCACAAAATTTGTGGTGGCAGCACACCGCCGGCGCGGCCCAGGCCCTGGGGCTGGGCGGGGTGGTGGGCAATCTGCTGCCCGGCTGCGAGGCCGATTTTGTGGTGCTCAACCCGCGCGCCACGCCGCTCTTGGCGCGCAAAACAGCGCTTGCCAAAAGCGTGGACGAGCTGCTTTTTGGCATGGTGGTGCTGGGCGATGACCGCCTGATCGAGCGCACCGTGCTGGCCCAGGCGCCAAACCTACAATAGCCTTCCCATCCGTACCGAGCCCCTTATGAGCATCAAAAGCGACAAATGGATACGCCGCATGGCCGAAACCACCGGCATGATCGAACCTTTCGAGCCCGGGCAGGTGCGCCAGGCCGAGGGCCGCAAAATCATCTCCTACGGCACCAGCAGCTATGGCTACGACATCCGCTGCGCGCCCGAGTTCAAGGTGTTCACCAATATCCACAGCACCGTGGTGGATCCGAAAAACTTCGACGAAAAAAGCTTTGTCGACTTCCATGACGACGTCTGCATCATCCCGCCCAACAGCTTTGCGCTGGCCCGCACCTTGGAATATTTCCGCATTCCACGCAACGTACTCACCATTTGTCTGGGCAAATCGACCTATGCGCGCTGCGGCATCATCGTCAACGTCACCCCCTTCGAGCCCGAGTGGGAAGGCTATGTGACGCTGGAGTTTTCCAACACCACGCCCCTGCCGGCCAAGATTTATGCCGGCGAAGGCTGCGCCCAGGTGCTGTTCTTTGAAAGCGACGAAGTTTGCGAAACCAGCTACAAAGACCGGGGCGGCAAATATGTTTGGTTATTTCACTTACTTTCTGAAAAACGTTCACAATTTCGCAGGTCCCTTGTTTGCTGTGTCACTCATCATTGTGTTTGTCACTTTCCTAAAGGACA
>CAMATX010000105.1 GCA_945861345.1 Comamonas sp. lk
CGCGCTGGGGCGGGTCTTAGCGGCGCTGGCACACCACGTCCCAGACGCCGTGGCCCAGCCGGATGCCCCGGTTTTCGAACTTGGTCAAGGGCCGGTAGATCGGCTTGGGAGCGTAGCCCTGCATGGGGGGGTAGGTTTGGCGCGCCGGGTTGTGCAGCAAGGGCTCGGCCTCGAGTACCTGCAAAATTTGCTCGGCATAGGGCTGCCAGTCGGTAGCGCAGTGCAAATAGCCGCCCGGTTTTAAGCGCTGCGCCAGTTTGCTGACAAAAGGCGCTTGGATCAGGCGGCGCTTGTTGTGTTTGGTTTTGTGCCAAGGGTCCGGGAAAAAGATGTGTATGCCGTCCAGGCTGGCCGGCGCCAGCATATGGTCAATCACCTCGACGGCGTCATGCGGGCAGATGCGGATGTTGGTCAGGCCGTTTTCGCCGATGCGTTTGAGCAAGGCGCCCACGCCGGCCTCGTGCACCTCGCAGCATAAAAAATCGGTCTCGATCAAGGTGGCTGCAATTTTGGCGGTGGCCTCGCCCATGCCAAAGCCGATCTCCAGCACCACAGGCCGGGTTTGCGGATTCTGGCCAAAGACCTCGGGCCAGGCCAGCAGCGCCTCGCGGTAGGGCTGCAAATACTGCGGCCCCAAAACCTCCACCGCTTTGGCCTGCCCAGCCGTGACGCGCCCGGCGCGTTTGACAAAGCTTTTGACCGTGCGCATGAACACCGGCGCGGGCGAAGATTCGGTATCGATAGGGGGCTCGGTGGATTGGGGTATGGACATGGCCAGGGATTTGGAGGTGTGCTGGGCGGCCGGCGGCAGACCTTTCGCTCAAGGTCAGGGCGCTGGGAGCACAGTATTTTAGGTGGTGCCCAGGCCTGCACCCGCACCGGCGCTGCGCCCTGACGCCGTGCCCCATAGGCGCTCGGCGCCCACCTCGGCCGTGACGGCCGTCCAATGCGCCAGCGCTTGCGATAGCCCGCCGCTTTGGGGCGGCAGCCCCAGCACAGCGGCGGCGTGGTTGAGGGCGCGCAGCGGATCCGACACATCGACGGCTTGGGCGCCGTTTTGCTTGGACAGTTTGTGCCCGTCGGGCGCGCAGACCAGCGGCGTGTGCAGGTACAGCGGCGTAGGAAGCTGCAGGCAGCGCTGCAAGTAGATTTGGCGCGCGGTGTTGTCCAGCAGGTCGACGCCACGCACCACATGGCTGATGCCCTGGTCGGCATCGTCCACCACCACCGCCAGTTGGTAGGCAAAGCAGCCGTCGGCGCGCAGCAGCACAAAGTCGCCCACTTGCGCCTCCACGTCCTGCGCTTGGGCGACGTAGGCGCGGTCATGCCAGGCGATGGGGCTTGCCGGCTGGTCGGTGCGCAAACGCCAGGCGCGGCCGGCCTTGCCTTGCAAACCGGCGCGGCAGGTGCCCGGATAGCGCAGTTCGGCGTGCCGTGGCCGCGTGGTCAGCGCTGGGCTTGCGGCTTCAATGTCTTTGCGCGAGCAGCCGCAGGGGTAGGCCAGGCCCCGCGCCTCGAGCTGCTCTAGCGCGGTTTGGTACAGGGCGCTGCGCTGGCTTTGCCAGACAGGCAGGGTGTCCGGGTGCAGGCCGCAGGCGGCCAGTTGGGCCAGGATATGCTGGTCCGCGCCAGCCACGGTGCGGGGGTGGTCCACGTCCTCGATGCGCACCAGCCACTGGCCGCCGTGTGCCCGGGCGTCGAGCCAGCTGGCCAGGGCCGCCACCAAGGAGCCTGCGTGCAGCGGGCCGGTGGGCGAGGGGGCAAAACGCCCCCGGTAGGGTGCAAAGGCCTTAGGCGACTGCAAGTGCCAGTTCCAGGCCCGAAACGAATGCGTTTTCCACCCGGTGGCCCAGGCACCAGTCGCCACACAGGCCGATGCCGCTGCGCGCTTCCCACAGGTGGCTTCGGCCCAGCGGCGCGGTGGTTTTGGCGTACAGCCAGCGGTGCGCTTGCACATGGGCCGGCTGGGCCCGGATGCCGGTGACCTCGGAGAAGGCTTTGAGCAGCTTGCCCTCAACGCGGCTGGCGTCATCGTTGAGGTGCTCTTGCGACCACTCGGCGCTGGCCTGCACCGTCCAGCGCTCGACGATGCCGCGTCCCGGTTTGCTGGACTCGCGCGTCAGCCAGGCGATGCGGTGGTGCGTGCTGCGGGCGGCGTTCCACTGCGGGCCCAGCGTGGTCAGGCCCGGTTGCACGGCCTGCGGAAAGGCCAGCATCAGCGTCCAACAAGGCGCAACGCGCACGGGCTCTAGGGCTTTGAGCAGGGCCGCGCGACCGGCAGCCGCTGCCGGCAAGGTGCGCAAGAGCGCCGCAGCCTGCGGGTGCGGGACGGCGAGCAAGACCGCGTCAAAGCCGGCGTGCACGCCCGCGCTGTCCTGGGGGCCCTGGGTGCGCAACTGCCAGCGGCCTTTGTGCAGGCTGTCGGCCTCGATCTGGGTGACGCAGGTTTCGAGGTGGACCGACGCCCCCAAAGGCTCAGCCCAGTGCGCGGCCAGGGAGCGCATGCCTGGAGCGGGTACCAGGTGCGGCTCACGCGCCGGCAAGCCCGCCGCTGCGACGCGGCCCAGGTGGTCCAGCACCTGCACCATGGTCACGCTCCAGGGGCGGCACACGCCGGGGGCGGTTTGCAGCGCCAGCGCAAAGCGCGGATCGCGCACGGTGAAGTACTGGGCGCCGTGGTCAAAAGTGCCAAATGGGCTGTTGCGCGTAGACATGCGTCCGCCAATGGTATGGCTTTTTTCAAACAGACTGACGCGGTGGCCGGCCTGCACCAGCGTGCGGGCGCAGGCGATTGCGGCCATTCCGGCACCCACGATGGCAATGTTTTTGGGCTGGGGCATGCGCGTATCTCCTTGTGTATGTCCGGGCTTGTGCACCGGCCCTGCAGCCTACTGTACACCCGTGCGCAGTCCGGCACCCCCGCAGGCCGTGGGGCGGGGCCCGATCCACTACCATTGCGCCCATGATCACCTTACGCAAATCGGCCGAGCGCGGCTATGCTGACCACGGTTGGCTCAAATCCTTTCACAGTTTTTCGTTTGCAGGCTACTACGACCCGCAGTTCATGGGCTGGGGCAATCTGCGGGTGGTTAACGAAGACCGCATCGCCCCGGGCACCGGCTTTGGTACGCACGGGCACCGGGACATGGAGATCATCAGCTACGTGTTGCAGGGCAATCTGGCGCACAAAGACAGCATGGGCAATGTCAAAGGCATTCCGCCGGGCGACGTGCAGCGCATGAGCGCGGGCAGCGGCGTGCAGCACAGCGAGTTCAACCACGCGCCCGACGCCACCACCCATTTCCTGCAAATCTGGATCGAGCCCAATGTCCGAGGCATTGCCCCAAGCTACGAGCAAAAAACATTTTCCGCAGAGGAAAAAAACGGCGCACTGCGACTGGTGGCTGCGCCCGACTCGGCGCAGGGCGCGGTGCATATCAGCGCGGATGCGCGCATGTACGCTGGCTGCTTTGACGCTGGACAAAGCGACACATTAGATCTGGACCCGGCGCGCAAAGCCTATGTGCAGGTGCTTCGCGGTGGCTTGTCCGTCAACGGCCAGGCCCTGACTGCCGGCGACGCATTACTCATGCAGGCCGAAAGCCGCCTGCTGCTAGACCAAGGCCAGGCCAGCGAGGTGCTGGTGTTTGATTTGTGCGCCTAGACGCGCCGTATTTCTGAGGCATTATTTATGACATTGACAGTCGTCATTTACCACTCCGGCTACGGCCACACCCAGCGCCTGGCGCAGCACGTGGCCGATGGCGCCGATGCGCAGCTCATCGCCATCAGCGGTGATGGCGCCGTGAGCGAGGCCGAGTGGGGCGCATTGGATGCAGCCGACGCCATCATCATGGGATCGCCCACTTATATGGGTTCGGTGTCCTGGCAGTTCAAAAAATTTGCCGACGCCTCGTCCAAGCGCTGGTACAGCGGCGCCTGGAAAGACAAAGTGGCCGGCGGCTTTACCTGCTCGGGCTACCCCAGCGGCGACAAACTGGCCACATTGCAAACCATGCTGACGCTAGCCATGCAGCACGGCATGCTTTGGGTCGGCCTGGGCATGATGGGCAACGACACCGTCAACCGGCTGGGTTCTAGCATCGGCCTGATGGCCCACGCCAGCAACACCACGCCCGCCGAGGCCATGCACGCGGGCGACTTGGAGACCGCCTTAGCCTATGGCGCGCGGGTGGCCCAGGTGGCGGCGAAGTTGCGCGGCTAACCCTGGCTGGCCTGCGCGCAGATGCATCCACTCTCCCGACTCCTGCGCTACGCCAGCGCCTACCGCCGCGACTTTCAGCTCGCGACGCTGTATTCGGTTTTAAATAAGTTTTTTGACATCCTGCCCGAGGTGCTTATTGGTGCGGCAGTAGATGTGGTGGTCAAAGGTGAGGAAAGTTTTTTGGCCCGCCATGTGCTGGTGGGCTTGGGCATCCGCGATACCTGGGAGCAACTGCTGGTGCTGGCGCTGTTTAATGTCTTGGTCTGGGGCGGCGAATCGGTGTTTGAGTATTTGCTGGAGGTGAAATGGCGCCAGCTTGCGCAAAACCTGCAGCATGCCATGCGCCTGGACACCTACCGCCATGTGCAGCGCCTGGATATGGCGTATTTTGAGACCCAGCGCACCGGCAACCTGATGGCCATTCTGAACGATGACATCAACCAGATGGAGCGCTTTTTGAACGGCGGGGCCAACCAGATCATCCAGGTGCTGTGCTCCTCGGTCATGATTAGCGCGGTGTTTTTTGCTTTGCAGCCGGGCATTGCCGTGATCGCGCTGTTGCCGGTACCGCTGATTTTGTTCGGTGCGTTTTGGTTTCAGCGCCTTCTGGCGCCACGCTATACGCAGGTGCGCGAAGCGGCGGGTGACGTAGGCGCGCGGCTCAATAACAATCTTTTGGGTCTGGCCACCATCAAGGCCTTTGCGACCGAAGGCTTTGAGGCCGAACACATCGAAGAGGCCAGCAACCGCTACCGCGCCACCAATGCGGCGGCCATCCGGGTAAGCGCAGCGATCACGCCGATCATCCGCATGGCCATCTTGGCGGGCTTTACCACCACTTTGTTGTATGGTGGCTGGCTCACTTTGCAGGGCGAGTTGGCGGTGGGTGCTTACTCGGTGCTGGTGTTTTTGACCCAGCGCCTGCTTTGGCCCATGACGCGCCTGGCCGAGGTGGCCGATATGTACCAGCGCTCCATGTCCTCCATCGAGCGGGCCATGGGGCTGCTGGCCACGCCCATCCACATCGCCTACGAGGGCCAGCACTTTGCCAAAGACCATATGCAGGGTGAAATCCGCATGGAAAACATCGGGTTTTCCTATGCCAGCGCAGGCGATGCGCCCACGCTCAGCGACATTAATCTGACGATTGCCGCCGGCCAGACCACCGCCTTTGTGGGTTCGACCGGCTCGGGGAAATCCACCCTGATCAAGCTGCTGCTGCGCTTTTACACGCCCCAGCAGGGCCGGATTTTGCTGGACGGTCAGCCCATTGATGCGCTGAATTTACAGGACTTGCGCCGCGCCATTGGCTATGTGGCGCAAGACGCTTTTCTGAGCGACGCCAGCGTGGCGGACAACATTGCCTATGGCGAGCAAGACCCCTCACGTATCAGCGACGCGGCCATTGCCGAGGCCGCGCGCGCCGCCGAGGCGACCGAATTCATCGAAAAGCTGCCCTTGGGTTTTGCCACGCGCCTTGGCGAGCGGGGCCAAAAGCTCTCGGGCGGCCAGCGCCAACGTCTGGCCCTGGCACGCGCTATCTTCAAAAACCCCAAGGTGCTTATCTTGGACGAGGCCACCAGCGCCGTGGACAACGAGACCGAGGCGGCCATCCAACGTTCTTTGGCCGTGGTCAGCCAAGGGCGCACCACCATCGTGATCGCGCACCGGCTCTCGACGGTGCGCCAGGCGCATTGCATCCACCTGATGGAGGCCGGGCGCATTGTGGAGAGCGGCACCCATGAC
>CAMATX010000106.1 GCA_945861345.1 Comamonas sp. lk
CGCAGGCAGTTGCTGATCCACCCAAGCAGCGCCGGAGGCAGGCGCCTCATCGCCGCCCGATTTACGCTCGCTCTTGTTTTTGAGCTTGTCCTCTTTTTTACGCTTCTTAGCCAATTCTTTTTGGCGTTTTTCGTATCCGTAATTGGGAGTAGCCAAGGTAATCCTTTGAAAGTTAAGGCAACTTTAACACCATGCCCTGGGTCGCGTCGGCGTTCGCCACGGGCGATGGATTGCGCGATCCATAGATGTTTTCATAAATTTTGTTAAATCTAGGAAATTTATGTTTAAAATAATGTAAGAAATAAAATATTGATAATCATTGAGGGGAAGGCTTTGAAATTGAAGCGCGTTACAGGTCTGTGGACAGCTTGGATGCGGCATACCCCAGGAGCCGGTCGCCTTCGGCGCGCACTCGCATGCTGTTTTGTACTTCTGGTACTGGTCATTGCGCCCTTCTCAGTGCAGGCCAAAGAGGTCGATTTTTCACAAGCTGGCAGCGATCCGATTGATATCACCAGCATCGCCCGCTGGGCGCCAGACCCCGAAGGAGTGCTGCGCTTTGACGAGGTGCGCAATGCGCCCTCGCCATTGCCATTTCGCGGCCCGGGCGCTGGTAACTGGAGTGCCGATTTCGGGCCAGGCACGGCCGCGTACTGGCTCAGCTTTCGCATCATTAATCGCGGCAACCTTGCCACTGAACGTGTTTTGATGATGGCCAGTCCGCTGCTGGACCAGTGGGACGCCTATGTGGAATCGGCCGACGGGTCTTTGCGTCAGTACAAAACGGGCTGGGCCGCTGGTCTGAACAGCCGGCCTTTGTCTGCTCCATTTTTCTCGTTGCCCTTGGCTTTAGGCCCCGGCCAGGCGCAGTCGGTATGGATCCGCGTGCAAAGCCCTTTTGGGGCGGACGCTTCAGCCATGCTGCTCACCAACAGCCAGTTTCAAGCGATCCAATTGGAATGGTCGGCCCGCAATGCATGGCGCATGGGCTTGTGCGCGCTGGGGCTGGGCGTCACCGCGCTGCTCTGGGCGGTAACGCGGCGCAAAATTTACCCTCTGTATGGCATTCTGGTGCTGTGTGCCATGGGATGGCTGGGGCTGCACTCCGGCCAGTGGCAGACGCTGCTGCCTTTGGGTGATGTAGCACCCGCACCGATCTTGCCGCCATTGTCCAGTTTGTGCCTATCTTTGGCGGCCATGGCACTGCTGCGCCACGCGCTCAATCTTGCCCAATTTGCACGCCTTGCCGATCGCTTTGCCAAAGCGTGGATGATCGCAGGCCTTCTTTTGGCATGCCTATTGGCTTGGCCGGCCTTGAGCGCGCCTGTGTTGCCCTATTACCTGGGCCTTAGTTACCTGGCGGTGCTGCTGATAACGGCCCGCCAGAGCCTGCGCCAAGGCTGGCCGACTGCGGCATTTCTGGTTGCTGAGTTGCTACCGATGCTTGTCAGCTATGGTCAAACCTTGGTCGACAGTGCGGCGCCAGACCCCCTGCTGATGTTCGCCCCGCCCGGGCATAACGGCGTTATTCTGGGCGTCGCGCTGTTGGGCTTTGCCATGGGCCTGCAACAAGCGGACAAACTGCGCACACAATTGCAGGCCCTGCGGGCCCTGCTCACCCAGCAAAACCAGGCCCTAGAACGGGCTCGCCAAATGGAGATTGACCTGGAGGCGACCGTCTCCCAGCGAACCCAATCGTTGGCGCTGGCGGCGCAGCGCTTGGAGTCCTTAAGCACAGTGGACGGCATGACCGGCGTGGCCAACCGCCGCCGTTTTGACGAAACCCTGCTGGTCGAGTGGGGGCGGGCAGCGCGCGATAAACGCCCCCTGTCAATTGCGTTGATTGATGTGGACTGGTTCAAATCCTTCAACGACCACTACGGCCACCCCGCGGGGGACGAATGCTTGCGCCAACTGGCCCGGGTTTTTGAGGCCGGGGTGATGCGTAGCGGCGACCTGATCGCCCGCTATGGAGGTGAAGAATTTATCCTGATTGCTCCCGATACCGACCACAACGGGATCCAAACCATTGCCAATTACCTATGCCAAGAGGTTTTTGCATTGGGAATGGCGCACGAGGGCAGCCACTACGGGCGGGTATCTGTCAGCATCGGTGTGGCCACGGCTTACCCGCAGCAAGGATCCAAGGCTGGCGTCTTGGTCCAAGAGGCCGATGCCGCGCTGTACCGCGCCAAAACGCAGGGGCGGCACCGGGTAGCCGGACCTTAAAAGTTCAAGGTCCGCTTGTCCACGGCCAAAGCCGCTTCTTTGGTCGCTTCGCTTAGCGATGGATGCGCGTGGCAAATACGGGCGATGTCCTCGGCGCTGGCCTTAAATTCCATGGCTACAACCGCCTCTGAAATCAGCTCGCTGGCCATGGGGCCCACGATGTGGACGCCCAAAATCTCGTCGGTGGTTGTGTCGGCCAAAAACTTGACCATCCCGGTGGTGTCGCCTAGCGCACGGGCGCGGCCGTTGGCCAAGAAGGGGAAAGTGCCCGCCTTGTAGGCGACGCCGTCAGCCTTGAGTTGCTGCTCGGTGCGCCCCACCCAGGCAATTTCCGGGCTGGTGTAAATCACCCAAGGAATGGTGTTGAAGTTGACGTGCCCGTGCTGGCCCGCGATGCGCTCAGCCACGGCGACGCCCTCTTCCTCGGCCTTGTGGGCCAGCATCGGGCCGCGCACCACGTCGCCCACGGCCCAAACGCCGGGCACATTGGTTTTGCAATCGGCATCGACCACGATAGCGCCGCGCTCATCGAGCGCCAGCCCAAGCACCTGCGCATTGAGGCCTGTGGTGTTGGGCACGCGGCCGATGGACACAATCAGTTTGTCGGCATCCAAGGTCTGGGCCTCACCTTTGGCGTTGGTGTAGGCAATGGAAACGCCTTTTTTGCCCGTCTTGATCTCGCCCACTTGTACGCCCAGTTCAATATTCAGGCCCTGCTTGTCAAACGCTTTTTTGGCTTCTTTGGCGATTTGCTGGTCTACCGCGCCCAGAAAAGTGGGAAGGCCTTCCAAAATCGTGACTTCCGAACCTAAGCGACGCCAGACCGAGCCCATTTCCAGGCCGATCACGCCCGAGCCGATGAGGGCTAGCTTCTTGGGAACCGCGCCGATACGCAACGCGCCATCGTTGGAAAGCACCTGCACCTCGTCAAACGGCGTGCCGGGCAACGCCCGCGCGCTCGACCCGGTAGCGATGATGACCTGCTTGGCCCGCAAAGTGTCCGCCTGCGCACCGCTAACTTGCACGGTGTGCAAACCGCCTTGGGCGGCGTCGAGCGCGCCCCGCCCGTGGAAAAAGCTGACCTTGTTTTTCTTGAACAAATACAAGATGCCGTCGTTGTTTTGCTGCACGACCGCATCTTTGCGCGCGAGCATTTGGCCCACGTCCATGGTCACCGACTTGGCGCTGATACCGTGGTCGGCGAAATGGTGCAAAGCATGGTCCAGGTGCTCGCTGGACTGCAGCAGCGCTTTGGACGGGATGCAACCCACATTGGTGCAGGTGCCGCCGAGCGCAGGGCCGCCTTTGGCGTTGGTCCACTCGTCGATGCAAGCGACTTTAAAACCAAGTTGGGCCGCGCGGATCGCAGCGATATAACCGCCAGGGCCGGCGCCAATGACGACGACGTCAAATTCTTTGCTCATGGTGTGCGCCTATTTAGATGTCAAACAACAGGCGCGAAGGGTCTTCCATCGCCTCTTTCATGGCCACCAAGCCAAGTACGGCTTCGCGGCCGTCGATGATGCGGTGGTCATAGCTCATGGCAAAGTAGTTCATCGGGCGCACGACCACCTGGCCGTTTTCGACGACGGCGCGGTCTTTGGTCGCATGCACGCCCAAAATCGCCGATTGGGGCGGGTTGATGATGGGCGTGGACAGCATGGAGCCGAAAGTGCCGCCATTAGAGATCGAGAAGGTGCCACCGGTCATGTCTTCCATGCCCAGTTTTCCGTCGCGGGCCTTGGCGCCAAATTCGGCTATCTTTTTCTCGATGTCGGCAAAGCTCATTTGATCGGCGTTGCGCAAAATCGGGACCACCAGGCCGCGTGGCGAACCCACGGCGATGCCGATATCAAAGTAGCCGTGGTAGACGATGTCATTGCCATCCACCGAGGCATTGAGCACAGGGTATTTTTTGAGCGCATGAACCGCTGCTTTGACGAAAAAGCTCATAAAGCCTAGCTTGATGCCATGCTCTTTCTCGAAACGGTCTTGGAACTTTTTACGCATCTCCATGACCGGGGCCATGTTGATTTCGTTGAAAGTGGTCAGGATGGCGTTGGTCGCCTGCGACTGCAGCAGACGCTCGGCCACGCGCGCGCGCAGGCGGCTCATGGGCACGCGCTGCTCGGGGCGCTCGCCCAAGCTGAGGGCGGCAGGCGCAGAAACCTGGGGCAAAGCCGTTTGCGGTGCGCCGGTCGGGATGGCCACTGCAGTGGCGGGAGACTGCAAAGCTTGCAAAACATCGCCCTTGGTTACGCGGCCATCCTTGCCGGTACCGGCGACCGAGCCGGCAGACATATGGTTATCGGCCATCAGCTTGGCCGCTGCAGGCATCTGCACACCGGCTTTGGCGCCTGCCGCCGGTGCGGCAGCAGACGTTGCGGGTGTGGCAGCCAGCACAGCTGCGGGCGCCGTTGGGGCACTGGACGCCACTTTGCCGTCGGTATCAATGCGCGCGATCAGTTGCTCGGCAGTCACCGTGCCGCCATCGGCTACCAAAATTTCGGACAACACGCCAGCGCTGGGAGCCGGCACTTCGAGCACGACCTTGTCGGTCTCGATTTCGATCAGGATTTCATCGACCGCGACGCTGTCGCCGACCTTCTTTTTCCATTGCAGCATGGTGGCTTCTGCCACGGATTCAGAGAGCTGGGGGACCTTAACTTCTACGATTGCCATACGATTCTTTCAATGTGGTTGCGGGGCGGACAGGGCTGACTATTTGGTCAGAACCACGCCCTTGAGCTTGCCAAAGGCGCCGTCGACCAGCGCTTTTTGCTGTTCTTGGTGCAGGTGCGAATAGCCCACTGCGGGCGAGGCCGATGCCGCGCGTCCGGAATAGCCCAGCTTTTGCCCGTCAACCATGTTTTCGTGGATGTAGTGCTGCACAAAAAACCAGGCGCCCTGGTTTTGCGGCTCGTCCTGCGTCCAGACGATTTCTGTGGCATTGGGGTACTTTTTGATCTCGTTGCCAAACGCCTTGTGGGCAAAGGGGTAAAGCTGCTCGATACGCACAATGGCCACGTCGTCGGCGCCGCGTTCGGTGCGTTTTTTGACCAGGTCGTAATAGACCTTGCCCGAACAGACCACGATGCGCTTGACCTTGTCGGCCTTGAGCTCAGCGGTCTCGCCGATCACGGTTTGGAAGCCGCCACGCGTGAATTCGCTCAGCGGCGAGGTGGCGTCCTTGTTACGCAACAGTGACTTGGGCGTCATGATGATCAGCGGTTTGCGCACATTGCGCACCATTTGGCGGCGCAGCACATGGAAAATCTGGCTCGCTGTGGTTGGCTGCACGATTTGCATATTGGTATCGGCCGCCAATTGCATGAAGCGCTCCAAACGCGCCGAACTGTGCTCCGGCCCCTGGCCTTCGTAGCCGTGCGGCAGCATCAGCGTCAGACCATTTACACGGCCCCACTTGACTTCGCCCGAGGCGATGAACTGGTCAATCACCACCTGCGCGCCATTGGCAAAGTCGCCAAACTGCGCCTCCCAAATCACCATGGTGTTGGGGTCGTTGGAGGCGTAGCCATACTCAAAGCCGAGCACCGCCTCCTCCGAAAGAATGGAGTCGATCACGACAAACGGGGCTTGGTTATCAGCCACGTTTTGCAGCGGAACGTAGGTGCCA
>CAMATX010000107.1 GCA_945861345.1 Comamonas sp. lk
ACCTTCAACATCGAGCTATCTTTTCGAATACTTTTTATGGTGATCATTGGCGGACTCGGCACCATATTGGGGCCCTTTCTCGGCTCTGCATTCATCCTGCTTTTGCCCATTTTTCTCAATATCATCTTCCACGCGGTCCTGGGTCGCGCTGTGGATGCGACCATTACGTCTGCGCTGGAGCAGGTTATTTTCGGAGTCCTGATCATTGTATTTTTGATCTTCGAGCCCCTTGGTCTGGCCCGTTTATGGCAGGTCACAAAGGAGCGGTTACGCCTGTGGCCGTTCAAGTATTGATGATTTCTAAAACCTTTTGTTAAGGAGACATGAAAATGAATTTCCAATCGATTCGCCAAAGCGTCTTGCGGGCTTTTACTGCCCTAGGAATTACGCTAGCGGTGATTACTCCAAATGCTGCCGTGGCTCAAGCCCAGGAGCAGTATTTCGGTATTCCTAGTAGTCGCGTCGGTCCCTACTCTGCTATGGGGACTGGCTATTACGGAGGGATCATCGACTATTTGAACTACGTGAACATGAAATTCGGCGGCGTTGGTGGCGTCAAATTGACATGGGAAGAGTGCGAGACGGAATACAACGCCGCGCGCACCGTAGAGTGCTATCAGCGCCTTTTGAACAAAGGCACCCAGAAGATGGTTGTCTTTGATACCTTGGGTACGCCAGGCGCCTATGCAGTGATTAACCGCATGGAGCCTGACAATGTCGTACTGGCGCAATACGGCTACGGTCGTACCGATGCCGCCGATGGCACCGTCTGGCCCTGGGTCTTTAACGCCGCAGGCCACTACTGGGGACAAGTGGCGGTGCAGCTTTCCTTCATGGCACAACAAGAAGGCGGCATTGAAAAGATGAAGGGCAAAACCGTAGTGCACCTGCACATCGATAGCGCTTTTGGCCGTGAACCTTTGCCTGCGATGCGTGAAATCACAAAACAGTGGGGCGTAAAGCTTGTGGAGATTGCAGTGCCGCCGCCAGGGCTGGAGCAACAATCGCAGTGGCTGCAGATCCGCCGCGAAAAAGCAGACTGGGTGACTTTTTGGGGTGCAGGCTCAGGCATGAATTCGACCGCCATCACCAACGCAGCGCGCGTCGGTTTCCCGCGTAACCGCATGGTCTATGTTTCCTTCGGCGGTGCCGAGGAAGACATGGTCCCCGCTGGCGACGCTGCCAAGGGTACCTACGTCACTGCGAACGCCGTGCCGGGTAAGTTCCCCTTGATTCAAGATATTGAGAAGGTTGTGTACGGTGCGGGTAAAGGGAACTTGCAGGACAAGGAGCGCATTGGTTCGGTCTATTACAACCGCGGTGTTGGCGCAGCGGCGATGTGGATTGAGGCCTTAAAGAATGCGCAGCGCATTCATAAGAAGCCGGGCAAGACGGTGACCGGTCCAGAATTTCGTGACGGCTACGAGGCGCTGGATATCTCGGACGCGAAGCTCAAAGAAATCGGCATCCTGGGTATGTCTGGGCCGTTCAAGATGTCCTGTACCAAGCACGATGGTTCTGAGCGCTTTCGCGTCATGCAATGGGATGGCGCTAAGTTCGCCCTGGTAACTGATTGGACGGCCGCACCTGATCCAGCCTTTATACGCAAGCTGATTGAAGAATCAGCCGCCAAGTATGCGGGCGAAAACAAGATCACGCCGCGTAAGTGCTCGTGAGTCCCATCACAGCCTTAGAGACAAGCAGCGTCGCCGAGCCTGTGGCTTCGGCGCCGCCCATCTTGTCGGTCAAAAATATCGAGGTCATTTACGACCATGTGATATTGGTTTTGCGCGGCGTCTCGTTTGTGGTTCCCCAGGGAAAAATAGTTGCTTTGCTCGGGGCAAACGGCGCTGGCAAAAGCACTACGCTGAAATCAGTTTCAACGCTATTGGCCTCAGAGCGAGGCGAGGTGACCAAGGGCTCTATCGAGTTTCGGGGCAAACGCACCGAAGGGCTTGCACCTGGCGAAATGGTGGACATGGGGATGGTCCAAGTCATGGAGGGTCGGCACTGCTTCGGTCACCTGAGCGTTGAAGACAATCTCATTACTGGAGCTTACGCGCGACCCATCAAACACGCCCAGGTGCGCCAGGAACTCGAGAGGATTTACGACTACTTTCCTCGCCTGAAAACGCGGCGCACCAGCTTGGCTGGTTATACGTCGGGTGGTGAACAGCAAATGGTTGCCATTGGCCGCGCCATGATGGCCAAGCCGAGCATGTTGCTACTAGACGAACCGTCGATGGGCTTGGCGCCCCAAATCGTCGCAGAGATCTTCGAAATCGTTAGAGAGCTCAACCAAAAAGAAGGCGTCAGTATTTTGCTGGCCGAACAAAACACCAATGTGGCCCTCAAGTACGCCGACTATGGCTACATCCTAGAAAGTGGCCGTGTCATGATGGACGGTACTGCGAAGGAATTGGCTGAGAATGCGGACGTCAAAGAGTTCTATCTGGGCGTATCCAATGAGGGTCGTAAGAGCTTTCGTGGCATGAAGTCCTACCGGCGACGAAAGCGCTGGCTGTAGCCTAAGGCCACCAGAACTTAGCCTTTGGATGCGCTTTGCTTATGAACCTAGGCAATGACTCTATTGCATACTTTGTAAGTACTTGCAGCGCGCTCGGTACCTAGGCAGATCCTGCTGTGGGCGAAGTGAGCATGCCGCTGTGCAAAGCCGCATGTTGCAACCATTGACTATCGCGTGCGAGTTCCATGGCTGCTTGTTGTGCACGCGAAGGGCGCACCTGGGCATTGAACATGAAGCCGATCGGTGTGCGTAC
Source organism: Comamonas sp. lk (assembly GCA_945861345.1). GTDB lineage: Bacteria > Pseudomonadota > Gammaproteobacteria > Burkholderiales > Burkholderiaceae_C > Allorhodoferax. The sequence goes on from CAMATX010000107.1 coordinate 2,781, forward strand.
TTCGGGATCAACCAAAGGCAATGCCTCGAGCAGGCGGTCGCTGCGCACAGCCCCGACAAGTGCACCGGGCAAAATACCGCACATATTGCCTTGCACCACGCAAAGTGCCATGGCCAGGATCGAGTTGGTCTCCATAGCAGGAACCACCTGTACGCCTGCCTGTCGAAAAGCAGCATCGACTATCGTGCGGTTGTGCATTTCTGGGGTTAACAGGCACAAGGGGAATTGACCTGCCTGCTGCCAAGTCAGCGCTTGACCAATGCGCAGACCGTCGGTTTGCGGATTGTCGACACGGCGCAACAAGAAATAATGTTCTGTGTATTGTTCCAAAGCGCTCAGGCGTGCGCTGCGGGAATCCATGCGTTCAACATAACCCATGGCCAGGTCCAGCGACAAAGTCTCCAGGCCTTTTTCCAATTCGGCAGAGCTCAGCGATAAGACGATGGGTCGAATACCGTTTTGCCGCGCCTGCAACATCGCGGCAAAACGTGCCGCGACCGGCACCGCCGTGGGCACCGCCCCGATGCGCAGCGGTCCGTGGGGCGCGAGGGCATCGCCTTTGAGCGACTCTTGCAACAAAGCATGCTCGTGCAGCATGCGCTGCGCCGAAGCCAAAATAAGTTCGCCCTCAGCCGTGAAGCCCACGTAATTGCGCTCGCGCTTGACGATGACCGCAGCAAACTCTTGCTCTAGCGCGCGCAAAGCATTGGACAGCGCCGGTTGCGTGATATGGCAGGCCTGCGCCGCTCGCCCGAAATGACGGTGCTCATTCAATGCCACCAGATAACGCAGGCTGGGAAGTAGATTCAAAGCAGACCTCCAGGCCGTCGCCTCACCATGGCGATTGGCGACCTGTTGCGGCTTAGAAGGAAGTAACGAGTAAAGCCGAGGAGCATAGTTTCATTGTTGCACACCCCTACCGGTCGATAAGCCCAGAAGTGCGGTATAGGCACCATGCCGGAACCCGCTCGATTGAAAGCCATGCCACCAACACGATAGCGGGGCTGATAGTGCCGACTCCGGGACGCACCAGCGGATTGCATATCAAACTAAATAGTTAGGTGTCTTTGGAAATCTTGATCGAAGGGAACTTGCCCGAAAAATCTTTGTTTTTCGCCGCAATGGCCACTGCCAATTTCAGAGCTACGTCGCGGTATATCGCTGCCACGGCCCCTTGCGGGTCGGCCACCATGGTGGGCGTGCCGCTGTCAGCCTGCAAGCGGATCTGCATGGCAAGGGGCAAAGCGCCCAGGTAGTCGGCCTGGTAGTCCTGGGCCAGTTTGCGCCCACCGTCAGCGCCAAAGATGTGCTCCACGTGCTGGCAGTTGCTGCAGACATGGACGGCCATGTTTTCCACAATACCCAAAATCGACACGCCGACTTTTTCGAACATGCGAATGCCTTTTTTGGCGTCCAGGAGGGCAATGTCCTGAGGCGTAGTCACGATGACCGCTCCAGTCATGGGCACGCGCTGGCTCAAGGTGAGCTGGATGTCGCCGGTGCCCGGGGGCATGTCAACGACCAGGTAATCGAGGTCTTTCCAATTGGTTTGGCGCAGCAACTGTTCCAGCGCCTGGGTGGCCATGGGGCCGCGCCAGATCATGGCCTCGTCGGCGGCGACCAAAAATCCGATCGACATGACCTGCACGCCATAGTTCTCCAGCGGCTCCATGGTTTTGCCGTCGACACTGGCCGGTTTGCCGCTGATGCCCATCATCGTGGGTACGCTGGGGCCGTAAATGTCCGCGTCCAGCAAGCCCACCCGCGCGCCCTCGGCCGCCAGGGCCAAGGCCAGGTTCACGGCGGTGGTGCTTTTGCCAACGCCGCCCTTGCCCGAGGCGACAGCGACGATGTTTTTCACGCCGGGCAGCAGCTGCACGCCCCGTTGCACCGCGTGCGCCACGATCTTGGTGTGGATATCGACCTGCACCGCCGCGACACTGGGCACGGTGTGGGCGGCCGCCAACAAAGCAGCGCGCAAACCCTCTTCGAGGCTCTTGGCCGGGTAGCCCAGTTCCAGCTCAAAACGCACCAGCTCGTGGCTTATCTGAACCTTGCGCACGGCCTTGGTTGATACGAAATCGGTGCCCGTCAGCGGATCCACCACCTGTTTGAGGGCTTCCAACAAAGCCTGTTCTGTCACTGCCATTGCAATCTCCGCAAAGAGAGCGAGTCTAGCCAAGCCCGCCGCGCATACGGATTGCAGGGCCATGTCGCGGTGGTTACCATGCCCGCCATGAGCGACAAAACCCCTTTGGCCAGGCCCGTTGCCGGCGACACCGCGCTGGTCTTGAGCGGCGGGGGTGCGCGTGCGGCCTACCAGGTGGGGGTGCTGCAGGCCATCGCCATGATTCGGCGCGACTGCGGGCAGGCGCTAGGGCCCAACCCCTTTCCCATACTAAGCGGCACCTCAGCAGGGGCGCTCAACGCGGCGGCGCTGGCCTGTGGCGCCGACGACTTCGACCAGGCCGTGGCGCAGATTGCGCGGGTGTGGGAGGACATGCACGCCGAGCAGATCTACCAGGTCAGCGGCCTGAGCATGCTGCGCGCCGGGGCGCGCTGGCTCGGACTTTTGTCGCTGGGCTGGCTCTTGGCGCGCTGGTGGCGCATCAAACCGCGCTCTTTGCTGGACAACGCGCCGCTACAGCGCATGCTGCAGGAAATGGTGCCTTTGCAACGCCTACCGTATTTGCTGCGCAAAGGGCATCTGAAGGGCCTGGCCATTAGCGCATCGAGCTACACCAGCGGGCAGCACGTGACCTTCTTCCAAGGCCTGCGCAGCCTTCGGCCTTGGCAGCGATCGCAGCGCTTTGGGGTGCGCGCGGCCATCACCCACACGCATTTGATGGCATCGGCGGCCATCCCTTTCATCTTTCCCGCCAAATCGCTGGCTCTGCACCATCACCAGGAGTACTTCGGCGACGGCTCGATGCGCCAAAGCGCCCCACTTTCACCAGCCATTCGGCTGGGCGCGGCCCGCATCTTGGTCATCGGCGCGGGCCGTATGCACGAGCCGCACGTGGCCCAGTCCGGTCCGACGCCCGCCTATCCCTCGCT
>CAMATX010000108.1 GCA_945861345.1 Comamonas sp. lk
GCGCGGCCTCTGCGGCTAGCCCGGCCAAGGCCGAGACCGCCGCTGCAAGCGCAGCCGCTGTATCCGCCCCGCTCGAACAAGAAGTAATCGTGGCCCCCGCGACCAAGCCCGCCGCTGCCGCCCCTGCTGCGACCGCAGCGGCAGTTCTCGCGCCCGCGGCCGTCGCAGCGCTGAGCCCTCCTGCGGCCGCTGCGCCAGCGCCAGCGAAGGCGGCTTCCAATGCGACAGCACAGCCGCAGCCCAACCCCACACCCACCCAGACCAAAGCCGCCGAGGCCGCTAAAGCCCAAACATTGTTATACGGTAAGGCCCCGGCGGCCAGCGCCAGCAGTGCCCAGGTGCGCTACACCGTGCAGGTTGGCGCTTTTGCCGATGTGCAAAAAGCCCGTGAGGCGCGCCAGACGCTGGAAAAAGCGGGTCTCAAAACCTATACCCAGGTGGTCAATGGCGCCGATGGGCGGCGCATCCGGGTGCGCGTAGGCCCCTGGACGGACAAGGCCGAGGCCGACAAAGCGGCGGCCAAAATCAAGTCCCTGAACCTGCCCGCGCAGCTGCTGACGCTCTGACGCACTGCCGCCATGGCCGATCTCGATTGGGTTTCCTGCGCTGTTGTGGCAGTGTCGGTGCTTCTGGGCCTATGGCGCGGCCTGGTCGCTGAAGTCCTTTCTTTACTCAATTGGCTGGCCGCCTTTTTCGTGGCGCAATGGATTGCGCCCGATCTGGCGCAAAGCCTGCCCATGCAAGGCGCCAGCCAGATGGTGCGTTATGCCGCAGCCTTTGTCATGGGCTTTGTCGCCTGTTTGATCGCCGGGTTTGTGCTGATCTTTTTGCTCAAAAAAGTCATCGAGGTGGTCGGTTTGCGGCCCATCGACCGGGTGCTGGGGGCTCTGTTTGGCGCGGCGCGCGGCGTGCTGATCCTGATGGCGGCCACCGTCGCGGTGACCATGACGCCCTTGGCAGAATCGGACCTGTGGCAGGATGCCCAATCGCCGCGCATGGCGCAGACGGCGCTGACCGGCCTCAAACCTTTGTTGCCCCAGGCTTTTGCCCGATTTATCCCTTGAGCGAGTAAACCCAAGATGTGTGGAATTGTCGGCGTTGTCAGCAACGCACCTGTGAACCAGCTCATTTACGACGCTTTGCTGCTTTTGCAGCACCGCGGGCAGGATGCTGCGGGCATCGTGACGCAGCAAGACAACAAGTTCTTCATGCACAAGGCTAAAGGCATGGTCAAAGACGTGTTTCGCACCCGCAATATGCGCGCGCTGCCGGGCCAATGCGGGCTGGGGCAGGTGCGCTATCCGACGGCGGGCAATGCTTTCAGTGAGGAAGAGGCGCAGCCCTTTTACGTCAACGCCCCCTTTGGCATCGTGCTGGTGCACAACGGCAATCTGACCAATGCCCACGCCCTCAAGCATGAGCTCTTTACCGTGGACCACCGCCACATCAATACCGAGAGCGACTCCGAGGTGCTTCTCAATGTGCTGGCCCATGAAATCGAACGTACCACCCGAGGCATGCCCTTGCAGCCAGCGCATTTGTTTGAAGCCGTGCGCCAGGTGCATTTGCGCGTCAAGGGCTCGTATGCGGTGATTGCGCTGATTGCCGGGCACGGGGTGCTGGCTTTTCGCGATCCCTTTGGGATCCGTCCCCTGTGTATCGGGCGCAGCGCGGACCAGATCATGCTGGCCAGCGAGTCGGTGGCCTTGGAGGGTACGCTGCACCAGGTTGAGCGCGATGTGGCCCCAGGCGAAGCCGTTTTTATCGACCTGCAAGGCCAAATGCTGGCCCAGCAGTGCGCCCAGGCCCCTGTGCTGAACCCCTGCATTTTTGAGTTTGTGTACCTGGCGCGCCCCGATTCGGTCATGGACGGTATCTCGGTGTACCAGGCGCGGCTCAATTTGGGCCAAACCTTGGCCAAGCGTGTGGTCTCGACCGTGCCGCCCAGCGAAATTGACGTGGTGATCCCGATTCCTGAGTCCAGTCGGCCTAGCGCTGCACAGCTGGCGCAGCTGCTGGGTTTGCCCTACCGCGAAGGTTTTGTGAAAAATCGCTACGTGGGCCGCACTTTCATCATGCCTGGTCAGGCCGTGCGCAAAAAGTCGGTACGCCAAAAGCTCAATGCCATCGCTAGCGAATTCAAGGGCCGCAATGTGCTGCTGGTGGATGACTCCATTGTGCGCGGCACCACCAGCCAAGAGATTGTCCAAATGGCCCGCGACGCCGGCGCGCGCAAGGTCTACCTCGCCAGCGCCGCGCCGCCGGTGCGCTATCCCAATGTTTACGGCATCGATATGCCCACCAGCGCCGAGTTGGTCGCCTACGACCGCAGCGTCGAGGAGGTGCGCGCCATCATCGGTTGTGACGCGCTGATTTACCAGGACGTAGACGCCATGAAATCGGCGATTGGCACTTTAAATACCGCCATCAAAGGCTTTGATGCATCGTGTTTTGACGGCATATACGTTACCGGCGACGTCGGCGTGGCCGATATCGCGCGTTTGAGTGGCGCCCGTATCAGCGGCCAGGAGGACGCGCAAGACAGCTCGCGCCTGGCGCTACCCAATCCGGTGGACTGAAGTCCGCCTACTTTCGACTTTATTTTTATGGCAAACCACCCACTTCCGCCCGGCTTGCATCCTGACACCTTGGCCCAGCGCGTGGCCGTGGAGCCTAGCCAGTATGGCGAAAACTCTGAAGCGCTTTACCTGACCAGCGGCTACCGGCAGCCTTCTGCCGAGGTGGCGGCCCGCCGCTTTGGCGGCGACGAAGAAGGCTACACCTACGGGCGCTCGGGCAACCCCACGGTGAGCAGCTTTGAAATGCGCCTGGCGGCCATGGAAGGGACGCAAGCCGCCCTGGCCACATCGTCGGGCATGTCGGCGGTGATGCTGATGCTGTTTAGTTTGCTCAAGTCAGGTGACCATGTGCTGTATTCTCAGTCGATGTTTGGCTCGACGATCAAGCTCATTGGCTCGGAATTCGCGCGCTTTGGCGTGGAATCCACCATGGTTGCGCAAACCGATCTGGGCGCCTGGAAAGCAGCTATGCGGCCCAACACCAAGCTCTTGTTTGCCGAAACGCCGACCAACCCTTTGACCGATGTCTGCGACATCCAGGCCTTGGCCGATATCGCGCACAACGCCGGGGCCCTGCTGGCCGTGGACAACTGCTTTGCCACCCCTGCCCTGCAGCGCCCCATGGAGATGGGCGCCGACATCGTGATGCATTCGGGCACCAAATACCTGGACGGACAAGGCCGCGTCATGGCCGGCGCTTTGTGCGCCAGCGAGGCCTTGATCACCGGTAAATGCCTGCCCGTGATGAAAAACAGTGGCATGGTTTTGTCGCCCTTTAATGCCTGGGTGGTCCTCAAAGGCCTGGAAACGCTGGACATTCGCATGCGCGCCCAAAGCGCCCGCGCCCATGAACTGGCGCTGTGGTTGGAGCAGCATCCCGCAATCTCCCGCGTGTATTACCCTGGCCTGTCCAGCCACCCGCAGCACGCGCTGGCGATGCAGCAAATGTCGAACATCGGTGGCGCAGTGCTGTCTTTTGACCTGAAAGCGGCGGATGCTGCCGCCGCCCGCAGCCGCGCCTTTCATGTGCTCGATAGCTTGCAGGTGCTTTCTTTGTGCACCAACCTGGGCGATACCAAGAGTTTGCTGACCCATCCGGCCGGCACCTCGCACGGCAAATTGTCCGAAGACCAGCGTCAAGCGGCTGGCATCGGCCAAGGCCTGATCCGCTTTGCCGTGGGCCTGGAGCATGTGGGCGATATGCAGGCCGATCTGCTGCGCGGTCTCGATACGCTTCAAGTTTGAATTGGCATGACTAAAACACGTACCCGTTTCGCCCCGTCGCCCACCGGCTTTATTCACCTGGGCAATATCCGCTCGGCGCTCTACCCCTGGGCATTTGCCCGCGCCACCGGCGGCGACTTTATTTTGCGCATTGAGGACACAGACGAGGACCGCTCCACCCAAGCCGCCGTGGATGTCATTTTGGAAGGCATGCGTTGGCTGGGCCTGGACCCTGACGAGGGTCCGTTTTACCAAATGCAGCGCATCGCGCGTTACAAAGAGGTGTTGCTGCAGTTGCAGGCTGCCGGCTGGGTCTACCCCTGCTACATGGGCATCGCCGAGCTGGACGCCTTGCGCGAGCGGCAAATGGCCGCCAAAGAAAAGCCGCGCTACGACGGCACCTGGCGCCCCGAACTGGGCAAGGTGCTGCCGCCGGTGCCTGAGGGCGTGGTTCCCGTGCTGCGCTTTAAAAATCCGCAAGGCGGCTCGGTGGTCTGGGAGGACAAGGTCAAGGGCCGCATTGAAATCGGCAACGCCGAGTTGGATGACTTGGTCATTGCCCGCCCCGCAGCGGTCGGCGAGCAGGTGGGCACGCCAACGTATAACTTTTGCGTGGTGGTAGACGATATCGATATGGCGATCACCCACGTCATACGGGGCGACGACCATGTGAACAACACGCCGCGCCAGATAAACATCTTTCGCGCTTTGTCCAAGGAGCCGCCGGTCTACGCCCACCTGCCCACCGTCCTCAATGAGCAGGGCGAAAAACTCAGCAAACGCAATGGTGCCAAGGCCGTTACCCAGTACGCCGCCGAAGGCTATCTGCCCGATGCCATGGTCAACTACCTGGCGCGACTGGGCTGGAGCCACGGCGATGAAGAGATTTTCAGCCGCGCGCAATTTGTGTCCTGGTTCAATTTGGATCATTTGGGTAAAAGCGCAGCGCAGTTTGACGAGGCCAAGCTGCGCTGGGTCAACGCCCAGCACCTCAAAGTCATGACTGGCGCGGCTCTGGCGCCGTTGGTACAAGCGCATTTGCAGGTCCGGGGCCTGACCACCGACACCCGCCTGGCGCCCCTGTGTGATTTGCTCAAAGACCGGTGCGATACCACTGTGGCCTTAGCCGATTGGGTTGAGCGCTTCTACACCGATACACCCGCCTCGGTCGCCGACATTGCACAATATGTGACGGATGCCGTGCGCCCCGCGCTGGCCGTGCTACGTGAGCAATTGGCGACCTGCCCTTGGGAGCAGGCCGCGATCAGCGCTGCGCTGAAGGCGGTGCTGGCCCAGACCGGCCTCAAGATGCCGCAGCTGGCCATGCCAGTGCGCGTTTTGGTGCTGGGTACCGCGCAAACCCCCTCGCTGGACGCAGTGCTTGCGCTGTCCGACCGGGATAAAGTTCTGGCACGTCTTTTGGCTGGCTGAATTTATTGGCTATAATCGAGGGCTTGGAAATTGAAGGCGCTGCTTGCAGTGTCTTGCGGTTTGGGGGTATAGCTCAGCTGGGAGAGCGCTTGCATGGCATGCAAGAGGTCAGCGGTTCGATCCCGCTTACCTCCACCAAAAAATTTTCCAAGAATCGGATTAGTCCAAGGTTTTGACCCCATCGTCTAGAGGCCTAGGACATCACCCTTTCACGGTGAGTACCGGGGTTCGAATCCCCGTGGGGTCGCCAGATTCATCGCAAGATGATGAAAGCAAAAGTGGATAGCGGCAACGCTATCGCTACCAGGAGTGGTAGTTCAGTTGGTTAGAATACCGGCCTGTCACGCCGGGGGTCGCGGGTTCGAGTCCCGTCCACTCCGCCAAAT
>CAMATX010000109.1 GCA_945861345.1 Comamonas sp. lk
ACGTCGCGGGTTGTAGCCGATGAATTCCACCCGCTCGGGGTTATCGCGCACCGCGTTGAGCAAGCGACCCAGCGGGGTTTGGGTAAAGGCATACATCAGCACCACCGAGGCCAGGGTGTACAGCGCAATCAGGTAATACACCTGGATAGCCGGGCCAAAGCTGATACCGAAGACCGGAGTGCCCACCACCCGGTTGCCCGATACGCCACCCTCGCCGCCGAAAAACTCGGGCACCATCAAGGACATGGCAAACACCAACTCGGCCAGACCCAGCGTAATCATGGCAAAGGTCGTGCCCGACTTGCGGGTGGTCACATAGCCAAATAGCGCCGCAAAACCCATACCGGCCACGCCGCCGACCAGCGGCACCAAGGACACGGGCAAAGGCAGGGCTGCCGCGCTCCAGCTGTTGAGCACGTGGATGGCGACAAAAGCACCCAAGCCGGTGTACACCGCATGCCCAAAACTGAGCATGCCGCCCTGCCCCAGCAACATGTTGTAAGACAAGCAGGCAATGATGGCGATTCCCATTTGCGAGAGCATGGTGATGGCCAAGCCGCTGCCAAATACCCAAGGCGCCACAGCCATGACAAGCGCCGCGACTAACCAGACGCGGGGCGAGCCCCAGCGTGCATCGTGAACAGAATAGGCGTTCATGCGTCGCGTGTCCCCAGCAGGCCGCGAGGGCGGAAAATCAATATCAGGACCAGCAAAAGATAGGGCAAGATGGGTGCCACCTGTGCAATCGTGAGGCGCCCCAGGCTGCTGGCCTGCCAGGCGGGCGAAAGGCCCATGCCCAAAGCGGCCAGAACGCTGCCCACCGAATAATCCAGCGCTACCGCAAAGGTTTGCACCACGCCAATCAGCAAAGAGGCGATAAAAGCGCCCGACAAAGACCCCAGGCCGCCCACGACCACCACGACAAAAACAATAGAGCCCACAGTGGCGGCCATGGCTGGTTCGGTCAGAAAGGTGCTGCCGCCAATCACGCCGGCCAGGCCCGCCAAAGCCGCACCAGCCCCAAAGACCAGCATGAAGACGCGTGGCACGTTGTGGCCCAGGGCCTGCACCGCGTCGGGGTGCGTCAAGGCGGCCTGAATCACCAGACCAATGCGGGTGCGCGTGAGCAGCAGCCACAAAGACAGCAGCATGGCCATGGCCACCAGCATCATGCAGCCGCGCGTAGCCGGAAAAGGCGAACACACGATGCGCAGCGACGCATCGGCAGCGCTGCACATCGCCAAGGGCACCGCGCCCCAGACCCAGCGCAAGCCTTCTACCGAATGGTTGACCAAGGTAAACGCCGGGCCTTGCAAGGCGGCCGGAGGCGCAAAGTCCACAGCAATACGGCCCCAGAGCAGTTGCACCACTTCCAGCACCACGTAGGTCAGGCCGAAAGTAATCAATAGTTCGGGCACATGGCCAAATTGGTGCACCCGGCGCAGGCAATAACGCTCAAACAACGCGCCCAGCGCCCCGGTCAGCAGCGGCGCCAAAAGCAGGGCCGGCCAAAAGCCCAGCAGGCCCGAGACGGTGTAGCCGATGTACGCGCCCAGCATATAAAAGCTGGCGTGCGCGAAATTGAGCACGCCCATCATGCTGAAAATCAGCGTAAGCCCTGAGCTGAGCATGAACAGCAACAGCCCGTAACTCAGGCCGTTGAGCATCGAAATAATGAAAAACTCCATACCGCCATCGCACCACTGCGACGGGCCTAGCGCCTAAGGCAGCCAGTCCATCGCATGCGCCTATCCCCCCAGGTTAATCAAGAAGGTCGTTTCATCTGGCAGCTGGTGGGGGTGCTGGAGACGTAGTTCGGGTAGGTCTTGACCGGCACCAGCGTCATGCCAGTGTTCTCAGGGCTGTAGGGGTATTTTTTATCCGCCTTTTGCCACACCGTCATGTACAGCGGCTGCTGCAACTGGTGGTCAAGCTTGCGCATTTCCACTTCGCCGTTAAAGCTGTTCACGCGGATACCGTCCAGGGCCGCTGCCACTTTGACCGGGTCGGTCGATTTGGCCTTGGCCATGGCGGCGCCCAGCGTTTCGTAAATGCGGATGACTGAGCCGGTGTAGAAATCGTCGTTGTACTTGGCCTTGAACTCGGCCATCCATTTGTCCATTTGGCCGCCCATGTTGTAGTGGCTATAGGCAATTTGGTAAACCTTGCCTGCGCCATTGGTACCCAAGGCGGTGGGCGTGCCAGTCACGCCGGCGTAATAGGTGTAGAAATTGCCCGTATAGCCGCCCTCATTGGCCGCTTTGACCAGCAGCGACAGGTCCGAGCCCCAGTTGCCGGTCACCACCGTGTCCGCGCCCGAGGCCTTGATCTTGGCGATGTAGGGCGCGAAATCACGCACCTGCGCCAGGGGATGCAGGTCCTCGCCCACGATTTGGATGTCCGGGCGTTTGCGCGCCAAAGTCTCTTTGGTGTACTTGGCTACCTGCACGCCGTGCGAATAGTTTTGCCCCAGGATGTAGACTTTTTTGATGTCTTTTTGCTCGGCCATGAAGCTGGACATGGCTTCCATCTTCATGGAGGTGTCCGCGTCAAAGCGGAAATGCCAGTAGCTGCACTTGCTATTGGTCAGGTCCGGGTCCACTGCGGCGTCGTTAAGGAACAAAACCTCTTTGCCCGGATTGCGCTCGTTGTGCTTGGTGATCGCATCGGTCAGGGCCAAAGCGACCGAGGAGCCGTTGCCCTGGATGATGTAGCGCACGCCCTGGTCGATGGCCGATTTGAGCGCGTTCAGGCTTTCGGTCGGGCTGAGCTTGTTGTCGATGCCGGTGACCTCAAAGGTCACGCCCGCCGGATTGCCCTTGCCGCTGAACTTTTCGGCGAAAAACTGGTAGCTCTTGAGCTGGTTCACGCCTACGGGCCCGAGCAAGCCGGACTGGGCATCAATACGCACCATTTTGACGACTTCGCCCTTTTGCGCCAGGGCGCTGCCAGCAAACGCGACAGCCAAAGCAGCGATGAGGATGTACGAGGACTTGTGCATAGGAAAACTCCTGAATTGATGTTGCGCCAAGCCTAAGGGATGCGCGGACAAACCACCATTGGGGTTGCACCTTAGGTAGGCCCGCACCAGTCGCTCGTGTGACGCAGGCGAGCCGACTTTACAAAGTCGGGAGCTGGTAATCCTTCAAGGTTTCGCGCAACTTGGTCTTTTGCATCTTGCCGGTGGCGCCCAGCGGAATGGCATCCACAAAAACCACGTCGTCCGGGATTTGCCATTTGGCGGTCTTGCCATCAAAAAAGGCCAGTAACTCCTGGCGGCTGACTTCGGCACCCGGCTTTTTCACTACCACCACGATGGGACGTTCATCCCATTTGGGGTGCTTCATACCCACGCAGGCGGCCATGGCCACCGCCGGATGGGCCATGGCAATGTTCTCGACGTCGATGGAACTGATCCACTCACCGCCGGACTTGATGACATCCTTGCTGCGGTCGGTAATCTGCATATAGCCATCGGGGTCGATGGTGGCCACGTCACCCGTCGGAAACCAGCCATTGACCAGCGGCGAGCCGCCCTCGCCTTTGTAGTATTCCTTGATGACCCAGGGGCCTTTGACCAGCAAATCGCCAAAAGCCTTGCCGTCCCAGGGTAATTCGGCGCCGCTTTCGTCCACGATTTTCATATCCACGCCGTAAATGCCGCGGCCCTGTTTCATGCGCACGGCCATTTTTTGGGTAGAGTCCATGCCCGCATGCTTGTTTTTGAGGGTGCAGACGGTGCCCAGGGGCGACATTTCCGTCATGCCCCAAGCGTGCAGCACTTCCACGCCGTAGAGGTCGTTAAAGGACGTAATCATGGCCGGCGGGCAAGCCGAGCCGCCAATGACGGTGCGTTTGAGTGTCGAAAAGCGCAGGCTGCCTTGCTGCATATGCCCGAGCAGCATTTGCCAGACCGTGGGCACACCGGCGGCGAAGGTGACTTTTTCGTTCTCAATGAGGTCGTAAATCGACTTGCCGTCCATGGCCGGGCCAGGAAATACCATTTTGGCGCCGGTCATGGCGGCCGAGTAAGGAAGGCCCCATGCGTTCACGTGGAACATGGGCACCACGGGGAGCACGCTGTCGCGCGCGCTCATATTGAGCGCATCGGGCATGGCACCGGCCCAGGCGTGCAAGATGGTGGAGCGATGGCTGTACAGCGCCGCCTTGGGGTTGCCGGTGGTGCCGCTGGTGTAGCACATGCTGGACGCGCTGTTTTCGTCAAACTCGGGCCAGGTGAAGCTTTCTGGCTGTTTGGCAATCCAAGCCTCGTAGCTTTGCAGGCCGGGAATGCCGGTATCGGCCGGCAGTTGGTCGGCGTCACACAGGGCGATGTAATGCTTAATGGTGGTGCAGCGCGCGTGCACCGCCTTCACGATGGGCAAAAACGTCATATCAAAGCACAAAACCTGATCTTCGGAGTGGTTGGCGATCCACACCACTTGATCGGGATGCAGGCGGGGATTCAAGGTGTGCAGCACCTGGCCCGAGCCGCTCACGCCAAAGTACAGCTCCAAGTGGCGGTAGCCATTCCAGGCCAGGGTAGCCACCCGGTCGCCAAAGGCCAGATGCAGCCCGGCCAGCGCATTGGCCACTTTGCGCGATCGCTTGGCGATGTCGCGGTACGTGCAGCGGTGGATGTCGCCTTCGACCCGCCGCGAAACGATTTCGCCCTCGCCATGGTGTCGTTCGGCGAAGTCAATCAGAGAAGAAATCAGCAATTGCTGGCTTTGCATCAACCCGAGCATGAAAAACCTCCAAATTTGTACGCCGCAGATGGCCAACATACATATTACCCCCACGCCTAAATCCCCCTTTCGCGCAATCGTTGAAAATGCGCCCATGACGCCCACCCCCAACCAACCGCCCTCGTCACCGGCCTCAGCCACCGCAGCCGGGCCGGCCGCCCTGCCCTGGCAGCACCGTTTTAGCGCCTTGGGCCCGCAATTTGTAGCGCCAATCGCACCGGCGCCCCTGCCAACGCCCTACTGGATCGGCCACAGCGCCGCGCTGGGTGAGGCTTTGCAGCTGCCCTCAGGCTGGAACCAGGCCGACAATTTTTTGCACGCGCTCAGCGGCAACGCCTTGCTAGAGGGCAGCCAAATGCACGCCAGCGTCTACAGCGGCCACCAGTTTGGTATTTGGGCCGGCCAACTGGGCGACGGCCGCGCCTGCCTGCTAGGAGAACTGGCGGGCCAAGAAATTCAGCTCAAGGGCGCGGGGCCCACGCCGTTTTCCCGCAGAGGAGACGGGCGCGCGGTGCTGCGCAGCTCGATCCGCGAATTTTTGTGCAGCGAAGCCATGCACGGCCTGGGCATCCCCACCACCCGCGCGCTGAGCGTGACCGGCTCGGACGCCACAGTTTGGCGCGAGCAGGCCGAAACGGCCGCCGTGGTCACCCGCGTGGCGCCCAGCTTTATCCGCTTCGGGCATTTGGAGCACTTCAGCAAAAGCGGGCAAACCGAGCAGCTGCGCCAGTTGGCCGACTTTGTGATCGCCAACTTTTA
>CAMATX010000110.1 GCA_945861345.1 Comamonas sp. lk
TTTTCCTGCTCGCGCAAAAAGGTCTCGCCGTCCTGGCCCACGGGCGCTTGCACGTTGTAGTGCAAATTGCCGTCGCCCAAGTGGCCGTAATTGACCAGGCGCACGCCGGGGAAGGCCTGCTCCAGCGCCGCATCGGCCTGCGCCACAAATTCGGGGATGCGCGAGACGGCAATCGAAATATCGTGCTTGATATTGAGCCCTTCTTGCGCCTGCGCCAGCGGAATGCTTTCGCGGATATGCCACAGCGCGCGTGCCTGGGCCATGCTTTCGGCCACCACGGCGTCGGTAACGCAGCCTTTTTCCAAGGCCTCTTCGAGCAGGCGCTCGAGCTGGCTGCGGGCGTGGCTGTCGGACTCGGTGTCCGAGTTTTCAAGCACCACACAGTAGGGCGCGCTCTCGTAAAACGGCACCCGCTGCTGCTGGAAGTGTTTGACGACCAGGCGCAGCGCAAACTGGCCCATCACCTCAAAGCCGGTCAGCCCCGCGCTCAGGTGCCGGTGCGCCAGGCCCAGCAGGTCGACCGCGGCTTGCAGCGAGGGCACGGCCGCCAGCGCCGTCAGTTGCGATTGGGGCAGGGGGTACAGCTTCATGGTGGCCGCCGTAATGACGCCCAGCGTGCCCTCCGAGCCGATAAACAAGTGCCGCAGGTCGTAGCCGGTGTTGTCCTTGCGCAGGCCTGTCAGGCCGCTCCAGACCTCGCCCTGGGCGGTCACCACTTCCAGGCCCAGACACAGCTCGCGGGTATTGCCATAGCGCACCACCTGGGTGCCCCCGGCGTTAGTGCCCAGATTGCCGCCAATGGTGCAACTGCCCTCGGAGGCCAGACTCAGCGGGAACAAAAAGCCCGCCTGCTCGCACACCTCTTGCAGGGTTTGCAGCACGCAGCCGGCCTCTACCGTGATCGTCAGGTTGGCCGCGTCCAGGGTGCGCACCGCGTTCATGCGCGTGAGGCTCAGCACCACCTGGGTGCCGCTGGCGTCGGGCGTGGAGCCCACCACCATGCCGGTGTTGCCGCCCTGGGGCACGATGCTCACGCCTGCCGCGGCGCAGGCCTTCACGACCGCTGCCACCTGCTCGGTCGAGGCCGGGCGCACGACCGCCAAGGCCTTGCCCCGCTCGCGCTTGCGCCAGTCCAGCTCGTAGCCGGTCAGGTCGCCTTCGGTGAGCACATAGGCCTCGCCCACGATGGTACGCAGCGCAGAAAGGAGGGCGGGGTAGCGGTTCATGCGGGCAGCTCAGCGGGGGCGTTGTCGTCCAGCAGGCCGGCCAGGCGCGCATCGCGCAGGCGCAGGCGGATGTGCAGGGTGCAGGCCACAAACAGCACCACGCACAGCAGCACTTCCAACATGGCGCAATAGTTGCCTGGCGCCTTGTCGCCCCAGGCGCGCACCACGCCTTCGATGAAATACAGCCAAATGACCAGCGACACCCAGCGGTAGGTATACATCCGGTTTTTCAGCAGCCCGGCCAGCGGGATGCACAGGGGCAGTGCCTTGAGCGCCAGCAGCGAGCCGCCGGGTTTGATGGGCGCCAGCACCAGTTCCCAGGCCAGGCTCAGGGCGATGAGCCCCAGCAGGCTGGCAACGGCCACATTGCGGCTCCAGTGGACGTGTGCGGCGGGCGGGCCGCAGAGGGGTGTTTCGGAGGGCAAATTCATGTCAGTGGCATCATACCGGCCCATGACACTGCTTTTTCGTTTGCAACAATGGCTGGCCGACGTGCGCCAAGTCCCCTGGCGCCCAGCGCTGCACACGCTTCGCGAGCGCTTTCGCGAGGACCGCCTGGGACTGACCGCCAGCAGCCTGACCTTCACCACCATCATCGCCATGGTGCCCTTGCTCACGGTGGTGCTGGCCGTGTTTACCGCGTTCCCGATGTTTGCCAAGTTCCAGGACGTGCTGCAAAAGTGGCTGGTCGCCAGCCTGATACCGGACGACATCGCCCGCCAGGTGCTGGGCTACCTCAACCAGTTCGCCCGCAAAGCCAGCAAGCTGGGGACGCTCGGTCTGGGTGCGCTGCTGCTCACGGCGCTGACCCTGATCTTCACCATCGACCGCACCCTCAATAGCATTTGGCGCGTGCGCAAGTTGCGCCCGCTGGGCCAGCGCCTCCTGATTTACTGGTCCGCCGTCACCCTGGGGCCGCTGATTTTGGGTGTGAGCATCAGCTTTACCTCGTACGCGGTCTATGCCTCGCGTGGTCTGGTCGATAGCCTGCCTGGCGGTGTTAGCCCGCTGCTCGATGCGCTGCAGTTCCTGATGGTGGCCGGCGGCATGGCTGCCATGTTCCATTACCTTCCCAACACCCGGGTGCGCTGGGGCCACGCCTGGATGGGCGGGCTCTTTGTTTCCACCGGGCTGGAGCTGGCCAAACGCTTGTTGGCCCTCTACTTGGGCATGGTGCCCACCTACTCGGTGGTCTATGGCACCTTTGCCACCTTGCCGATATTGCTGGTCTGGATTTATGTCTCCTGGGTCATCGTGCTGCTGGGCGCTGCGCTGACGGCCTATGTGCCCAGCCTAATTGCCGGTCTGCCCGCCCAGCGCAACGGGCCGGGCCTGGGCTTTACATTGGCGCTGGGCTTGCTAGGCAAGCTCAACGCAGCCCGCAGCACCCCCACGCGCGGTCAGACCACCGCCGAGTTGTGCACCACGCTGGGCGTGGACCCGCTGGTCCTGGGCGAGGTGGTGGACATCCTCAAAGCCATGGACTGGATCGGCAAGCTGCAAGAGGACACAGCCGCTGACGGCGGCGCGCGCTGGGTACTCCTGATCGACCCGGTGCAAACCCCGGTCGCCCCGCTGGTCGAGGCTTTGCTACTGGTTCAGGAGCAGCTCACGGCAGGATTTTGGCGCAGCGCGCTGCGCCCGGGCTGCATGCTGCATGAGGTGCTAGCCTAGACGCGCCAAGCCCCCGCGCTGGTCGATATCAGGTCCGCGACCATCGCCAAAAGACGTATCGATAGGTCTTCGGCAAGCGCCTAGTGGGTGTACTATCGCACCCGCTGTGGGGCATGGGTGATCCGTTGGAGCCCCCATTGAAATCATTATTTTTATCGTTGTGTTTATGCCAAGTACCAAAAAGAAACTCTTTGAGCACCTCCAAACGGAAGTGTTTTGCCGCCTAGGCGTCTCGCCGGTACACGGAATTGGTGTCTTTGCGATTCGGGCAATTCCCAAGGGTATCAACCCCCTGCATTCGCGGCTCAAATTTCATGAAGTTAAATACACCCACGAAGAGGTCAAGAAACTCCCAGCGGGCGTGCGCAAGGAAATGAAGATGTTTTGCTATTACGATAAAAAGCACGTCTTGGTTCCTGAGATTGGGCTCAATTCCATGAACATGGCGATCTACCTGAATCACTCCAAAACCCCCAACCTCAAATACCGCAAAAGCGGGCAATTCTTGACCCTGCGCGACATTGCCATCGACGAGGAGTTAATGATGGACTACGACGACAGCTTCGGCGAGACCCACGTATTTAAATAAGCAGGGTGGATTTACGCGGAGCGCACCCGGTAAATCTGGTTCCACTCTTCGGGTTTGAAGTCGGTGTGCAGGGGCGAGGTGGTGTCCAGGGCCAGTGGATGGTCCGCCTCGGTCAGCGCGAGCGCGAAAATCGGCTCGTGGTCGGTCACAAACAGCGCCTTGTAGCCATAGTCGCCCACCGGGCCCAGGTTGTAATAGGCATAGCCGTTTTTCTGGGTCCAGCGCGCGGCCAGCAGGCAGGCATAAATGCCGGGCGAGCGGTTTTTATAGGCCACATTCCACTGGCAAAAGCTGCCATAGACCTGGTTGCGCTCGGGCAGCACGATGGACACGTCGCTGAGCACCAAATCGCCGTTCTCGGCGTGGGCCTGGATGATCACCACGTCCAGGTTTTGCACATAGTCCACAAAGCCGGCAATCTCGCGGTCATGGATCTCGTAGGCGTCGAAATGCTCGCTGCCCAGCTTGAAAACGTCCTCCACCGTCAGCTCGCGCCCGGGCACCACGCGCTCGGTGACGGTAAAGCTGCGGCACAGCTTGTCGAGCTCCTTGAACTTGCGGGCGCGGCGCTCATCGGTCCAAAACTCGGGTGAACCGGCATGCACCATGCCGTATTTGTCATTGATCGGCACACCAAAATTGCCCTCGGGCGGCAGCGCGTAGACGATGAAAGGCCTTTTCGCTACCGCGAGCATCTCCGGCGAGACGTCAATGTAAGGGCACAGACCATCCCAGCGGCTGGTGTAGTACTTGGTCTTTTCGTGAAAACTCTCGACGCACAGGTTGTCGGGGGTCCAGGTCTGGTGAAGAAGCTTTTGTACTTCGGCGGTGTCTGCGCCTGTAGGGGCGTGGTCGTGGGCGGAAGAATACAAATCAATGCTCATGGTTGGGGTTCCTTCGGCTAGGCCTGTCGCCGCAAGGGCTTGAGGTCAAAGTAGTCAGAGTCAATGCGGTGGTTTTCGCGCAAAAACGCCGCATCCGTTGTGTGCAGCGCCGCAATCGCAGACTGCATCGAGGCCAAATGCGCGGAGGCCTCGCTGGTAGGCGATGCCAACTGGGCCTGGTACTCAGGCATCAGCGGACAATCGGAATCAAAAGAGAATTTCTTGGAGCGCGGGTTGTAGGACAGCGGGTAGAGCTTGCAGCTCAGTGGCTTGTCTTCGCCCATGGTGCAGCCGCGTGGCCCCAGATGCGTACACGATGTCTCGATGCAGACGCTGCCCATTTTGGTTTTTTCTTGGGCGGTGAGGGTAATTTCCAGTGGCGGGTAACCGGGATCGATGTGGCAGCACTGGCGGCACTGCGCGCAATGGTCAAACAGCACGTGCGCTTCCGGTGAAGGCGAAACGGCAGCGGCCGGTTGCGATGAAGGAAACAAAAACCTTGCAATGCAAAGGCATGCAATGGGTATCAACCTGCGTCTCAGTTTCCAACATACGAATTCTTGAACCCTAGTTTTTGTAGGTATTTATAGTATCCACGATTTTCACACTTTTGTAACTAGATTCTCAAATTTTTTTAGGGGACCGTAGCGGTAAAAAAACGGCACATGGAATTGTCCGAAATGGGAGGCGCGATATTAATTGCAAAACGATACAAAGCTGCATTCCGAAGTCCAAAATCACAGCACAATTTTTGGAGAACTGTACGCCCATTTTTAGCTGCTGCACAAACACTAGACTAGCGCCTCGCCTCACCTCCAACAATTGCTCATGTGCTTGATCGCCTGGGACTGGCAACCCGATACCGAAATGCCGCTCTTGCTGATCGCTAACCGCGACGAGTTTTACGCGCGCCCCACGCAGGCTTTGCATGCCTGGGAAGACGCGCCCATCGTGGCGGGCAAAGACCTGCAAGCCGGTGGCACCTGGTTGGGAATATCCAACCCCAAGCGCTTGGCTGCGCTCAC
>CAMATX010000111.1 GCA_945861345.1 Comamonas sp. lk
CCGACCCGATCAGCAAGGCGCAAATCACCACGCTGGACGCCAATATCAAGGAATCCGGCGCGGCGGCGTTCTTCCCGTTTTTGTCGAAACGCCAAGGCATCGTGCACGTCATAGGACCCGAAACCGGCGCTACCCTACCCGGCATGACGGTGGTCTGCGGCGACAGCCACACCTCTACCCATGGCGCATTCGGGGCTTTAGCCCACGGCATCGGCACCTCCGAGGTAGAACATGTCATGGCCACGCAAACGCTGCTGGCCAAAAAAGCGAAGAACATGCTGATCAAGGTAGAGGGTGCCGTCGCCAAAGGCGTCACGGGCAAAGACATCGTTTTGGCCATTATCGGGCGCATTGGTACGGCCGGTGGAACGGGTTACACCATTGAATTTGCCGGCAGCGCCATCCGCGCGCTGAGCATGGAAGGCCGCATGACACTGTGCAATATGGCCATCGAGGCCGGCGCCCGCGCCGGTCTGGTGGCAGTGGACGAGAAAACGATCGACTACTGCAAAGGGCGCCCGCTATCGCCCACCGGTGTCGAGTGGGACCATGCCGTAGCGTACTGGAAAACCCTCCAGTCCGACACGGATGCGCACTTTGACACCGTCGTTGAACTCCACGCCGCGGATATCCTTCCCCAAGTGACCTGGGGCACCTCGCCGGAAATGGTCCTAGACATCAACGGCAGCGTGCCCGATCCCGATAAAGAAAAAGATCCGAGCAAGCGCGACGCCATCGAGCGCGCACTGGTTTACATGGGCTTGCAACCCGGCAAAGCACTGAACGACTTGTTTGTAGATAAGGTGTTCATCGGCTCCTGCACCAACAGCCGTATCGAAGACATGCGCGAGGCCGCCGCGGTGGTCAAGAAAATCGGCCAGAAAGTGGCCAAAAATATCAAACTGGCCATGGTCGTTCCCGGCTCCGGCATGGTCAAAGAACAGGCTGAACGAGAAGGCTTGCATGAAATCTTCAAGGCCGCCGGTTTTGAGTGGCGCGAGCCCGGTTGCTCCATGTGCCTGGCCATGAACGCCGACCGCCTGGAGCCCGGCGAGCGCTGCGCCTCCACCAGCAACCGCAACTTTGAAGGCCGCCAAGGCGCCGGTGGACGCACGCATTTGGTCAGCCCGGCAATGGCGGCGGCCGCGGCCATCCACGGCCACTTTGTTGACGTACGCAAATTCGTCTGAAAGACATCGCGATGCAAAAATTCACACTGCACACCGGCCTAGTGGCCCCGATGGACCGCGAAAACGTGGACACGGATGCCATCATTCCCAAGCAATTCCTCAAGTCGATCAAGAAGACTGGCTTTGGCCCCAACTTGTTTGACGAGTGGCGCTACCTCGATCACGGCGAACCCGGCCAAGATCCGGCCACGCGCAAACCCAACCCGGACTTTGTGCTGAACCAGCCGCGCTATGCCGGTGCATCTATTTTGCTGGCGCGCAAAAATTTCGGCTGCGGTTCCTCGCGCGAACACGCGCCCTGGGCGTTGGACCAATATGGTTTTCGCGCCATTATTGCGCCCAGTTTTGCGGACATCTTTTTTAACAACAGCTTTAAAAACGGCTTGTTGCCCATCGTCTTGCCCGACGCGACCGTGGACGCACTATTTAACCAAGCGCTGGCCTTCCCGGGATTTATGCTGACCGTAGACCTGGTGCGCCAGGTCATTGTGCGACCCCAGGGTGAGGAAATTCAGTTTGAGGTGCAGGCATTTCGCAAATACTGCTTGCTCAACGGTTTTGACGATATCGGGCTGACGCTGCGCCAGGCCGACAAAATCCGCGCCTTTGAAGCGCAGCGCCTGGCCACCAAGCCGTGGCTTGCCCATACCATGCTCTGAATCGCATCTAGAAAGTACCGCATGAAAATCGCAATCCTGCCCGGTGACGGCATTGGCACCGAAATCGTGGCCGAGGCCATCAAGGTTCTGAAAGCATTGGACCTGTCCTTCACCATGGAAACCGCCCCTGTCGGCGGTGCGGCCTACGAGTCGCACGGCCACCCGCTGCCCGAATCTACGCTGCAGCTTGCCAAGGATGCGGATGCCATTTTGTTCGGAGCCGTGGGGGACTGGAAATACGACTCCTTAGAGCGCTCATTGCGCCCCGAGCAAGCCATTTTGGGCCTACGCAAGCACCTGGGCCTGTTCGCCAATTTCCGCCCCGCTATTTGCTATGAACAATTGGTCAACGCGTCCAGCCTCAAGCCTGAATTGATCTCGGGCCTAGACATCTTGATCATCCGAGAGTTGACCGGCGACATTTATTTCGGCCAGCCGCGCGGACGGCGCACAGCCACCGACGGCCACTTCCCCGGCGCCGAAGAAGCCTTTGACACCATGCGCTACAGCAAGCCCGAAATTGAGCGTATCGCCCATGTCGCCTTCCAGGCCGCGCGCACCCGCAAGGCGGCCGGCAGCGAAGGCCGGGTGACTAGCGTGGACAAAGCCAATGTGCTGGAAACCTTCCAGTTCTGGAAAGACGTGGTTACCGAAGTGGGCCAAAGCTATCCGGACATTGCGCTCGACCATATGTATGTGGACAACGCCGCTATGCAACTGGTCAAGCAGCCCAAGCGTTTTGATGTGGTGGTGACCGGCAATATGTTTGGCGACATCCTGAGCGACGAAGCCTCCATGCTAACCGGCTCCATCGGCATGCTGCCATCGGCCAGCCTCAACAGCCGCAACCAAGGCCTGTACGAGCCCAGCCACGGCAGCGCCCCTGACATCGCCGGCCAAGGCGTGGCCAACCCGCTGGCCACCATCCTGAGCGCTGCCATGATGCTGCGCTTTAGCCTGCAACAGCCCGAGGCCGCCGCCCGCATCGAAAAAGCGGTGGACGCTGTGCTCACCCAAGGCCTACGCACCCCCGACATCTATAGCCCCGGTACTACAAAGGTCGGCACTCGGGAGATGGGCGACGCCGTGGTCAAAGCTTTGGGCTGAGGACGATCTTGGAAGGGCTACCAAAGGCACGTTTCCATCACGGGCCTTTTCTGTAGCGGCACGGTATTTCTAAAGGCAGCTATCGCTGTAAGTCAGCCCTAAGTTAGTACAGCTAGAATCCAAGCCATGTATTTCGCCCACCTGCTCACCCTGGACCCAGCCACGGCCATTACGGCCCGTGCAGGTGCGCGCGCAATCATCACCAAAACCACGACCGGCTGACACAGCCCGGTTCGTCGTGCGCCCCCCGGCCAGACGAGCCGGGAAAACAGTCAGGTCACACACTGTTTTTTTGAAAGGGCAAAGCAATGAGTAAGTTAGTAGGATTGGTCGGCTGGCGCGGCATGGTCGGCTCGGTGTTGTTGGACCGGATGCAGGCAGAAGGTGACTTTGACCTGATCGAACCCTTGTTTTTCTCCACCTCCAACAGCGGCGGCGCAGCGCCCAGCTTTGCCAAGAACGAAACCACGCTGCAAGACGCCTTCGACTTGGCGGCCCTGCAACGCTGCGACATCATCATCACCGCCCAAGGCGGCGACTACACCACCGAAATCTATCCCAAACTGCGCGCGGCTGGCTGGAAAGGCTATTGGATTGATGCCGCCAAAACGCTGCGCATGAAAGACGATGCGGTCATTATTTTGGACCCGGTGAACCGCCCAGTAATAGACGCCGCATTGGCGCGCGGCGTAAAAGACTATATCGGCGGTAACTGCACCGTGAGCTGTATGTTGATGGGCCTGGGCGCCCTGTTCAAGGCCGATTTGGTGGAATGGATGACGGCCACTACCTACCAAGCAGCCAGCGGCGGCGGCGCGCAGCACATGCGCGAGTTGCTGACCCAAATGGGTACGCTCAACAGCGCGGTGCGTACCCACTTAGACAATCCCTCCAGCGCGATTTTGGAGATCGACCGCCAGGTAGCAGCCACCCAGCGCGCCCTCTCGCCAGAGGAAACCAAAAACTTTATGGCTCCTCTGGCCGGTAGCCTGATCCCCTGGATCGACAGCGACCGGGGCGACGGCACCAGCCTGGAAGAATGGAAAGGCAGTGCAGAAACCAACAAAATCTTAGGTCGGCAAGAAAATCCCGTGCCCATAGACAGCATTTGCGTGCGCGTCGGCGCCATGCGCTGCCACAGCCAGAGCCTAACCATCAAAATGAAGCGCGATGTACCCTTGACCGATATTGAGGATATGTTGAAAAATGACAACGCATGGGTGCGTTTTGTCGCCAATAACCGTATGGATAGCGTGCGCGACCTGACACCCGTGGCGGTCACTGGCACCATGGATATTGCGGTTGGCCGGGTCCGCAAACTGGCGATGGGGCCGCAGTACCTGGGCGCTTTCACTATTGGCGACCAACTGCTATGGGGCGCGGCCGAGCCGCTGCGTCGTATGCTGCGCATACTGCTCGAGGCCTAACAGGGGCTTTCCCCGCGCACTTGCAGCGCTGCAACCCCGACGACAGAAACGTTTTTTGGAAGGAAAAAACGCGATATTTGCCAAATTTCATATTCGATATGATTAATAATGCTGCTATGATATTTAATATTGAAAATATCATAACAATCGAATATAGGGATGGGCATGCAAACAAAGCGTTCGCGATGGTCGCAATTTGGACTGCGGGCGGTCGTCTCTGCCACGACGGCTTCTTTCGGGCTCGCAGCAAGCGCACTGACTTTGGCGCCCATCAAAGTGGAGTCCGCTTTAGGACAAAACTTTTCGGCCGAAATTGAGCTGCTCTCCATCAGTGCGGACGAACTCAGCGGCTTGAAGTTAAATACTGCAAGCCCTACCGTCTACGCCGGCATGGGCATGGAATTCAACCCCGCGATCGGTGAAATCCTGCTAGAAGTGGTTTCCAAAAGTAATGGCGGCCGTGCCATCAAGCTTCGCAGCGCACGCCCCTTGACAGAACCTTTTGTCGATTTGGTGCTGGAAATCAGTTCCCCCACTGGCAAGCTGATCCGACCCTACCGCCTATTGCTGGACCCGCCGCGCACGGCACAAGCGGCGGCGGCGAGCGCCCCTGTTTTGGCAACCCGTGTGCCTGACGCCCCCCCGCCACCTGCGGGCGATATCGCGCCGGAAATTGCGCTTGCAGCCCCGGTGAGCGCGCCCAAGCCGAGTTCGACCGCAGCGCTAGCACCCATTCACTCCAGCCCTAGTCCGGCAGATGCGGTGGGACTGCAAGAAGTCATCGTTAAGCGTGGTGATACCGCAGGCAAGATTGCGGCCGATGCCAAGCCCCGCCAAGCCACGCTGGAGCAAATGTTGCTTGCCATGCTGCAGGCCAACCCGACAGCTTTTGCGCAGTCCAATGTCAACCGACTGCAAGAGGGGGCGCTGCTGACCATACCGGATACC
>CAMATX010000112.1 GCA_945861345.1 Comamonas sp. lk
GAGGCAGAGCGCCTGGGCTCGCAAGTGGCCTTGGCGCTCAAGGCGGGCGTTGATGCCCAGACGCACTAGCCTTTTGCCAAACTGCCGTCCCCTGATCGTGACCCGCCCCGCGCGCGAGGCGGCGCAGTGGGTGGCCCAACTCCAAGCGCGTGGCTGGTCGGCCCAGGCCTTGCCCTTGATAGACATTGCCCCCGCCCCCGATAGTGTGGCAGTGCGGCAGGCCTGGCAAGCACTGGCTCAGTTCGATGCGCTCATGTGTGTCAGCAGCAATGCCGTGGAGCAGTTTTTTGCTGCCCGCCCCGCCGATGTGCCATGGACATCTGACGCGGCCAAACCGCGCTGGTGGGTGACGGGGCCGGGCAGTCAGACCGCACTGTTGGCCCAGGGCGTGCCTGCCAGCGCCATCGACCAACCCGGGCCGCAGGCTACCCAACTCGATTCTGAAGCCTTGTGGGCGCAGGTGCAGCCGCAAGTGCGCGCGGCAATGCGTGTGCTTATTGTGCGCGGCACGGCGGCTGGAGCTGATGCCGACGCTCCCGGCAATGGCCAGGGCCGCGATTGGTTAGGCGCCCGATTGATACAAGCTGGAGCCCAGCTGCAATGGGTGGTCGCCTACACGCGCAGCGCCCCGGTGTGGGATGCAGCGCGCCGCGCCCACGTGACCCAGGCGCTGGCCCAAGAGGCCGTCTGGCTTTGGAGCAGCAGCGAGTCCCTGGCGAATTTGATCGCCGCCTTTCCCGGGCAAAGCTGGCAGGGCGCCGCTGCGGTCGCGACGCACCCGCGCATCGCCCAAGCCGCGCGCGACGCGGGCTTTGGCCGTGTGGCCCTGGCTGGTGCGGGCCTGGACGCACTGTGTGCGTCGATAGAATCCCTAGGATGATCAGCCCAGTTGCCAATGACGCTCCCGCCACGGAAACTGGCACGCCCGCCATGGCCCCGCACATGCCTTGGTGGGGCTATGTCAGCGCAGTGGTGGCGGTGGCGGCGCTGCTGAGCAGCGTGTGGCTGTGGCAAAAAGTGCAGTCCATGCAAGAGAATTTGGCGCGCCAAAGCGCCGAGTCCTTGAGCCTGAGTACCGAAGCCAAAGGCAGTGCCCACCGCGCCCAAGAACTGTCATTAGAGACGGCCGCCAAACTGGCAGTGACAGACGCCCGCCTGACGGAGGTGGCCTTGCAGCGCACACAGGTGGAAGAGTTGATCCAAAGCCTGTCGCGCTCGCGCGACGAAAACTTGGTGGCCGACATCGATTCGGCCATTCGACTGGCGCAGCAGCAAGCCCAACTGACCGGCAGCGTAGAGCCGCTGATGGCGGCGCTCAAAACGGCCCAAACCCGCCTGGCCCGTTCGGCGCAGCCCCGTCTGGCGCCCTTGCAACGCGCCATGGCCCGCGATGAAGCGCGCATCCAAAACACGCCCCTGACCGACACCCCTGCGCTTTTGCTGCACTTTGACGAATTGGCTTTGTTGGCGGACGATTTGGTCGTCGCCAATGCCGTGGGCCGCACCGCGGCGCCGGTGGAGGTGGCGCGCAAACCCCAAGAGGCGGTGCGCGACTGGTCCTTGCGCCTGTGGGCCGCTGTGCGCGAAGAGGCCCACAACCTGGTGCGAGTGAGCAAAATCAGCGAGCCCGACGCTGCGCTTTTGGCGCCCGAGCAGGCGTTTTTTTTGCGCGAGAACTTCAAACTGCGCGTGCTCAACGCCAAGCTGGGCCTGATGTCGCGGCAAATGGCCTCGGCCCGCGCCGACTTAGTCAGCGCCTCGTCCATGCTCAGCCGCTTTTTTGCGCCCGAGGCGCGTAAAACCCAAACGGCAGCGGCCTTGCTGCAGCAAGTGCAAAGCAAGATGCGCTTGCTGGAGGTGCCGCGCGTCGACGAGACTATGGCCGCTTTGTCCACAGCGGCGGCGGGGCGCTGAGCGTGGTACGCGCTGTTTTGTGGCTGGTCGGCCTCTTTGGGGTGGCCGTGGCCGCCGCCTTGTTTGCCGCTGGCAATCCGGGCACGGTGACCTTGTTTTGGCCGCCTTACCGCATCGATGTGTCCCTGAACCTGGTGCTTTTGGTTTTGTTAGGCGCGTTTGTGCTAAGCCATATGGCCTTGGGCGCACTGTCGACTTTGGCCGGCATTCCCGGCCAGGCGCGCCGCTGGCGGCTGCTGCAAAAAGAGCGGCTGGTGCAAACTGCATTGGTGGACACCCTAGCGCATTTGATGGCAGGGCGCTACGTGCGGGCCCGAAAAGCGGCCCAGTACGCCATTGACATGCACACCCGCGCCGATGCCAAAGACCCCGCCCAGGGCCGCAGTTTGCGCATGGAGGCGGTGCTGCATTTGCTCGCCGCGGAGGGGGCCCATGCCGTGCAAGACAACGCTTTGCGGGACAACCATTTTCAGCAAGCGATGGTGCTTTTGGACACGCCTGAGGTGTCGGCCACCCAAGAGGGCTTTTTCCTGCGTGCGGCGCACTGGTCTTTGGACGACCACGACGCCCCGGCCGCCGCCCATTGGCTGGAGCGACTGCCCCAGGGCGCGTCCCGACGGACGGCTGCGTTGCGCCTGCGTTTTCGGGTGGCGCGTATGCAGGGTCAAAACAGCGTGGCTTTGGAGACGGTGCGTTTGCTCATCAAGCACCGGGCGATGTCGGCCTCGACGGGCACCAGTATTTCGCAGGCTTTGGCGTTGGAAATTTTGCTCGCCGGGCAAGATACCAAGCAAATCCAAAGCGCCTGGAACTCATTGGAGGCGCAGGAGCGCAATCTGCCGGATGTGGCCATTGGCATGGCGCGCCACTGGCTGTCTAAGGGCGGAGACGGCATACGCGCGCGCGGCTGGCTCTTGCCGGTATGGGAGCGCATGCATAAAGACCCACAAGCGCTCACCAGTTTGCAACGCAGCCGATTGGTGCGCACTTTGGAGGGCAGCATGGCTGCGCCGCTGGAGCCGCCCGAGCTGGCCTGGGTGGCACGCATCGAGCAAACCCAACTGGCAGCGGCGCGAGATCCTTTGCTGCAATACCTTGCTGGTGTCATGTGCATGCGCCTGAGCCTGTGGGGCAAGGCTCAGCACCTGCTGCGCCAGTGCGTTGCCATTAGCCAGGAGCCCGATATCAAACGCGACGCCCAGCGCGCTTTGGAGCAGATAGCCCAGCGCCGCGATACGCCATAGGCGGGCAATATGGTCCAGAAAAAAAGGGCGCCTAAGCGCCCTTTTTGATTACGAAGGGCCCGCCACGGCGGGCGGGCCCCTGCCGATTTAGGCGATGGGCAATTGCATTTGGCCCAGATCGCGCTTGGTCTCGACCAGCACCAGGGGCGCTTGCTCCAACACCACAGGCGCGGGACGCTCACGCGGTACATGCGCGGGCGCTGGCTCGGCGGCAATGGCGGCCTGCACGGCTGCCACTTTGTCTGGGTTGGAGCCCACCCATTGCAGGCCTGAACTTTGGGCTACGGCATGCAAGGTGTCCACCGGCAACACAAACTGCACCGGTGCGGGCGCGGCTGGGGCTGGCGTTGACGCAGCAACCGCTGCCTCGGGTGCCGGGGCTACGGATGCGGCGAGTGTTTGCACTGCTACAGCCACTGGCGCGGCAACTACATCAGCCGCGGGCGCTGGGTCGTTTTGGACAGCGGGCACGGCTGTTGGTGCCGCTGCTTCTTGCGCGGGGGCCGCATCGGCTTCCTGGGCCACATGGCTGAAGTAGGAGGGGCGTGGTGTGAACTCGGCCTCATCGCTGGACGCAGCGCGTGCGGGCGCTGCATCTTGCGCGGTGGCCTGCTCGTCGCCCTCGCGCGGCGCGCGGTCGGCACGCGGGCCACGCTCGCGGCCGTAGCGGTCGCGGGAGCGGCGGCCGTTGCCGTCGCGGGCTTCATCGTTGTTGCGCTCTTGGGCTTGACCAGGGTTGGTCTCGTCCTGCGCTTGCGTATCCTGCACTGCGATCGGATTGCCAACCTCGTCCAGGCGGGGGCCTCGGTCATCGCGGCGGCCACGGCCACCTCGGCTGCGGCCACGGGGCTCGCGGGCTTCGCGGGTGGCGTTATCGCCGCCTTCTGCGCCGTTGGTTTGCGCGCTGCGCTCGGTGCCTTCGGCGCGTTCTGTGCGTTCAGCGCCTTCGGTGCGCTCTGTGCTATTGCGGCCACCGCGCCCGCCACGGCCACCGCGTGCGCCACGTTCTTGGCGCGCTTCGGTGCTGGCGCTGTCTTGCGCAGCATTGGCGTCTGCGCCGGGAGCGATGGCTTTGCCATCAGCGTCCAGGCGTTCGCGCCCGCCGCTGCGTTCGGAGCCACGACCACCGCGTCCGCCACGACCGCCGCGTCCATCACCTCGGCCTTCGCCCCGTGCCTCACCGCTGCGCGGGCCACGCTGACCGTCACGGCCGGTGCGCGCGCCTTGGCGTTCGTCGGTTTTGGCTGCGGGGCTGGCAGGTGCAGCCGGTGCTGCTGCGGGAGAGGCAAATAAGCCTTTTACCCAGGCAAAAAAGCCTTGCTGCGCTGGCGGCACAGGCGCTGGCGCAGCGGGTTTGGCTGGCCGTGCGGGTGCAGCCGGCGCTGCTTCGGCGCGAGGCGCCGCTTGGGGCGCGGGTGCGTCGGGCAAGACGCCTTTGATCACCGGCGTTTGCTTGTTAGTTGGCTCTTGCGAGCGGCGCGTCACCGAGGTCGGGTCTTCGATGGCATCGGCCATTTTGTAGCTGGCCTCGATGTGATCCAGGCGCGGGTCGTCGTGCTTTAAGCGCTCGAGCTTGTAGTTCGGCGTTTCCAAGGTCTTGTTGGGCACCATCAGCACATTGATGCGCTGTTTGAGTTCGATCTTGGCGATCTCGGTACGCTTTTCATTGAGCAGGAAGGAGGCCACTTCGACGGGCACTTGGCACAGCACCGAAGCCGTGTTGTCCTTGAGCGATTCTTCCTGAATGATGCGCAAAATTTGCAGCGCGCTCGATTCGGTATCGCGGATGTGGCCGGAACCGCCGCAGCGCGGGCATGGGATGGAGGCGCCTTCGGACAGGGCCGGGCGCAAGCGCTGTCGGCTCATTTCCATCAGGCCGAATTTGCTGATGGTGCCGAACTGCACGCGGGCGCGGTCTTGGCGCAGCGCATCGCGCAAACGGCTTTCCACTTCGCGGCGGTT
>CAMATX010000113.1 GCA_945861345.1 Comamonas sp. lk
GGCACTTCGGCAAAGCAAATAGACATAAGGGTAAAGACTCAGGCTCAGTACCACCGCCGCGCCCCAAGTGCTGCGAATATCCGGCCAAAGAGCGCCTTGCCAACCGGTTTGGAGTCGCAGCCAATTTTGCAAAGGGCCGCTGTATTGCAAAAAGTCGGTATAGGCGTAGGCGACCACATAGGCAGGCATGGCCAATGGCAGCAGCAAGAGCCAAGCCAGCATCTGGCGACCTGGAAAATCAAACAAAGTAACCGCCGCTGCGCTCACGGCGCCGATACTGACCACACCTATTGCCACCAGCGCACACAAGAACAAACTGGCACGCGTGTAATCCGGCAAAACCGTTTCTAGCAAGCCTTGCCAGACCACTGCGGAGCTTGCGTCCCACTGCAGCCAGGCGGTCAACACCGCCAGCACCGGAGCGACAAGCAAGCAGACAGCGAGGCCGCGAAAAAAAGTGAAAAAAGGCATTGCGAAAATAGACGCCGAGGCGGCAAGGGTAAGCAAGCATTGTAGGTAGCTAGCCTTGGGGCTGCATACAATGAAAGGTATGTTCATCGACATCAATGATCTGCAGGTGCGCTACCCCGGCCGCGATAGGGCGGCGGTGGACCGCGTAAGTTTGGGCCTGGAAAAGGGTCAAATGGGCGTACTGATTGGGCCCTCGGGTTGCGGTAAGACCACGTTGCTGCGTGCGGTCGCCGGACTGGAGCCCCTCAGTGGCGGTGTTATTCGCATGAACGATCAGATCATCGGCGGCGCAGGTGTGCACTTGGCTGCAGAGAGTCGCCGCATAGGCATGGTGTTTCAAGACTACGCCTTGTTTCCCCACCTGAGTGTGGAAAAGAATATTGGCTTTGGCGTAGCGCACTGGCCAAGCGCAAAACGCCACGCGCGCGTGCGGGATATGCTGTCGCTGGTAGGGCTGACACCCTCAGCCCAGCGTTATCCGCACGAGCTTTCAGGCGGCCAACAGCAGCGCGTGGCCTTGGCGCGCGCATTGGCACCGGAACCCTTGCTGCTTTTGCTGGATGAACCGTTCTCCAACCTGGATGTGGATTTACGCGAACGGCTGGCGCAGGAGTTACGCGAAATTTTGCAGTTAGCCCAAATCACAGCCTTGTTTGTCACCCATGATCAGATGGAAGCTTTCGCACTGGGGGACGTGATCGGCGTCATGCACCACGGGCAACTGCAGCAGTGGGACGATGCCTACCATTTGTACCACCAGCCTGCGAATCGTTTTGTTGCTGAATTTATTGGTCACGGCGTGTTTGTGCCCGCCGCCATTGCACGCGAGGACCAAACCCTGGTGTTGCAAACGCCCTTAGGGCAATTGCGCAAACCGGCAGATGGCCCCTTGGAGTGGGAAACTTGGCAGACCGACAGCACCTGCGATGTGCTGCTGCGCGCCGATGACATCGTGCATGACGACGAGGCCCCGGTGAAAGCAGAAATTCTGCGCAAGGCGTTTCGCGGCTCTGAATTTCTGTACACCCTGCGCCTGGACAGCGGACAAACCGTTATGGCCCATGTGCCCAGCCACCATGACCACCATGTTGGCGAATGGATAGGTATAAAGATGCAAGCGGACCACGTGGTCTTGTTCACCCAGGCACAAGTTTAATAAACCAGCCCCTTTGGCCAAGAAACGCTAAACGCAGGACTTAAGCCAGGGGCTTAGCGCAAAAGTGCAGCCTTTCCAGAAGGCTAAATTTCACTCCACCGGCGTCAACTTAGCTACGCTCAAAGCCAGCCATTTGGTGCCGTGTCGGGGGAAGCTGATTTGCGCCCGGGCGTCAGCGCCCTCGCCTTCCAGGGTCAGCACTTTGCCTTCGCCAAATTTGTTGTGAAACACCTGCAAGCCCACGCGCAGGCCGTGGGCGGGGTCGGTTTTGCGGGTCACAGGCGGGCCCGCGTTATTGGTTTCCGTGCGTGGGCTGGAAATCGGAGCCTGCCAGGCGGGTGTGCTGCTTGCAGCCCAAGGGCTGCGCGCGGGCGGCCGCTTAGGAGTGAGAAATTTTAGGCCGCCCTCGGGCAGCTCGTCAAAAAAGCGGCTTTTCAGGTTGTAGCGCGTCTGGCCGTGCAGCATGCGGGTTTGCGAATGGCTCAGGTACAGCCGATCGCGCGCGCGGGTGATGGCCACGTACATCAGGCGACGCTCTTCTTCCAGCCCGTCGCGATCGCTCATGGCGTTTTCGTGCGGGAAAAGGCCCTCCTCCATGCCGGTGATGAAAACGCAATCGAACTCCAGGCCCTTGGCCGAATGCACGGTCATGAGTTGCACTGCGTCTTGCCCGGCCTGGGCCATGTTGTCGCCGGCTTCCAGCGCCGCATGGGTTAAGAAAGCGGTCAGCGGCGACAGCGTCTCGCCGGTATCGCCAAACTCGCTGTCGGCAGGGGCGGGCTCCATGGCCAGGACCGGGGCGGATGCGCCGTCAACGCCCCCTGCGGCTTGTGCCCCGCTGCGCGCCGCCTCCTGACGGCCAAAGCCTTCTAAGCGCACAAAGCTTTCGGCGGCGTTGACCAGTTCTTCCAAGTTTTCGACGCGGTCCTCGCCCTCTCGGTCTTGGCGATAGTGGGCCAGCAGGCCACTTTCTTCGAGCATGGTGGCCACGATGTCGCGCAGCCCGCTGGTGGCTGTTTGCTCGCGCAGCACGTCGATTTTGGCGACAAAGGCCGAAATCAGGGCGCCGGGCCGGCCTTTGAGGGCGCTGACGGCGTCATGCAGCGAGCAGCCCAGCTCTTTGGCAATGTCTTGCAATTGCTCCAGGCTGCGCGCCCCAATGCCGCGGGCCGGAAAGTTGACCACGCGCATAAAACTGGTGTCATCGTGCGGGTTGGACACCAGGCGCAAATAGGCCAGCGCATGCTTGATCTCGGCACGCTCGAAAAAGCGCAATCCGCCATACACCCGGTAAGCGATACCGGCGTTGAACAGCGCCGTCTCGATGACCCGGCTTTGGGCATTGCTGCGGTAGAGCACTGCAATTTCCGACTGCGGGTAGCCCTCGCCCAGGCCGGGTTTGCCCGACTCCATCAGGTAGCGCATCTCCGAGACCATCCACTGGGCTTCCTCAAAGTCGCTGGGCGCCTCGTAGACGCGCACGGCCTCGCCCGGCCCTTGGTCGGTACGCAGGTTTTTACCCAGACGCCGACTGTTGTGGCTGATCAGCGCATTGGCCGCTTCCAATATGTGGCTGTGGCTGCGGTAGTTTTGCTCTAGCTTGATCTGGTGCTCGACCGCAAATTCGCGCACAAAGTCGGCCATATTGCCCACGCGCGCGCCCCGAAAGGCGTAAATGCTCTGGTCGTCATCGCCTACGGCCAGCACCGCACCGCCCTGCCCGGCCGCGCTATCGGCGCCGTCTTGCTTGCCCGCCAGCATCTTGATCCAGGCGTACTGCAGCTTGTTGGTGTCCTGAAACTCATCAATCAGAATGTGGCGAAAACGCCATTGGTAATGCTCGCGAATAGACGCATGGTCGCGAAGCACTTCGTAGCTGCGCAGCATCAGCTCGCCAAAATCGACCACGCCTTCGCGCTGGCATTGCTCTTCGTAGAGCTGGTAAAGCTCAGCCTTGCGGCGGGTGTCGCTGTCGCGCACCGGCACATCTTGGGGACGAAGCCCTTCTTCTTTGCAGCTGGAAATAAACCAGCTCAGTTGCTTGGGCGGGAAGCGGTCCTCATCGACGCCCAATTGCTTGCACAGGCGCTTGACGGCGCTTAGTTGGTCCTGGGTGTCCAGAATCTGAAAGGTCTGGGGCAAGGCTGCGGTTTTGAAATGGGCGCGCAAAAAACGGTTGCACAGGCCGTGGAAGGTGCCAATCCACATGCCGCGTACCGAAATGGGCAGCATGGCAGTGAGGCGGGCCACCATTTCCTTGGCCGCTTTATTGGTAAAGGTGACGGCCAAAATACCGCCGGGGGTGATGTGCCCTTCCTGCAAAAGCCAGGCAATTCGCGTCGTTAGCACCCGGGTTTTGCCCGAGCCTGCACCGGCCAGAATCAGCGCGTGCTCGGCCGGCAGGGTGACGGCAGCGCGCTGCTCGGGGTTGAGGCTGTCAAGCAAGGGGGAGGACGGCGAGGTGGGCGAAAACATGCCCGATTGTAGAAAGCCGCCGCTGTCAGGCTCTGTGCGTAAAATCAAGCACCGGGCCCAAGCATTTGGCGTCCGGTATTTTTTTGCCGGAACCAATCCAAGCGCCTTTTTGACGGATGCAACTTTTGGAGCTTGGCTTATGGATATTTTTGACTACGACAACATTTTGCTGCTGCCCCGCAAGTGCCGGGTGGAAAGCCGGTCCGAATGTGACACCAGCGTAGAACTAGGCGGCCACAGTTTCCGCATGCCGGTGGTGCCTGCCAATATGAAGACAGTGGTGGACGAAAGCATTTGCGTCTGGCTGGCGCAAAACGGCTACTTTTATGTGATGCACCGCTTCGACCTGGACAATGTGCAGTTCATCCAGGACATGCGCGCCAAAGGCTTATACGCCTCGATTTCCCTGGGTGTCAAAGCGGCCGATTACCAAACGGTCGATCGCCTGCGCACGCTGGGCCTGACGCCAGAGTACATCACCATCGACATCGCCCATGGCCATGCTGACAGTGTGAAAAACATGATCAGCTACCTCAAAGAACACCTGCCAAGCAGCTTCATCATTGCCGGCAACGTGGGCACGCCCGAGGCGGTCATCGACCTGGAAAACTGGGGCGCTGATGCAACCAAGGTCGGCATAGGCCCCGGCAAAGTGTGTATTACCAAGCTCAAAACCGGCTTTGGCACCGGCGGCTGGCAACTCAGCGCCTTGAAGTGGTGTGCGCGGGTGGCCACCAAACCAATCATTGCCGATGGCGGCATTCGCGAGCATGGCGATATAGCCAAGTCGATTCGTTTTGGTGCCACCATGGTGATGATCGGCTCGATGCTGGCCGGCCATGAAGAAAGCCCCGGCCAAACGGTTGAGGTAGACGGCAAGCTGTACAAAGAATATTACGGCTCGGCCAGCGACTTTAACAAGGGCGAGTACAAGCACGT
>CAMATX010000114.1 GCA_945861345.1 Comamonas sp. lk
CAGGGCGATATGCGCCCGATGGCGGCCAGCAAAGAAGCGCTGCAAGACCTGCAAGGCATTTTGGACGGGCGCAAGCCCTTTTATTCCAAGGCGCCTATGGCCCTGAACACCAGCACCCAGGACCTGGCCACCACCTTTAGCGCCCTGCGGACCATGGTGCGGCAGTATTTGCAGCAAGCCGACTAATCCCTGCGACGATTGACCGCGATGGGTTTATGCATTATTATGCATACAACCACCAAACATGTACTTTGATGCATCTTTCGAAAAGGACCCGCCCGTGAACCCTGCGCCGATTGTCCATTACCAAACCGATCCGAGCCAATACCGCCACTGGACGCTGAGTTTTGAAGGCCCCGTGGCCACACTCAAGGCCGACTTTGACGAAAACGGCGGCCTGCGCCCCGGCTACAAGCTCAAGCTCAATAGCTACGACTTGGGCGTGGACATCGAGCTGCACGACGCCATCAACCGCATCCGCTTTGACCACCCCGAGGTGCGCACCGTCGTCATCACCAGCGCCAAGGACAAAGTGTTTTGCTCTGGCGCCAATATCTTCATGCTCGGGCTAAGCAGCCACGCCTGGAAAGTCAATTTCTGCAAATTCACCAACGAGACGCGCAACGGCCTGGAAGACTCTTCGGCGCACAGCGGCCTGAAATTTTTGGCAGCGGTCAATGGCGCCTGCGCCGGTGGCGGCTACGAATTGGCGCTGGCCTGCGACGAAATATTGCTGGTTGATGATCGGTCGTCTGCCGTCAGCCTGCCCGAAGTGCCTTTGCTAGGCGTGCTGCCCGGCACCGGCGGCCTGACCCGCGTCACCGACAAGCGCCGCGTGCGCCACGACCTGGCCGATGTGTTTTGCACCAGCGCCGAAGGCGTGCGCGGCCAAAAAGCCAAAGACTGGCGCCTGGTCGATGGCTTGGCCAAGCCCGCCGAGTTCGCCGCCCGCGTGCGCGAGCGCGCGCTGGCCTTGGCCGCGCAGAGCGACCGGCCTGCCGATGCGCAGGGCGTGCAGCTCACGGCCTTGCAATGCACGCGCAGCGCCGATGCCCTGCACTACAGCACGCTCAAGGTTGAAATAGACCGCGCCAAGCGCAGCGCGGTGTGGACGATTCAAGCGCCGCGGGGCGTGCAGCCCTCCACCATCGCCGAGATAGAAGCCCAGGGCGCGCAATGGTTCCCGCTGCGCATGGCGCGCGAGCTGGAAGACGCGATCTTGCATATGCGCACCAACGAGCTGGACATCGGCATCTGGCTGATCAAAACCGCAGGCGATAGCGCCGCCGTGCTGGCCATGGACGAAGTACTACAAGCGCAGGCCGGCCACTGGCTGGTGCGCGAAACCACCGGCCTGCTGCGCCGCACTTTCAGCCGCCTGGATGTGTCCTCGCGCAGCCTGTTTGCGCTGATCGAGCCCGGCTCTTGCTTTGCCGGTAGTTACCTGGAATTTGCGCTGGCCTGCGACCGCAGCTACCAACTCATGCTGCCCGATGACGCCGCACGTACGCCGCGCATCACCGTGGGCGAGCGCAACTTTGGCACTTACCCCATGGCCACCGGTCAAAGCCGTTTGCAACGCCGTTTTTACGAAGAAGCCGGCCCGCTAGAAGCCGTGCGCGCCGCAGTCGGCCAAGCGCTCAATGCCGATAGCGCTTTCGCGCTAGGCCTGGTAACCGCCGCGCCCGATGACATCGACTGGGCCGACGAAGTGCGCATCGCCATCGAAGAGCGCGTGTCCATGTCGCCCGACGCCATGACCGGCCTGGAAGCCAATTTGCGCTTCAACGGCAAAGAGACCATGCACACCCGGGTGTTTGGCCGCTTAAGCGCTTGGCAAAACTGGATTTTTCAGCGCCCCAACGCCGTAGGCGACAAAGGCGCGCTCAAGGTCTATGGCAAAGGCGAACGCGCCGCCTTTGACTGGAACCGCGTGTAAGCACCCGCGCAAACCATCTCTCATCCAAACTACTTCACCACGCATTTAAAAAAACGGAGTCTCTTATGTCAGCCATCAACTACAGCGAAAAAATTCCCAACAACGTGGACCTGGGCGGCGACCGCACTTTGCAGCGCGCGCTTGAACAATGGCAGCCTAATTTCATCAACTGGTGGGACGACATGGGCCCCGAAGGAACCACCGACAATGATGTGTATTTGCGCACCGCCGTCAGCGTAGACCCGCAAGGCTGGGCGCAGTTTGGGCATGTGAAGATGCGCGACTACCGCTGGGGTATTTTCTTGAACCACGGCGAAGCCGACCGCAACATCCACTTCGGTGACCACAAAGGCGAGAAAGCCTGGCAAGACGTGCCCGGCGAACACCGCGCCAATTTGCGCCGCATCATCGTCACCCAAGGTGACACCGAGCCTGCGTCTGTCGAGCAGCAACGCCACTTGGGCCTGACCGCGCCCAGCATGTACGACTTGCGCAACTTGTTTCAAATCAACGTGGAAGAAGGCCGCCACCTGTGGGCCATGGTGTATTTGTTGCACAAACATTTCGGTCGCGACGGCCGCGAAGAAGCCGAAGCGCTGCTTGAGCGTCGCAGTGGTCAGGAAGACAACCCGCGCATTTTGCAAGCCTTCAACGAAGAGACGCCCGATTGGCTGAGCTTTTTCATGTTCACCTATTTCACCGACCGCGACGGCAAGTTCCAGTTGTGCGCTTTGGCTGAAAGCAGTTTTGATCCGCTGGCACGCACCACCAAGTTCATGTTGACCGAAGAAGCGCACCACATGTTTGTCGGCGAGTCCGGCATCAGCCGCATCATCCAACGCACGTGCGCGGCGATGAACGAAATGAAAACCGATGACGTGGGCAAACTGCGCGCGGCAGGCGTGATCGACTTGCCGACCTTGCAGCGTTATTTGAATTTCCACTTTAGCGTAACCATCGATCTGTTTGGTGCCGACGAGTCCAGCAACGCGGCGACGTTTTATTCGACCGGCATCAAAGGCCGCTACGAAGAAACCAAGCGCGACGACGACCATGTGTTGCGCGGACAGACCTACAAGGTGTTGAACGTGGTGAACGGTCAGCTGCAAGAAAAAGAAGTGCCGATGCTGAACGCGCTGAACGAAGTGCTGCGCGACGACTTCATCAAAGACTCGGTGGGTGGTGTCGAGCGCTGGAACCGCGTCATCGAGAAAGCCGGTTTGCCGCACCGCCTGAGCGTGCCGCACAAGGCGTTTCACCGCAACATCGGGGCTTTGTCTGGCGCCAAAGTGTCGCCCGATGGCCGCGTGCTGTCGGAGAACGAATGGAATGCCAAGGTGGGCGAATGGCTGCCGACGGCGGAAGACCGAGCCTTTGTGCAAAGCCTGATGGGACGTGTGGTCGAGCCGGGCAAGTTCGCCAACTGGATTGCGCCGCCTGCGATTGGTATCAATCGTCAGCCGGTGGATTTTGAGTACGTGCGTTTCAACTAAAGTCTGGGCATGAGCGAGACCGCCGAGCTGCTGCAGCAGCATGTCATCGACCCCGAGGTGTGCATCCGCTGCAACACCTGTGAAGCGACCTGCCCGGTGGGCGCGGTAACGCACGACAGCCGCAATTACGTGGTCGACCCGGACAAATGCAATCACTGCATGGCCTGCGTGCCACCCTGTCCGACGGGCTCTATAGACCACTGGCTTCCCGTGTTGCGAAGCAAGGCCTACACCTTGGACGAGCAGTTTTCCTGGGACGAGTTGCCCGCCGCCCAAGCCGAGGGTGCCAGTACGCTGGTGTCGGGAAGCACGGCTTTTCAGACGGCGGCCAGTTCGGTAGCGCCTGGCGCAAGCGCGCAGTCGGCCGCCCCGACAGCAGCCAAGGTGGCATCCTTGGGCGCCAGCGTGCCACCCTGGTCGGCGGCGCACCCGTACACCCATTTGTATGGCTCCAAGGCGCCCATCAGCGCCACGGTGGTAGGCAATATGCAAGTCAACGAAGCTGGCACG
This sequence comes from Comamonas sp. lk, assembly GCA_945861345.1. Lineage (GTDB taxonomy): Bacteria > Pseudomonadota > Gammaproteobacteria > Burkholderiales > Burkholderiaceae_C > Allorhodoferax. The sequence goes on from CAMATX010000114.1 coordinate 3,943, forward strand.
GACAACGAGACCCACCACATCGTGCTGGACTTTGGCAGCCTGCCTTTTCCGGTGCTAGAGGGGCAGTCCATCGCCATCGTGCCGCCGGGCGCGGATGCCAGCGGCAGGCCCCACCATGCGCGCCAGTATTCGGTCGCCAGTCCGCGCAATGGCGAACGCCCCGGCTACAACAACCTGTCCTTGACGGTCAAGCGCGTGGTGCAAGACCACCAAGGCCAGCCGGTGCGCGGCGTGGCGTCTAACTACCTGTGCGATCTGCAAACCGGCGACAGCGTGCAAGTCATCGGCCCCTTTGGCAACAGCTTCTTAATGCCCAACCACCCCGGCAGCCATATCGTGATGATTTGTACCGGCACCGGCAGCGCCCCCATGCGCGCCATGACCGAATGGCGCCGCCGACTGCAGGCAAGCGGCAAATTTCAGGGCGGCAAGCTGCTGCTATTTTTTGGCGCGCGTACGCAGCAAGAACTCCCTTACTTCGGGCCGCTGCAAAAACTGCCCCGAGACTTCATCGACATCCACTTTGCGTTTTCGCGCACGCCCGGCCAGCCCAAGCGCTATGTGCAAGACGCCATGCGCCAGGCAGCCCCAGCGCTGTCCGGCTTGCTGCAGGACCCACAGACGCATTTATATGTCTGCGGATTAAAGAGCATGGAAGAAGGTGTGGTGCAAGCCTTGCACGACATTTCCGTGGGTGCAGGAATGGACTGGGCTGCGGTCGCGGCCAACTTGAAGCAAGAGGGCCGGTTGCAGTTGGAGACGTACTGAGCAGGCCGGCCACTTAAGCCTGTAAATCCGCGACAAACTCCGAAGCAGGCGCAACGCTAGTCACCATCAACCTGTCCCGCGCTCGGGTACAAGCCACATACAGCAG
>CAMATX010000115.1 GCA_945861345.1 Comamonas sp. lk
CTCCCAATTACGGATACGAAAAACGCCAAAAAGAATTGGCTAAGAAGCGTAAAAAAGAGGACAAGCTCAAAAACAAGAGCGAGCGTAAATCGGGCGGCGATGAGGCGCCTGCCTCCGGCGCTGCTTGGGTGGATCAGCAACTGCCTGCGGCAACGCCAAGCCCTACGCCTACGACGCCATCCGCCCCGTCGGTTGACTAAACTAAACTGCGCGCCAGCGCTGCCATCGCGTGTGCACTGCGGCCCTCTGGCCGTAATCTCGGCGCCGATTGAAACAGGCTGAAATTGCGCTCTATGGATTGCAGGTAGACCGGGTCGTAGTGCTCGGTAAGCAAGGCTTGCACCACACTGGCCACATCACCTAGCAGGACGCTGGCTTTCCAAGCCTCGATGCAGACTTTGCCTTTTTGGGCCGTGAGCGCATCCAGGCGGTTACAAAAGTGATCCGGGTTTTCTTCAAAATAGCGGTAATCCTCGAGCAGCAGCGCCACACGCTCGGACAGATCGAGCTCCAGCATCAGGCATGCGCTACGGCGCATGGCATCGACCAAGGTGTTATGGATGGCGACATTGCCGACTTTTTTGCTCTCACTCTCGACAAAAACGGGGCGCGCCGGGTCAAAGCGGCGCAGTTGGTCCCACACCAGGGTGTCAAAGCGCTTTTGGCTGGGCTGCGGCTCGCCGGGAATGGCCCCCAGCACCGAGCTGCGGTGGCGCGCCAGATGCTCCAGATCCAAGACTTGCGCGCCTTCTTGCGCCAGGGCATGCAAAAGGCGGGTTTTGCCTGAGCCGGTGGTTCCACACACCACCTGAAATTGCAAGGACTGGGCTAGGCGCTCCAAGTCGATAAGCATGGCAGCGCGAAAGGCTTTGTAGCCGCCCTCGATCAGACTGACCCGAAACCCGATCTGGTCTAGCACCAGCGAAAGGGAGCCGCTGCGCTTGCCGCCGCGCCAGCAATAGGCCAGTGGCGCCCAGTCGCGCGGTTTGTCCAGCACCTCGCGCTCGATGTGGGCGGCAATATTGCGCGCCGCAATGGCGGCGCCGCGCTTCTTGGCTTCAAACGCATTGACCTGCTTGTACATCGTGCCAATGGCTTGGCGTTCCTCATCATTGAGAGTAGGCCAATTGCACGCGCCAGGCAGGTGGTCCAGCGCGTATTCGGACTCGCTGCGCGCGTCGATCACGCTATCGAACCGGTCCCACTGCGCGATGGCGTGGTCAGCAGAAACAAGGCTCAGGCTCATGGAAGGATTTTCTTGACCTGGGGCCAGACGTTTTGCAGCAACTGCGGATGGGCAGCGGCCACAGGGTGAATGCGGTCGGACTGAAACAGCGTGTCCGCCTGCGCAACATCGGCCACGCCCTGCAGGAAAAAGGGCAGCAAGGCGCATTTGCGTTGCTTGGCCACCTGCACATACATGGCGGCAAACTGGGCGCTGTAATCGGGGCCGTAGTTGGGGGGCACCTGCATGCCCAGCAAGAGCACTTTGGCGCCTTGGGCCTGGCAGGCTTGGACCATCGCGTCCAAATTGGCTTGCGAGGCCGAGAGGGGCAGACCGCGCAGGGCGTCATTGCCGCCTAATTCAATGATAACGGCCTGGGGCTTGTGCTGCGCCAGCAGCGGCGCCAGGCGCGAGCGCCCGCCCGAGGTAGTGTCGCCGCTGATGCTGGCGTTGACCACCTGCACCGACGAGCCCTCGGCCTTGAGCCGCTGCGCCAGCAACGCCACCCAACCGCTGCCCCGGGGCAGACCGTACTCGGCGCTCAGCGAGTCGCCCACCACCAGCAGTGTCCCATTGCCTTTGGCCTGTGTGGGCAAGCATGCAGCCCAGGCCAGCGCCAACGTGCTTGCGTTAAAGTACCTGCGATTTAGTGAAAGTGCCATGTCTGATTCAATTATCGCGGTTCAGCGCGTCTGCAAGTCGGTAACCGATTCCACCGGAACCCTCCACATCCTGCAAGACATCAATTTCTCGCTGGCCCCGCGCGAAACGGTGGCCATCGTGGGCGCCTCTGGCTCGGGCAAAAGCACCTTGCTCTCCATCATCGCCGGCCTGGACACGCCCTCTGGCGGCCAGGTGCATATTGGTGGCCAGGATCTGTTTGCCCTGGACGAGGATGCCCGGGCCGCCTTGCGGGCGCGTCAGCTCGGTTTTGTGTTCCAGAGTTTTCAGCTTTTGGGCAATCTGACGGCGCTGGAAAACGTGATGCTTCCCCTGGAATTGGCCGGTCGCAAGGATGCGCGCAAGAGCGCCACGGCCATGCTCGAGCGCGTTGGGCTGGCCCAGCGCCTTCAGGCCTACCCCAAGGTTCTAAGCGGTGGCGAGCAGCAGCGCGTGGCCTTGGCGCGTGCTTTTGTCGTGCAACCGGCACTTCTGTTGGCCGATGAGCCCACCGGCAGCCTGGACTTTGCCACGGGCGAGACCATCATGGCGCTGATGTTCGCCCTCAACCAGGAGTGGGGCACCACGCTGGTGCTGGTGACGCACGACAGGGCGATTGCGGCACGCTGCGCCCGGCGTATCACCATCGAGGCCGGGCGGATCGCCTCGGACGAGGTCCAAGGCTTGGCCTAAGCCGCCGGGCAAGCTGGACCCGCCGATAATCGCCGCATGGCCGCACATCACATACTTTTTGGTTTTCACGCACTCGGTGTGCGCCTGAAAATCGCTCCGCAATCCATTGTGGAGCTGTATTTCGAACCCAATCGGCGCGACGCGCGGATGCGCCAATTTTTGGAAAAAGCCCAATCGGCCGGCGTACGCCTGATCGAGGCCGACGGCATGCGCTTGTCCAAGCTGTGCGGCAGCCATGGCCACCAGGGCGTGGCGGCGCGCACCCAGCCGCTGCCCCAGGCGCGCTCACTCGATGTTTTGCTGGAAGATTTGGAAGCGGCCCAGGCCGCGCTGCCGCCGGCCGAACGCACGCCCGCTCTCTTGCTGGTGCTCGACGGCGTCACCGATCCCCACAACCTGGGCGCCTGCTTGCGCGTGGCCGACGGCGCGGGTGCGCATGCGGTGATCGCTCCGAAAGACCATGCCGCCGGCATCAACGCCACGGTGGCCAAAGTGGCCAGCGGCGCGGCCGAGACCGTGCCGTATTTCATGGTGACCAATCTGGCGCGCACGCTGATGGAGCTCAAGGAGCGCAACATCTGGATCACCGGAACCAGCGATACCGCGCCGGGCACGCTCTACCAGGCCGATTTGCGCGGCCCTACGGCCTTGGTGCTGGGCGCAGAAGGCGCCGGTATGCGCCAACTCACGGCCAAGACCTGCGACCAGTTGGTTAGCATCCCCATGCAAGGCGCGGTCGAGAGCCTCAATGTGTCGGTCGCCAGCGGAGTTTGCCTCTACGAAGCGCTGCGCCAGCGCCGCCCTATGTCCACCACCCAAGGAGCCAAGGTATGAAACGCACTCAGAATGTACAGCGCCTGCTGATGGCCGGGCTTTGCGCCAGCCTGACGCTGGCTTTGGTGTCCTGCACCCAGGAGCAGCAAAACAAAATCAGCCGCGATATTCAAAATTGGACCGGCACCAACGGCGTTTTGGAAGTCTATGCCGGGGACAAATTAGTGCGCCGCTTCCTCAAGATCGACAAGTTGAGCACCGCCATGGGCACCGATGACAATAAAGCACGGCCCTATCGGTTTGGCTATGGTGTTCTGGACGAGAACCTGAATATGCAGGTCGATCCGGGCGAGAAAAAAGTGTATTTTGAAATCAGCGACTACGCCACCAACTACGTTTTCTTTGAAAACCCGCGTTAAGCGGCGTGCCTAAATCAGGCCGAGCGCGCCCAAGGCGGTGCCCGCGGCCAGCAGCCACAGGATGTGGATGCGCGTTTTCCAGACTAGCAAGGCCGAGGCCAGCGTCAGCAGCCACAACAGCGGTGCCTCTTGGACATTGCCGTGGCTGGAGGTCAGTAGCCATCCGGTGGAGATGAGCAAAGCCACCACCACGGGCGCCATCGATTGCTTAAAGGCCCGCACCGGGGCGCGTTCGCGGTTTTGGTGGCCCCAGCGCGCCGCGAAATAAGTCAGCGTCGTGCTGGGCAAAATGATGCCCACCATCGAAACGGCCATCGCCGCGCTGGACAAGGCCCAGGCCATGGGCGCACCCAGCGGGGCCGATGCCAAACCCACATTCCAGCCCAAAACCGCAACAAACAAAACATTAGGGCCCGGCGCGGCCTGCGCCAGCGCAATCGAGGCGCTGAACTGGCTCTCGCTGAGCCAATGGGTTTGCGCCACCAGGTAGCGGTGCATCTCGGGAACGGTGGCAATCGCGCCGCCCACGGACATTAGCGAGAGCGACACAAAGCAGCCCAGCAGGCCCCACAGATCGGTGGCCTCAAAGCCGTTCATGCGCCATCTCCTTGGCGGCTTTGAATCTGTTGGATTTGCCGCAATGCCCAGAAAAACGCAGGCAGCCCCAGCCCGAGCAAAACCCAGCCCAGGGGCACGCGCAGCCAGGCGATACTGACAAAGGTAAGGCCGACCAGGCCTGTGCAGACCAGCAAACCCATGACGTTGCTGCGCAACGCGGGCACCAAGCGCAAACCGGTGCCGGCGATTAAACCCGCCGAG
>CAMATX010000116.1 GCA_945861345.1 Comamonas sp. lk
GCGCTGGCCAGCCTGGACCACCTGGTGGTGCAAGATATCTTCATGACCGAAACCGCCTGGTTGGCCGACGTGGTATTGCCCGCCACCGCCTGGCCTGAAAAGACCGGCACCGTCAGCAACACCGACCGCATGGTGCAACTGGGCAAACAAGCCATCGATCCGCCCGGCCAAGCCCGAGCCGACCTGTGGATATTGCAAGACCTGGCTAAGCGCATCGGTTTGCCCTGGGACTATCAGGGCGCGCACGATGGCGTGGCCGCCGTCTATGACGAAATGCGCCGCGCCATGCACGCTGCTATTTCGGGGATTACATGGGAGCGTTTGCAGCGCGAATCCAGCGTGACCTATCCGTGCCTGAGCGAAGACGCGCCGGGCTCGCCCACTGTGTTTATCGACAACTTCCCCACCGCCAGTGGCCGCGTCAAACTGGTGCCCGCCGACATCATCCCCGCCAACGAGCGGCCCGATGCGGCTTACCCCTTTGTGCTGATCACCGGTCGCCAATTGGAACATTGGCATACCGGCAGCATGACACGCCGCGCTAAGGTGCTCGACGCGATTGAGCCTATGGCCACTGCGTCGATGTGCGGCGCGGACCTGAAGGCACTGGGCATGGAAGCGGGCGACATCATCACCATTGCCTCACGTCGGGGCGAAGTGGCGCTGCATGTGCGCCGCGACGACGGCACGCCGCAAGGCGCGGTGTTCGTGCCCTTTGCCTATTACGAAGCGGCAGCCAATGAGTTGACCAATTCCGCGCTGGACCCGGTGGGCAAAATCCCCGAGTTCAAGTACTGCGCAGTGGCCGTGAGCAAAGGCGGCACCACGCGCGAGAACGCGGGCTTTGGTGTGAATGACCCGGTGGCAGAGGCGTCTGCCTGACCATGCAGACTTTGCCCCGCATACCCGCCGCGCCGAGACTACCCCGCCTGAGTCGCGCCCAGGTGGCGGTGACGCGTTCTATTGAAGTACTGAACGAATATGGCGAAACGCAAAGCCTGCAAATTCCCGCCGAGCGGGCACTGACGGTGTATGTAGACAAGCGCGAAATCGTGACGCTCATGACCCTGGGCGCGCAGCCCGAGTGGTTGGTGCTGGGCTATTTGCTGAATCAGCGCCTGGTCGCATCAGCGCAGGAAGTGGAGTCCATCACGGTCGATTGGGAAGTGGGCGCTGCGGCGGTCAAGACCTATAAAGGCATTGCCAATCTAGAGAAAAAGACTGCCAAGCGCGTAGTTACCACCGGCTGCGGGCAGGGCAGTGTGTTTGGCGATCTGATGGCAGATATCGACAGTATCCAACTGCCTGTGGCCACTATCACCCAAAGCCAACTCTATGGCATCGTCAACACCATCCGCTTGAACGACAGCGTTTATAAAACCGCAGGCTCGGTACATGGATGTGCGCTGTTTCAGGGCGAGCGCATGCTGATGTTTGTGGAAGATGTGGGCCGCCACAATGCACTAGATGCGATTGCCGGTTGGATGTCTATGCAGCCTAACGAAAGCACCGGCCCGGGCGCACGCACCGGTATGAGCGCGCATGACAAAGTGTTCTACACCACCGGTCGCCTGACCAGCGAGATGATCATCAAGTCCGCGCAAATGGGCGTGCCGGTGGTGATCTCGCGCAGCGGTATCACGCAAATGGGCCACCAGGTCGCCCAGCGCCTGAACCTATGCGCCATAGGCCGCGCCACCAACAAGCGCTTTTTGTGCTTTAGCGCGCCAGAGCGGCTGCTGCTGGAGACGGGGCTGGCAGGGGCGCGGTTGAAGGTGGCTTGAGCGGATTGCTTACCGCTCAGCCGGCCCCCGCCAATAATTCCCCTATCCCGCCCGGCACCACACCGCGTGCCAGCATGCTTTGGAAGGTTTCGTACACATCGGTCTTGGCGCCGGCCTTGCGCAAGCTGTCTTCGTCGTTGAACCAAACGTAGACGATGACCTTTGTGGGGCTTGATGCAAAGCGAAAGAACAGACGGTAGCGCTCGGGCAACCCTTTTTTTACCCGGCGCCAGTGGGTATTGTGGGCGCCTAGGGTTTTGCCCAGCCGGAACTCGGGGGCGGCGGGGTTGCTGGGCACCGTGTCGGTGATGGCTTTGTACACCGAGGCCAGCAGCTTGGTTTTGGGGTGTGTTTTGTAGGTATTGGGCTTTTCGCGGGCTAGTTGGGTCACCGTGGCCTCGAGTTCATCCAGGGCGGCTTGGAAGATGCGAAAGTAGTACAGGCGCCAGCCTTTGGCTAGGGTTGGCATGGGCTTACTCGGTGGCTACGCCTTTGACCAGCTTGGCAATGCGCTGCAATTGCGCGGCGTCTGCGGCCACGATGTCTTCTGGGCGCGCGCCCATTTGCTTTTCCAAAAAACCCAGAAAGCTGGTCAGTACCGGGTCTTCCTCGGCGTCAACGGGTTCGGATATGGGTATGGCCGACATTAGGACCGCGCCATCGGCCACCACCGTCAGTTGGACTTTGCCCGCAAACTCGGGGTGCGCCTGAAAAAACCGGGCGGGCAGGCGCATGCCTCGCGAGTTGCCAACCCGCACGATGCTGCCTTCGTAGTTCGATGTTGGGTTGGGTTCAGCCATGGTGCTTCTTTCTATGTGGTTACGGATGTAATTACATATTATAAGTGCCGGTCTGGGGTAGAACAAACTGAGATCAGGTCATCGTCGGGAGCGTGCTGGATATTGATGACATCATCGCGTTTCAAGGCGAGTCAGTGGCAGAGTTTCAATCACACTTTCACGCAGCGATAGATGCCTTAAGCCCCGCTCAACCCTTGGCCTACCGCCTCAACACCACCGCCAGCACCACACCCACCAACACGGCGGCTACCAAGTCCACCAGCACTGTCAGCGCAAAAGTCACCAGTAGCACCAGCACCTCCGTGCGTGAGGGGCCACGGGCGATGTGAAAAAAGTGTTTTAAATCGCTCATGTTGTAGGCCACCACAAACAAGATGGCCGCCAGTGCGCCTAATGGAATTTGCCCGGCCAGCGGCGCTAGAAAGAGCAGGGTGGCCACCAAGGTCAGGCTGTGGGTGATACCGGCTATCGGGTTGGTGCCGCCGTTGCGGATATTGGTGGCGGTGCGGGCGATGGCGCCGGTGGCTGCAAAGCCGCCAAACAGGGGCGCGACGATGTTGGCGATGCCCTGGCCGATCAGCTCTTGGTTGGAGTCGTGCGTCAGCCCGGCCATGCCGTCGGCCACCACGGCGGACAACAAGGATTCAATTGCTCCCAACAAGGCGATGGATATCGCCGGCACTACCAACGGGATCATGCCCGCCCAAGTAAGGTCGGGCCATTGCAAACTAGGCAAACCCTGCGGGATACCGCCAAAAGCGCTGCCTATCGTGGCCACGCCATCCCACCCAAACACGGCTTGCAGCACCGTAGCCACCACCATGGCCACCAGCGGCCCGGGCACCCGCTGCATGTGCGGCAGCTTGGGCGCATACAGCACCAGCGCCAGGCTGAGCAGCGACAAGCCCAGCGTGGCCGGGTGCCACTGCGGCAATACCTGCACCAGGGCCAGCAACTTTTCGTGAAAGTGAATGCCTTGTGTGGCAGGTAGCCCGAAAAAATACTTCCACTGCCCCACAAAAATAATCACCCCAATGCCGGTGGTAAACCCGGCAATCACCGGCGCGGGGATGAACTTGATGACGCCGCCCAGGCGCAGCAGGCCCATGAGCGTGAGCATCACCCCAGCCATGAGCGTGGCAATTTGTAAACCAACGATGCCGTGGGTGGCGGTGATGCCGCTCAAGATGGCAATAAAAGCACCAGTCGGCCCGGCGATCTGGACGCGGCTGCCACCCAGCACACTGACCAAAATACCGGCCACGATGGCGGTGTAAATGCCTTGCTCGGGCCGCGCGCCGGACGCGATGGCAAAGGCCATGGCCAGCGGCAGCGCCACCACCCCCACCACCACGCCCGCCACGATATTGGGCAGCCAGCTGGCTTTGCCATACTGACCGGCGACGCGGGATTCGAGCAGGGCAATCATGGGCGGGGCAGGCTTTCACGTTGGGCCGCGCCGGGACAGCTCGACGGCAGCCGGCCATTATGCGCCGCGCCCTACGAGGGCGGCTTAAGCCGATTTAGGCACTGCCAGCGCGGTAAAAGTGCTTGGCGTAAATCATCCAACGGCCCTCGTGCTTCATCAGGTTGAGGTGGTCTTCCATGATGTTGTCAAATAGGCGCAAGCGCACTTTCACGACGGCCATGGTGGGCGACAAAAAGTCCACCAGCAGCACCTGCTCGGCGCGCGGCGCGCCTTTGGACGCTGGCGACTCGCGGCCCTGCACCATGCTGCGGTAGGCGGCAAAGGGGCGCACCACCAGCGCATCGTCCTGCTGCGAATAGAGCACGCAGTCTTTATGGAAAACGCGGTCAAACAAATCCATATCCTGGGTTTGCAGCACCTCAAAATAGTCCTTCAAAAATGCGCGAATTTCATCGAT
>CAMATX010000117.1 GCA_945861345.1 Comamonas sp. lk
GGGTCTATCGGGTGTTCACGCCAGAGGGACCGCGTGATTTCGCGGCGCTAACCCCCGCCCTGGAACTCGCCCGTGAATTGGCCGGGGTGCAAGCACAGGCCCGGGCCTTTCAGGCTGGCGCCGCCAGCGCCACCCTCAGTTTCACCCAAAGTGACAACAGTGTCAGCAACGACATCGACGGTCATATGTTCTTCGAGGCCATCGTGACGGCCATTGCGTCTGGCCCGCCCTCGACGCTGGGGCGTTGAGCCTGATGGACAGCGCCGCCCCATCCATCGAAGGTATCCGGCAGGCCCTGGCAGGGTGGGGGCTGCATCTGCGCGGTGGCTGGCGGCCTGACCCGCAGTTGGACCGGTTACCGCTGTTGCCTGGAGGCGGTAATGCCGGCGTTGTCTGGATGGTCGGCGTGGTGGGTTCTGGGTATTGGTCCGATTTTTCAGCGTCTCCCTTCTTCACCGATGGCCTGCCAGACCCGCTGGACCGATGGAGCCAGGCCATCGGCGACGAACTGGCCGCGCGCTGGGGTGGGGTTGCGCTCTATCCTTTCAGTGGCCCGCCGTACTGGCCATTTCAACAATGGGCGACCCGCGCTGAACCGGTGCAAAACAGCCCCTTGCTGCTGCGCATTCATCCGCACTATGGCCTGTGGCATGCCTATCGCTTTGCCTTGGCTTTGCCCGACGCGTCGCCAGCCATTTTGGCCGTCCCAGTGGTGCCGCCGCCGTCCGTGCTAGGTAGCCTGTGCCTGCAGTGTGATGGACAACCCTGCCTGCAGGCCTGCCCTGTTTCGGCCTTTGACGGCGCCAGTTACCGCGTGAACGACTGCCTGGGCTGGCTTCAGCAGGCCAGCAGCGAGCCGTGCATGCAGCAGGGTTGTTTGGCCCGGCGCGCCTGCCCGGTGGGGGCAAGTTACCGCTACCCGGCGGACGTGGCTGCTTTTCATATGAAGGCCTTCGCCGCCCAGCACAACCCGGCTCCGGTACCCGTAACATCATTGCCGGCTGCGCCCGGGGACTGATGCCGTAGGCTTGAGCTAAGTCAAGCCATGCGTACACAATCAACCATGCTTAAAAAATCAACCATGCGCGCCGTGCTCTTGACGGGTTACGGCGGCTATGACCAACTGCAGTACCGCACCGATGTACCCCGGCCTGAGCCGGCGCCCGGTGAGGTGCTGATCGAGATAGGTGCGTGTGGCGTCAACAACACCGATGTATGGACCCGCGAGGGCGCTTACGGTGCCAGCGAGCGATCGGGCTGGCAGGGCAGTGCCTTCAGCTTCCCGCGTATCCAGGGTGCAGACATCGTCGGCCGCATCGTGGCGGTGGGCGCGGATGTAGGCGCAGACCGCCTTGGTGAGCGCGTCATGGTCAACCCCACCTTGTATGGCACCTCGGGCGACGGCCTTTTTGAAGCCACCTACCTGGGCAGCGAGCGTGACGGTGGCTTTGCCGAGTGGGTGTGTGTGCCGGCTGAAAACGCCCATGCCGTCAACTCGACGCTGGCCGATCATGAGTTGGCCAGCTTCATGACGTCTTACCTCACTGCCGAACACATGCTCAACCGGGCGGCATTGGCGGCGGGTGAGACGATTCTGGTGACCGGTGCCTCTGGCGGTGTCGGTTCTGCGCTCGTGCAACTGGCCAAGATACGCGGTGCCCGCGTGATCGCCGTGATTGGCCGTGGCAAAGAGGCGCATCTGCCGGCATTGGGGGTTGAGGCCTTTATCTGGCGCGACGAGCCTGACTACGCGGCCGCGCTGGCCCGGCAGTGGCCAGCAGGCGCGGTGGATGTGGTGGCCGATGTGGTGGCCGGTGACAAGGTGCCGGTGTTGCTGGACCTGTTGGCAGTGGGCGGGCGTTATGTGACGGCCGGTGCCATTGCCGGCCCCATGGTGACCGTCGACTGGCGCAAGCTCTACCTCAAGCACCTGACGCTGCTGGGCGCCACCATGGGCACACAGGCCGAGGCGCGCCAGATCGTGCGCTATGTGGCGTCGGGGCAGCTCAAACCCCTCATCGCCGGCATCTACCCGCTGGCGCAACTGGTGCAGGCTCAGCAGGCCTTCAAGACCCGCTCGCATTTCGGTAAACTGGTTATCACCCTTTGAGTCCGGGGCGCAAAGAACCTGTTAATCACCTTAAAGACGCTTAGACTGGCGCGAATAGTGCTTCTATTTGGCTCGTACAACAAGGAGATCCCATGCCCATTCGCCGTCATTTTTTGGTGACCATCTCGTCGCTTGCCGCCGCCATTACGCCGGTGATCAGCCGGTCACAGACGTGGCCGAGTCAGCCCTTGCGGCTGGTTGTCACTTTTCCACCGGGTGGTGCTAGCGACATCGTCGCGCGGCTGATCGCCCCTGCGCTGGCCGAGAAGCTGGGCCAATCCGTGGTGGTGGATAACCGCCCCGGTGGTGCGTCTACCATCGGCGCTGTGCACGTTGCCAATGCTGAGGCCAACGGTTACACCCTGCTGATGTCCAATTCGGCCCCCATGTTGATCGCGCCAGCGCTGATGGACAAACCCCTGTATGACCCCGTGAAGAGCTTTAGACATCTGAGCTACATCGGTGATGTGCCGACCGTGCTGGCGGTGCACCCTTCATTGGGGGTGACCGACTTTGCAGGCTTTGTCGCTTGGGCAAAGTCGCAAAAAGACCCGGTTCCTTTTGGCAGCGGCGGGGCTGCGTCGATTGGGCACATTGTGGGCGAGTTACTGGGCCAACAAGCTGGGCTGAAGGTGCTGCACGTGCCCTACCGTGGCGCTGGCCCGATGCGCACCGATCTGTTGGGCGGGCAGTTGAAGGTGGCGGTAGACGCCTTGCCCCAAAACCTGCAGTTTCGCAAAACCGGGCAGTTGCGGCTGCTCGCGATCACTTCGGCCAAGCGTGTTGCACAGGCTAACGATATTCCTACTCTGGCGGAGCTCGGCTATCCCTCCTTGGTCGCCGAAAACTTTGTCGGTTTATCTGCACCCGCGGCAGTGCCGCCGGCGGTGGCCCAGATGCTGATCAAGGCGGTTAACGATGTGATGGCCATGCCAGACATTCGCAGTAAGTTGCTGGCCCAGGGCTTTGAACTCGAGAATCGGTCGCCGGAGATGTTCACTGCCTTCATCAAGGAACAAGCGGCACTTTGGGCGCCTGTCGTCAAAGCCAGCGGCGCTACCTTATGAGCCGCGTTTTAGTTCTTGTCAGGGGTTTGCGATGACCGCGCCGCGCATCAAGGTGGCGCTCTTTGGCCCACCCGGCCAGGGTAGCTTTAACGAGTCCGGTTACGACGGCGCCATGCGGGCCCGTGCCGCCGGCCATTCCGTCGAGGTGCACTGGATCGCCCCGCTGGCGGCGCAAGACCGTGCCGAGGCGCTGCGCTCCCTATGCAAGCAATCCCCCGACTTGTTGGTCGCTCATGGTGGCCAGGGTGATGAACCTGTGAAACTCATCCATCAGGAGTTTCCTGGAACGGTGTTTGCGATCACCCAAGGCAACTTCCTCGCACCCAACACGGCGTGTTACGAGGTGCTTCAGGAGCAGTCGGCATTTCTGGCTGGCGTACTGGCCGGCCTTGCGTCCAAAACTGGGGTGGTAGCCCACCTGTCCGGTGAAAAAGTTGGCCCGGGTCTGAAGGGACGTGCGGCGTTTGCCAGTGGCCTGAAACATATCGCACCCAACTGCCGTTTTGTGACCACATTTTGCGGTCTCCAGCATGACCCCGATCTCGCATTCGAGAGTACGCGTCGCTTGCAAGGCATGGGTGCAGACCTGATCTTTGCCATGATTGATGGCGGTCGACCCGGCGTCTCACGGGCTTGCCAAGAATTGCCCATCCGTCAGATCGGTAATGTGCTGGACTGGGTCACACGTGATCCCGCCGTGTTCCTTGCTTCGGCGGTGGCGGACTCTGGCCGGGGTCTGGCCCAGGCGATTGATGATTTCGTCCATGGTCGGCTGCGAAAGGGCGTTTCGGTGACCTACGGTTTAGAGCAGCCGGACTATGTTCGCTTGGTGGTCAATGCAGAACTGAGCGCGCGGTTCGGCCCCCAAATTGCTGATTGGACGGCCCGTGTCTCCCAAGGTCTTGTGCAGGTTGGCACCCGCTACGACGGGCCGGAGCACTAAGGCGGACTATCCATGCCGCAATGGCAGGTGGCCCGACGGCGAGCAGCGCCTCTGCCGATCTGGAACCAGGCCGACTTGGTTTGCAGGTAGTACTGCAAACTCATCATGTGCTTGTCGCTCTCGTCTTGCGCAATGCTCATGCGGTTGCTGGCGCCCACAAGCAGCGCCGCTGAGGCGGCGCTCGGTGGAGGATCTGCTCAAGCCCTAAACGGGTTGCGAATGACCAGCGCATTGGCGCTAGTCGGTCCGGGCAACTTGATATTGAGCCCGTCCTGCATGTCCTCAGAATACAAAACGGCGCAATCACTCAAGGCCGCAGCAGCAA
>CAMATX010000118.1 GCA_945861345.1 Comamonas sp. lk
CCGCGCGAAAAAGATTACCTCAGTGCGCTGGCCTCCTTAGGCATTGGCAATCAGCGTTCGGGTGACGTGGCTGAGAGCTTGGGCGTAAAAGTGCAAACCATAGCGCCCTTGCGCTCCAGCCTGATCAAAAAAGGCATGATCTACAGCCCGGCGCACGGGGATACCGCATTTACCGTGCCCTTGTTCGACCAGTTCATGCTGCGTACCATGCCTGAGGGGCCGCGAAAGGCCGAACGGTAGATGCGCGAGTCACCACTGTCCCAGGTGTATGGGCGGTCGCGAGCAAGTCGTTTGCGAAACCTCTATTGACGATGAAAAAGAGATTGTGTTAGGCAGCATCTCGTAATATGCACTGCTGGACGTTTTGCGGAAATTTTGCTTATCTAAACGAATTTATTTCTAGTCCAACGCAATTACCCAATCTGCTTCACGAATAATTGCTATTTCGTATTCACCGGAATTTGCCATTTCGACAGCTTTTTGAATTTTCCGACCAAAATTTTCAACAATCCAATCTGGCGACGATCTTGAGCCGACGACCAAATAATTAGTTCGATTTGTGATACTTTCTTTGAACATGCCGCCGCGCTGGTCTACCGCTCTTTGTAGCGACGCTCTGGTTCCCCACATAAATTCACCAGTAAAGACAAATAGATTCCCGGGAATAATGACATGGGGGTCAGAGTCGAATATCGATGATATGTGTTCTGGTAGGGCCGCACCCGTTTCAATAAAATTTGTACCCGCCATTACTTTTAATTCGTTGAGCAAGTGGGCGCGTTCCAGCTCAGTAATTATGCCGTCGCTCAGTACCTCCCGAACGCGTCGATAAATCACGCTCGCAGGGTACTCTTGGGCAAGCTCGTTGTGCTCCGAAAGCCATGTCGACAAATAATGAACCTCTGCATCTTGAAGTTTGTCATCGCAAACTATGCCGGACACCATACCCATCAGTATGTTGATTGACTTGATGACTCTTTTTGTGTCCAAAGACTTTGTTTTAGCGCGCAGTGATTGTTCCATTTGAGACCTAAAAGCTAGATGATTTTGTTCAGTACTACTCGAACTACATTATTATCAAATAGGCAATTAAAAGCATAGGTAAAAACCCTAGCAACGCAATTTACAAGCGGTTGGCACACGGCGTACTGCGTCAAAGTTATCCATTTGCAAAGGATATAAATAATAAAGATTACTTGCTCCCTTGCACTCGCAAAAACGGGTTTGTGCTTATGCGGCGGTCTCCAGCGCGAACTTAAGTTGAGGAATTTTTTTCAATTGTTCAAACTTGGCTCAGACCAAACGTAAAACACCCACCCACATTGCAATGTAGAGCGGGTGTCCGGGAATAGGTATCAAGAGATATAGGGTGAACCGAATCACCATACCGCATGCAGCCGACATTTGTCTCTCGGTGGGCTCAATTGTAAAAACTTTTTTTTGATGGCGGCGCCTCATCCCTGGACAGTATTCGCCTAATCTGCAGAATAGATCAACCCTGTACCGCCTCCACAAAAAACTTCACCCGCCGCACGCCGTTCCACTCGTCGGCGTCTAGCCGAAAGGCCATGGTCACTTTAGCGGGCAGGGGGTCGGTATGGCCGAACCAGATGCCGTCTACCGGTTCGCCCTGGTGTTTGAGTTTCAGCGCCAAATGTTTTTCGCCGACGATGCGTTGCGACAGCACTTCCACTTCTTCGCTGAAGGTGGGTGTGGCAAAGCCCTGGCCCCAAACTTCTTTGTGTAGCGTGTCCACCAGGTCCACGCGGCGGTATTCGGGGGCCAGTGGGCCGTCGGTGGCCAGGCGGCGCTGCAAGGTGGCCTCGTCCAGCCATTCGTGCGCCACTTCGCTCAGGGCGTTTTCAAAGGTGTCCAGGTGTTCTTCGCTGATGGTGCAGCCCGCCGCCATGGCGTGGCCACCAAAGCGCAGCAGCACGCCGGGGTAGCGTTTGGCCACCAGGTCCAGCGCGTCGCGCAAATGAAAGCCGGCGATCGAGCGGCCTGAGCCCTTGAGTTCATGCTCTTTACCCGGCGCCTGGCTGGCGGCAAACACAAAACTGGGCCGGTGGAACTTGTCTTTGATGCGCGCGGCCACGATGCCGACCACGCCTTCATTGAAGTCCGGGTCGAACACGCAAATGGCCGGTGGCGCTTCGTCTTCGGCGTCAAACAAAGACTCGGCCACTTCCATGGCCACGTCGCGCATATCGCCTTCGATCACGCGGCGCTCGCGGTTGATGCCGTCCAGCGCACGCGCCAGTTCGTCGGCACGCGCCGGGTCATCGGTGAGCAGGCATTCGATGCCCAAGGTCATGTCCGACAAGCGCCCGGCCGCATTGATGCGCGGCCCCAGCGCAAAGCCAAAGTCCTGGCTGGTGGCTATCCCCGGCTTGCGCCCTGCCGCGCGGAACAAGGCCTCCATGCCCGCAGGCATGGCCCCGGCACGCACACGCTTGAGGCCCTGCGCCACCAAGCGGCGGTTGTTGGCATCCAGGCGCACCACGTCGGCCACCGTGCCCAGCGCCACCAGCGGCAGCAAAGTATCCAGCTTGGGCTGGGTAGCGGCGTCAAACACGCCGCGTGCGCGCAGTTCGGATCGCAGCGCCAGCAGCACATAAAACATCACGCCCACACCGGCCAGCGCTTTGCTGGCAAAACCGCAGCCGTGTTGGTTGGGGTTGACGATGACATCGGCCTCGGGCCGCTCGGTGGCGGGCAGGTGGTGGTCGGTCACCAGCACTTGTAGGCCCAGTGCCTTGGCATGCGCCACGCCTTCGACGCTTGCGATGCCGTTGTCCACCGTGATCAACACATCGGCGCCTTGGGCTTTGACGCGGTCGGCAATCGGCGCGGTCAGGCCGTAGCCATCGACCACGCGGTCGGGCACCAAATAGCCCAGGTGCTCTGCGCCCAGCAGTTTCAGGCCGCGCATGGCCAGCGCGCAGGCGGTAGCGCCATCGCAGTCGTAATCGGCCACGATGCACAAGCGCTTGCCTTGGGCGATGGCGTCAGCCAGCAAGCTGGCGGCTGCGCCTATGCCCAAGAGCCCGTCGGGCGGCAAGAGTTTGGCCAGGCTGTCGTCAATTTGCGCGGTACTGGTAACGCCACGCGCTGCGTACAGGCGAGCCAGCAGCGGATGCACGCCGGCTTGCTCCAGCGCGTACACGCTGCGCGGAGGAATGTCGCGGGGGATGATTTTCATAAGTCTTCTAAATAAGTTGCGACGCGGCGCGCAGGCCATAGCTGGGCCAACCTTTGCCAGGCTCTGGGTGCGCCTAGGGTGTAACTGCGCCCTTGCGCAGTGCCGCATAGGCTGATGCACAGCGGCTCCTCGGGGCTGCGGGCCTGGCGCGCCAGGGCCTGGGCCAAGGGGCCAGCGTCCAGGCTTTGCCAGGCGGCGCACCAGGCCTGGGGGTCGTCTTGGGTGGCGCTGCGGGCCAGCAGGTCGAGCAACTGGCCTCGGGGTGGCTGGGGTGCGCCGGTGCCGCTGATCCAAAAGCCGTTGACCGCTGGCTGGCCGGCGGCGCTGCGCGCATCGTTGACCGGGTGGGTGTAGAGCAGCATTTGCATCTCGTTTTGCAGGCGGCGCAGGGGTGAGGCCTGGACTTGGCGCGGTATCCAGGGGTCTATGGGCTGGCCACGCACGCGGGCCAAGGCTGCGGTGGGCAGGTCTTGCAATGCGGGGCCCTGGGCCAGCCAGGTGCGCGGGCTGTGCCAGTGCAGCTTGATGCCGTCTTCTTCGAAAAAAGGCCGCATGGCCTCCCACAGGGCGCGGGACGCGGCTTCATCGAGTTGCAGGCGGTCGGGGTCGTGCATGGCCACATGGTCGGCGTGGATCTGCAAATGGCAGGGCGTGATCAGCGCCCAGGCCTGGCCGCTTTGGTACAGACCGGCGGCCTGCGCCTTCCAGGCGGCCCAGGGCACCAGACCGTCGGGCACCTGCGTGCCCGCTACCAGACGCTCGGGCAGGGGGCTGAGATCCTGGTCATTGGCGGCGTGCGTATCGACGGTGCTTGCGCGCGCCAGCAGGGTTTGCAGCGCGGGCAAGGCCAAGCTGCGGCTGGCCGCGCGGCAGCGCGGGCCTGGGGGTGCGGCGTGGGAGATCACAAGGTGCATGGGCGGCATTGTCCCGCACCCGGGCGCAGCGCCGAAGCTGCCACAATCGGCCGGTAATGAACCTTCCTTTTGAACTTCGCATCGGCTGGCGCTATACGCGGGCGGGCCGCAGCACGCGGCGCAATGGCTTTATCTCCTTTATTTCGGGCGTCTCCATGCTGGGCATTGCGCTGGGGGTGGCGGCGCTGATCATTGTGCTGAGCGTGATGAACGGCTTTCAGCGCGAGGTGCGCGACCGCATGCTCAGCGTGGTCTCGCAC
>CAMATX010000119.1 GCA_945861345.1 Comamonas sp. lk
TATGTGGTGTTTACCGGCTCGCGCAACACCACCCTGGATGTGGCGGCGCTGGCCGCGCGCGGCATCCCGGTCAGCCACACCGACTGGGGTCCGTCCAAAGACAGCACCTGCGAGCTGACCTGGGCGCTGATATTGGCCGCCACCCGCCAACTGGCCCAGTACAGCGCTTTGCTGCGCGAGGGCCAGTGGCGCGCAGCGCAGCCGCAAGTCTTGCCCGCTGTTTTGCACGGCGAGGTGCTTGGCCTGGTGGGCCTGGGCGAAATCGGCCGGCGCGTGGCGCAGGTGGGCAAGGCCTTGGGCATGGACGTGCTGACCTGGAGCCCGAACATGACGCCCGAGCGCGCGGCTGCCCACGGCGTGCAGGCGGTCGACCTCGATACGCTGCTGGCCCGCGCCAAAGTGCTCAGCCTGCACCTGGTGCCTTCGGCGCCAACGCGCCATCTGATCAACGCCCAGCGCCTGGGGCAAATGCGCCCAGACAGCTTGCTGGTAAACACCTCGCGTTCGGCGCTGGTTGATAGCGCCGCGCTGGCGCACGCTTTGCACGACGGGCGCATTGGCATGGCCGCCATCGACGTGTTTGATGCCGAGCCGCTGCCCTTGGATGACCCGCTGCGCCAGGCGCCGCGTGTCTTGCTCACACCGCACCTGGGCTTTGTAGTCGAGCCGGTATTCGAAAAATTTGCCCAAGGCGTGTGCGAGTGCTTGCAGGCCTATTTGGCCGGCCAGCCGTTGGTGCGCCCACTCGTGGCCGCACCATGACGCCGTCGTTCACCACCCTGGGTTGGCGCAGTCTGTGGCGCGATGTGCGCGCCGGCCAGTTGCGCCTCCTGGTGCTGGCCGTCACGCTGGCGGTGGCGGCGCTCACGGCTGTGGGCTTTTTTGCCGACCGCTTGCAAGGTGGCCTGGAGCGTGATGCGCGCCAGTTGCTTGGCGGCGACGCGGTGGTCGCCAGCGACCGCCCGGCGCCCGACTTTTTCGGGCAGCGCGCCCAGGCGCTGGGCTTGCAGCAGGTGCGGACCCAAAGCTTTCAAACCATGGCGCGCGCGGGCCTGGACCAAGGCGGGCAAAGCAAGCTGGTGGCCCTCAAGGCCGTTGCGCCGGGCTACCCGCTGCGCGGCCGCATGCGTATCAGCGATGCGCCCGGCGGCCCCGAGCGCGTGACGCGCGACATCCCAGCGCCTGGCACCGTTTGGGTGGATGCGGCCGTGCTCGACGCGCTAAACCTGGCCCCGGGCGATGCGCTGCTGTTGGGCACGCAGTCGTTCAAGGTGGCCGCTGTCATTGCGGTGGAGCCCGACCGGGGCGCAGGCTTTATGAACTTTGCGCCGCGCGTCTTGCTGCGTGAGAGCGATGTACCGGCCACCGGCCTGGTCCAAGTGGCTAGCCGTGTCAGTTACCGCCTCGCGGTGGCCGGCGATGACGCGCAGGTGGCGCGCTTTATGGACGAGGCCAAGGCGCACATCGCTGCCGCCGAGGAGGCAAGCACGCCGCTGCGCGGGCTGCGCCTGGAGTCGGTGCAGTCGGGCCGGCCCGAAGTGAGCCAAACCCTAGAGCGGGCGCAAAAGTTTTTGTCCTTGGTGGCTTTGCTGGCCGCTTTGCTCAGCGCGGTGGCCGTGGCGCTGGCAGCGCGTGCTTTTGCCGCTCAGCATCTGGACGACTGCGCCATGCTGCGCGTGCTCGGCCTGGGCCAGCGCAGTATCGCGGCGGCCTACACCTGGGAATTTGCCTTGGTGGGCCTGTTTGCCAGCGTGCTGGGCGTGCTGATCGGCTTTGCTGTGCATTTTGTGTTTGTGCAACTGCTGGCCGGTCTGGTGCAAAGCGATTTGCCCGCCCCCGGTTGGACGCCTGTGGCCCTGGGCTTGGGCATGGGCCTGACGCTGTTGGTCGCCTTTGGCCTGCCGCCCGTGCTGCAACTGGCGCAGGTGCCGCCCTTGCGGGTGATACGGCGCGACGTCGGCGGCTTGCGGCCGGCTTCGCTGGGCGTGCTGGCGCTGGGTGTGGCTGGTTTTGCCACTTTGCTGCTGGTCGTCAGCAGCGACCGCACGCTGGGCTTGATTGCCGTGGGTGGTTTCGCGGGCGCGGTACTGCTGTTTGCCTTGCTGAGTTGGTTGGCGGTGCGGCTCTTGCGCGCTATGGTCAACGAAACGCGTGCGCCGCGCGCACTGGTGCTCGCTACCCGCCAGATCGCGGCGCGGCCGGTGTTTACGGTGGTGCAGGTCAGCGCGCTGGCAGTGGGGCTGCTGGCCTTGGTGCTGCTGGTCTTGCTGCGCACCGACCTGATTGCCAGTTGGCGCAAAGCTACGCCACCCGATGCGCCCAACCGCTTTGTTTTGAACGTCAGCCCCGAGCAGTCAGACGAGTTTTTGCGCGCATTGCGCGACGCGGGCGTCGGCAAAATGGACTGGTACCCCATGGTGCGCGGGCGTTTGGTGGCCATCAATGACACTGCGGTGTCGGCCCAAACGTATACCGAAGAGCGCGCCAAGCGCCTGGTGGACCGCGAGTTCAACCTGAGCTATAGCGCGGTGCAGCCTGCCAACAACCTGGTCGTGGGTGGACAGTGGACGCCCGAAGAAAAAGACGCTATCAGCATGGAAGAGGGCATCGCCACCACCTTGGGCCTGCGCTTGGGCGACCGGCTGCGCTTTGACATGGCTGGTGTGCAGGTGGATGCGCGCATTACCTCCTTGCGCAAAGTGGACTGGGGCTCTATGCGGGCCAACTTCTTTGCCCTGTACCCGCTCAGCCGCATGCCCGATGTGCCGGCCACTTACATGGGTGCCTTTAAAGCGCCCGCCCAGGCCGGTTTTGATAACGCCCTGGTGCGCCGCTTTCCGAACGTGACCTCGGTGGACATGAGCGCCACCATCAACCAGGTGCAGCGCATCTTGGACCAGGTGATTGGTGCGGTGGAGTTTTTGTTTGGCTTTACCTTGGCGGCGGGGTTGGTGGTTTTGTTTGCCGCCGTGAGCGCCACGCGCGAGGAGCGTGCGCGCGAATTTGCCATCATGCGCGCCGTGGGTGCGCAAAACCGCTTGCTGCGCCAAGTGCAAGCCTTGGAGCTGGCGGGCGTCGGTTTGCTCGCGGGCTTGCTCGCCTCCCTGGTGGCCAGTGCGCTGGGCTGGGCGCTGGCGCGCTATGTGTTTGAGTTTGCCTGGACGCTGTCCTTGTGGGTGCCGCTGGGCGGCGCCTTGACCGGGGCTATTTTGGCTTTGCTGGCCGGTTGGTGGGGCCTGCGCGACGTGCTGCGCCGCCCGGTGGTGCAAACCCTGCGCCAGGCCAGCGCCTAAGCCCATTGCAGGTATGCAATCGATAAGCGACAGCCTGCTGCTGGCCTGGCATTTGCTGGTCACCTTGGAGCCTGGGTTTTTGTCGATTGTGGGCCGCTCGCTGGCGGTCAGTGCCTGCGCCTGCGCGCTGGCCTGTTGCCTGGGCCTGGTGCTGGGCGCCTGGCTGGGCGTGGCGCGCTTTACTGGCCGGGCCTTGGTGCTCACATTCCTCAATACCGCTTTGGCTGTGCCCTCGGTGGTGGTGGGCCTGGTGGTGTATTTGCTGCTGTCGCGCTCGGGTCCGTTGGGATTTTTGGGCTGGCTGTTCAGCTTCAAGGCCATGGTGCTCGCGCAGGCGATATTGGTGCTGCCGCTGGTCACAGCGCTGACGCGCCAACTGGTACACGACGCGGACCAGACGCATGGTGAGCAACTTCAATCCTTAGGCGCGGGCCCAACTTTGCGCAGCCTGCTTTTGGCCTGGGACGAACGCCACGCCTTGCTGGTGGTGGTGCTGACGGCATTTGGCCGGGCCATCTCGGAAGTGGGCGCGGTGATGGTGGTGGGCGGCAATATGGAAGGCTTTACCCGCGTGATGACTACCGCGATCGCCTTGGAGACCTCCAAGGGCGATCTGCCGCTGGCCCTGGCGCTGGGCTGCGCTTTGCTGGCCGTGGTGTTGGTGTTGAACGCGCTGGTGGCGCTCTTGCAGCGTTTGGGATACGGCACGGCATTGCGCCCGGGAGCGCTGGCATGAGCGGGCAGGCGGGCGCACTGGTGTCTTTGCACCAAGCGGGC
>CAMATX010000120.1 GCA_945861345.1 Comamonas sp. lk
CGGTCTACGGTTGTGCCGGGCACGCTCAAAGGCATGCCGGCGGCCAGCCAGGAGGTGCGGGCGATGTCGCCCGCCAGCGCGCCTATGGTGTCCACGCAGCCAAAGATCACATCGTCATAGTCGGCTGGCGGAATGTCGTTGCGCTCGACCAGCGCTTTGATGACATGGGCGCCCAGATCAGCGCCATGCACATGGGCCAGCGAGCCCCGGCGTTTACCGGTGGGCGTGCGCAAGGCATCAACAATATAGGCTTGGGGCATAAATACTTCGCTTAAAGAGGGTGGGCAAAAGCCACCGGACGGGCGGGCGACTCCAGCAAGGCGCTGCACAGACGGGCCTGGTGGTAAGCACGGTCGCCCCAGGCCGAATCCAGCGCCCAGGCGCGTTTCATGAACATTTGCAGGTCCACTTCCCAGGTGTAGCCCATGGCGCCGTGCACTTGAATGCCTTTGCGCGCTGCCAGCAAGGCAGCCTCGCCGCAGACCAGCTTGGCATGCGATACCAGCGCAGGCAGGCCCGGTTCGCCATGCTCTAGCGCATACACCGCACGGTAAAGCACCGGTTTGGCAAATTCGATTTTGGTCACCACATCGGCCAGGTGGTGTTTAACGGCCTGGAAGGAACCAATAGGTTTGCCAAACTGCGTGCGCTGGGCGGCGTAGTCCACCGAGACATTGAGCATGCGTTGGGCCAAGCCAACCAATTGGCCGGCCACGCACAGCGCGCCGCGCTCTTGGGTCTGGTCCCACAGGGCTTGGCCGTCAGCGCCCGAAACGACCATAGTGGCAGGGCTGGGCGCCCACTGCACAGCACCCAGGCGGCGCGAGGCGTCGATGCTGCGGTGCTGCGTCACATGCACCGCGTCGCGCGCCACGGCGTGCAGTTCAGGGGCTTGCGGTGTGGGGTGGGCGAGCAGCAGCAAATCGGCCAGGTGTGCGTCGGCCACCAGCGGGTTGATCGGGTGGCCCAGCGCAATGCGGCAACTGCCGTCCGCAATGCGGGGCAGCCAGGTGCTGCGCAGGGCGTGGCTAGGGGGCAGGGCGCACAGCAGGCCGGTGGCGAGGTAGGCGGTATCGGCCAGCGAATCGGGGATGGCGAAGTAACCTAGCTCCTGCGTCATCAGCGCCCAAGCGACATCGCCCATGCCCAGGCCGCCTTCGGCTTCAGGCACGGACAGCGCGGTAAGGCCCTGGGCCGCGATTTTGCTGCGCATCTCGGGCGAGCGGCCCGAGTCCGTTTCCCAAATTTCACGCAGCATTTCGGGGGCTGCTTCGGTCATGAGAAAGCGGCTGACTGCGTCGCGAAACAGCAGCTCGTCTTTGCTGAAAGTGAAGTCCATGGTGGCGTCCCCGATCAGTTTTTGGGCAGGCCAAGCAAGCGCTCAGCGATGATGTTGCGCTGGATTTCGTTGCTACCGGCGTAAATCGGGCCGGCCTGGGCAAACAAAAATCCCTCGAGCCAGTCGTGCACCAGCGGGTCGTCGCACAGTTCGGCGCGCGCACCCAAAATGCGCATCGCCGTTTCATGCAGCAACAAGTCCAGCTCGGACCAGAAGATTTTGTTGGTGCTCGATTCCGCGCCTATCTTGGCGCCGCCTTGCAAGCGGCCTACCGTGTGGTAGGACGCCAGTGTGTAGGCCTGCGCGGCCATCCAGGCGCGCATCACGGCGTCGCGGATCGAGGGGTCGTGGGCCAGCGCGTCGCGCCGGCTTTGGTACAGGGCAATCAGTTTGTCGGCAGTGCGCTGGTAGCGCGCGGGCGAGCGCAGCAGCAAAGCGCGCTCAAAACCGGCCGTGGCCATGGCCACGCTCCAGCCTTGGCCTTCGGCGCCCAGGCGGTTCTCGACGGGCACTTGCACGTTGTCAAAAAATATCTCGGCAAAGGCTTCCTTGCCATTGAGCGCGCGGATCGGGCGGATGGTGATGCCCGGCGCGTCCAGTGGCACCAGCAAATAGCTCAGGCCATGGTGGCGGCTGGAGTCCGGGTCGCTTCGAAACAGGCCAAAAAGCCAGTTGGCAAACACGGCGCGGGTGGACCAGGTTTTTTGGCCGTTGAGCACATAGTGGTCGCCCGCCGCATTGAGCAGCGCGCGGCTGCTGATATTGGCCATGTCCGAGCCGGCATTGGGCTCGCTCCAGCCTTGGGCCCACATGTCCTCGCAGCGGGCCATGCGCGGTAAAAAGCGCTCTTTTTGCGCGGCAGTGCCAAACTCCATGAGCGTGGGTCCGAGCAGCAAAATGCCGTTTTGGTTGACGCGCAGCGGGCCGTCGGCGCGGGCGTACTCTTCCTCAAAAATCAGCCATTCGACGAGGTCGCTGCCGCGCCCGCCCAGCTCTTTGGGCCAGGTGACGCTGCTCCAGCCGCCTTGGGCCAGGCTTGCTTCCCATTGGCGGTGTTGTTCGAAGCCTTCGCGGGTGTCGTAGCTGGCCAGCGGAGTGCTCGGCGCATGGGCCTCAAGCCAGGCACGCACTTCGGCGCGAAAAGCATTTTGTTCGGGGGTGTAACTGAGCTGCATGGTGGTCTCCTGGCCGGTCAGAACTTGGCGTCCCGCTTTTGGACGAAGGCCGCACGCGTTTCTGCCGAGTCGGGGCTCATGTAGGCTTGCAGCGTAAAGCCTTGTTCCCAGCGGTATTTGGCCTCCAGGTCGCCGTCCTCGATGCCGGTGAGCGCCTCTTTGGCGATGCGGATCATGGCCGGGCTCTTAGCGGCGATCTTGGCGGCGATGCCCATGGCGGTCTCGCGCAGCTGCTCGGGCGCGACCACACGCTCAATAGCGCCTAGACGCAGTGCTTCGGGCGCGCCAATCATCTCGCCGGTGAAAAACAAGTAGCGCGTTTTTTGGACGCCAAACATGCGCTGCAAATGGGCTGCACCGCCCATGGCGCCGCGGTCGACTTCGGGCAGGCCAAAGCTGGCGTTGTCCGCAGCGATGACGATGTCGGCCGCGCCGCACATGCCGATGCCCCCACCCAGTACAAAACCGTGTACCGCCACAATGACCGGCACCGGGTTGAGGTGAATGGCTTTGAAGGTGGCGTAGTTGCCCGCGTTCACATGCACGATCAGGCTTTGATCCGCGGCCAGCTCTTTAATGTCAACCCCTGCGCAAAAGCCCCGGCCTTGCGCTCGGATGACGATGACGCGTACCTCGGCGCGCCGGCCCAAGGCCTCGATCTCTGCGGCCAGGGCATACCAGCCAGCGCTGTTTAGGGCATTGACCGGCGGCGCGTCAAGAACGACTTCGGCCACGCCGTCGGCATGGACTGTGGAGGAAAAAGGTGAGGACATGGCGGCAAAGCTTTAGTTGGGGTGCGGCGCAGCGGCCGGGAAGAGGGCGGCGCGGCGGACTTGGGCCTGCGCCATGATGCCGGCGATGACTTGTTCGCACGATTGCAGCTCGCCGATGAGGGCGGCCACCTGGCCCGAAGACATTACGCCCTGGGCGGGTGCGCCATCAACCATAGAGCGCTGCAGCAGCATAGGCGCGCTGGCGGCCATCACGGTTTGTGCGGCGCTGCCGGCGTCTTCGCGCAAGCCTTGCCAGAGCACGCGCAAGGCGTGGGCCAGGGTCATGCCGGTTTGGGCTTTCCACTGCAAAGCCAGGCGCAGCGCCAAGCCCAGGCGCTGCCAGGGCGGCGCACGCTCTAGCATGCTGAGGTATTCGTTGGGAATCATGCGCTGGGGCATGCCGTCGACGAGGTAGGAAATTTGGATTTTTTCGGGGTCACGCGCTTGCAAGTAGCGCTCCAGTGTTACGGCGGGCACGCCTGAATCGCTGGTCATCAAAAACCGTGTGCCCATGGCAATGCCCTGGGCCCCATAGGCCAGCGCAGCTACCAGGCCTCGCCCGTCGTAAAAGCCACCAGCGGCCACGACCGGAACCGATACCGCGTCAACCACCTGCGGCAGCAGCAG
>CAMATX010000121.1 GCA_945861345.1 Comamonas sp. lk
GTCTGTTATGGCATTTCGGCCAGTTTTACCCGCCGCTACCTGGAAGGCGTGCCCTCGCTGGTAGCGGCCACCGGCAGCCAGGTGGGTGCCACCTTGGTGCTGGCGCCGCTGACCTGGTGGTTTTGGCCGGCCCAAACGCCTAGCAGCAGTGCCTGGCTGGCGGCCATCGCCTTGGGCGTGCTGTGCACGGGAGCGGCCTATATTTTGTATTTCCGGCTGATTGCCAATGCGGGGCCTTCGCGGGCGCTGAGCGTGACTTTTGCCATTCCGGTGTTTGCCGTGATTTACGGCGTGGTGCTTTTGGGTGAAACCGTCAGCGCCTGGATGCTGGGCTGCGCCCTGGTCATCGTGCTGGGCACCAGCTTGTCGACCGGGCTGTGGCAACTGCCGCTTGCGCGCAAGCCCGAAGGCCAGCAGGCCTAGCCACGCGGATGGTGCTGGGCGTGCAACTGGGCCAGACGCTCGCGCGCCACGTGGGTGTAAATCGTGGTGGTAGAAATATCGGCATGCCCTAGCAGCAACTGCACGGCGCGCAAGTCGGCACCATGGTTGAGTAAATGCGTGGCAAATGCATGGCGCAAGGTGTGCGGTGACAGCGGTGCAGTAATGCCGGCCAGCACCGCGTATTTTTTGATGATCATCCAAAACATCACGCGTGACATGGCCCCGCCGGCCTGGGCGCCCTTGGTCGTCACAAACAAAGCGTCGGTTTGCCGCCCGGCGAGCAAAGTGCTACGGGCCTCGCCCAAATAAGCGCGCAGCCATTGGCTGGCCACCTCGCCATAGGGCACCAGGCGCTCTTTGGAGCCCTTGCCCATGACGCGCACCACGTTGTCATTGAGCCCTAGGGCAAAGACTTGGAGGCCAACCAACTCGCTCACGCGCAGGCCGCTGGCGTAGAGCAACTCCAACATGGCGCGGTCGCGCACGCCAATGGCGGTGTGCACATCGGGCGCGTCCAGCAGGGCCTCGACCTGCGCCTCGCTCAGCGTCTTGGGCACGCGTAGCGCCTGCTTGGCCGATTGCAACTTGAGCGTGGGGTCGGTGCTGAGCAGGTTTTGACGCAAGGCCCAGCGGAAAAAGCGCTTAAATACCGTCAAGCGCCGGTTGGCCGTGCTCGCTTTGGTGGCGTCGTGGCGGGCTGCAAAAAACTGCTGCAACTGCGCCTCGTTGCAGGCGATCAGCGCCTCACCGTTTAAAAAGGTGTGCAATTGCAGCAGGTCGCGCCGGTAGGCCTGCAAGGTGTTGGGCGAGAGGCCCTCTTCGAGCCACAAGGCATCGGCAAATGCGTCAATCAGACCATCGCCGGGCGCACCCAGCGCCGCCTTGGCCACAGCCCGGCTCAATCCAGCTTGAGTTTGGCTGTATCTACCACCTGCTTATAGACCGCGTACTCGGCCTTGATTTGCTCGGCAAATTGTTCAGGCGTGTTGCCAATGATGAGGGAGCCGGTGTCCTCGATGCGCTTGCGCACCGACGGGTCTTCCAGCGCCTTGCGCACGGCCGCATTGACCTTGTCCACTACGTCTTTGGGTAAACCTTTGGGGCCGTAAATGCCGTAAAAGGCCATGCGGTTCACTGGCTCCAACCCGACCTCTTTGAACGTCGGCACTTGCGGCAATTGCGCCAGGCGCTGTGGGGCGGCAACGGCAATGGCGACTAATTTATTGGCCTGGATAAAAGGCAAAGCCGATGGCAAATTATCAAAAATAATCGGCACCTGACCCGCGACGGTGTCATTGAGCGCCGGGCCAGCGCCCCGGTAGGGAATATGGGTCACAAACACGCCGGCTAAGTTTTTGTACAACTCCATTTGCAAATGCCCAATACCTCCCGTGCCCGAGGAAGCGTAAGAGTGCTGACCGGGGTGCTTTTTCAGCTCGGCGACAAAGCCTTTGTAATCCTTGGCCGCAAAGCTGGGGTGCACCGCGATCACATTGGGGGTGGCCGCTACGTTGATGATGGGCGTGAAATCGGTGAGTGAGTTATACGGAATTTTCGGGTTAATGGCGGGGTTGGCCGCGACCGTGGACACCGTGGCCATGCCTAAAGAATAGCCGTCGGGTGCGGCCTTGGCGGTTTCGTTGGCGCCCACCACACCGCCGCCACCGGCCTTGTTTTCCACCACCACGGTTTGCCCCAGGGCTTTACCCATCGCCTCGGAAATCACCCGGGCCACGATGTCGGTGGTGCCGCCGGGGGCAAAGGGCACCTGCAATTTCACCGGCTTGTTAGGGTAACCCTGCGCAAAGGCGCTGCTGACCGAAAACAAACCGCCCGCTACAAGGCTCCAAAGCACAAAAGTAGATCGCTGCATGGCAAAACTCCGTTAGAAGGGTGAAAACAAGGGCCAATACTACAACGCCTGCCCGACAGCGCCGCTGGTATCCTCGCATGGGTGACTTACGCCCTCCTTTTGCTGCCCGAGTTTTCGCTGATCTTATTGGGCTACCTGATCTGCCGCACCACCGCGTTGAACCGCAGTGTTTGGAGCCAGGTCGATGCGCTGGTGTACTACCTGCTCTTTCCCACGCTGCTGTTTCACTCGATCATCAAAAGCCACCTGGACTTGGGCGACGCCTCGCGCCTGCTCACGGGCGGACTGCTGATTTTGGCCAGCGGTGTGCTGCTGGCCTACAGCCTGCCGTTTTTGCCCGGGCTGGGACGGCACATTCAGCGGCGCGAACACGCGGCGGCAGCGCAGGTGGGCTTTCGCTTCAATTCATTTATTGGTTTGGCGCTGGCCGAGCGTTTGGGCGGGGCCGATGGCTTGTTGTCGATCGCGGTGTTGATTGGCTTTTGCGTGCCCTTGGCCAATGTGGCGGCAGTCTGGCCGATGGCGCGCAGCAGCGGGCGCGGGTTTGGCGCGGCGCTGGTGCGCAATCCGCTCATCATCGCCACCAGCACCGGGCTGGCCTGCAACCTGCTGGGGCTGACGCTGCCGCACTGGCTGGAGCCCACCGTGGCGCGCATTGGCGCGGCCTCTTTGGCCCTGGGACTGATGGCCGCAGGCGCAGGCATGCAACTGCAGTCGCTGGCGCGGGCCAAAACTTTGGGTCTGGGTTTGTTGGCGATCCGCCATCTGTTGCTGCCCTTGCTGGCTTTGCTACTGGCTTTCACGCTCAAGCTAAGCCAGGCCCACGCGGCCATCTTGCTCACGTTTGCCGCCGTACCCACAGCCGCCAGCGGCTATGTGTTGGCCAGCAAAATGGGCTATGACGGAGGCTATGTGGGCGCGCTCATTACCGTGTCCACCTTGCTGGGCATGGCCAGTTTGGGGCTGTCGCTGGGGGTGTTGCTGCCTTTTTACACGGCCTGAGGCCCGACGGCCTGGCAGCGGTAAGCTTAGCAGCTTAATTGACTAGGCAGCGAAGGTGTTTGCACCAAAGCCCACGCCACGTGCTCGCGCACCAGGCCTTCGGGATGCTCGCTTTGGCGCTGCAACGCAGCGCGCAAGCCCTCGGGCGCGCTCCCGCTGCGCAAGGCGTTGCCTGCGGCCACTGCCACATTGCGCAGCCAGCGCACATGGCCGATGCGCCGGATGGCGCTGCCTTCGGTACGGCGTAAAAACTCCGCTTCGCTCCAGTCCAGCAGGGCTGCCAGCGGCTCTGCGTTCAGGCCCGGCCGGGCGGCAAAGTCGGCCAATGTGCTCGGGCGGGCGTATTTGTTCCAGGGGCAGACGCTTTGGCAGTCGTCGCAGCCATAAAT
>CAMATX010000122.1 GCA_945861345.1 Comamonas sp. lk
TCCAGCAAATGCGCCACGCTGATGACGCCCACCACATCATCGAGCGAGGCCCGGCACACCGGGTACCAGGAATGCGCGCCCTTGCCGGCGCCGCGCCCTGCCAGACGCAGGCAAGCGGCCACGCTGTCGGTGGCGCTGAGCCACTGCACGTCGCTGCGCGGCGTCATCAAAGAGGTCAGCGGCCGCTCGTCCAAGCGAAACACGTTTTGCACCATCTGGTGCTCATGCGCTTCGATCAGGCCGGCGTCCACGCCCTCCTCCAGGCTGGCGGAAATCTCTTCTTCGGTCACGGCACGCGCGGCATTGGTGTCTATGCGCAAGAGCCGCAGCATCGCCGCCGTGGTACCCGAGAGCAGACGCACAAAAGGTTTGGCCGCACGCGCCAGCCACAGCATGGGCCGCGCCACCCAGCAGGCCACCGTCTCTGGATGCAACTGGCCAATGCGCTTGGGCACCAGCTCGCCAAAAATAATCGTGGTGAAAGTAATCAGTGTGACCACCAGCGCCGTGGCCGACACGGCCGCCGCCCGCTCGGCCAAGCCCAGCGAGACCATCCACGCGGCGACACCTTGACTGAAAGCGGCCTCGCCCACGATGCCGTTGAGCACACCAATGGAGGTAATCCCCACCTGCACGGTGGACAAAAACTGGTTGGGGTTGCTAAGCAAATCGAGCGCCGCCTGCGCGCCCTTGTCGCCCGCCTCGGCCAGCGCCGCGAGGCGTGCGCGCCGACTTGCGGCCAAGGCCAGCTCGGACATGGCAAACACGCCGTTGAGCAGCGTCAAAAAAACAATCAGCAAAAATTCCATGGCGCCAAGGGGCTGTGGTACATGGCCCCACTGTACTGCAAGCGCTCCCAAGCGAGGTGGGTCAAGGGGCGAGCCGCCTATATTTGGGCCCTCAACGCGCGGCTGCCGGCAATGCCCGCAAAATACCCTGTCGCTATCGCAAAACCACCAATACAAATATGCAATCCGATCTATCCACTGCGCCCGCATTAGGAGCACATGGCCGTACCCCGCATGCAAACCCGTCTCGCGGTGGCTGTAGTTCAGGCGCTTAGGCCATGGCCCACTACCTGATTGGCGACATCCAAGGCTGTGACCAGGCGCTAGGTCGCTTGCTGGCGCACATCGGCTTTTCGGCCAGCCGCGACACTGCCTACCTGCTGGGCGATCTGGTCAACCGGGGGCCCGACTCGCTGGCGGTGCTGCGCCGCGTGCAGGCCCTGGACGGTGCCGCCCGCTGCCTGCTGGGCAACCACGACTTGCATTTGCTGGCGCTGGCCCAGGGCGTGCGCCAGCCCCACCGCAGCGACACCCTGGACGCCGTGCTGGCCGCGCCCGACCGCAGCGCGCTGCTGCACTGGCTGCGCCAGCAGCCGCTGGCCATGCATCTGGCGCACGAGGGCATGTCGGTCTTGATGGTGCACGCCGGCGTGCTGCCCCAGTGGGACTGCGCGCAAACGCTGGCCTTGGCTGACGAGGTGCAGGCCGTGCTGCAGGGCCCGCAACATGGCGAATTTTTGGCGCAGATGTACGGCAACACGCCCGCGCAGTGGGACGAGGGTTTGCAAGGCCCGGACCGCTGGCGGGTGATCGTCAATGCGCTTACGCGCTTGCGCTTTTGCGACGCCCAGGGCCGCATGGAGTTTGAAACCAAAGAAGGCCTGGGCGCTGCGCCTGCAGGCTTCACACCCTGGTTTGACGCACCGGGGCGGCGCACAGCGCAGGACACAGTGGCCTTTGGCCATTGGTCAACACTGGGCTGGTTGGGGCGCGCTGATGTGCTGTCTTTGGACAGCGGCTGCGTCTGGGGCGGCTGCCTGAGCGCGCTGCGCCTGGAGCCGGGCACGCAAAGCGGCGTGTTGCGCCACACGCTGCTGCAGGTGGACTGCCCGCAAGCACAACAACCCGGCGGCTAAGCGCCCCCCCCCGCACGCAGCTCAAGAAGGGTCGGCCGCCTTGAACAAAAAGGCCACGCGGCGCTTGGGCTTGATATTGGCCGAAATACTGCGCGCGCCGGTGCGCGGCGCCGCTTCCCAGGCCGGCTTGACTTCGGGCGCGACACTGGGCTCGTACGGCTGGTCAAAAAACGGGTCTTTGGGCGGTGCGGGCGGACGGGTGTAGTCGCGCCGGGGGGCACGCTCATCGCGGGCAGGTCGGGCGTACTGGCCTTCATGGGCGATATCGCGCAAGCCGCCGCGCTCGGTGCTGCGCGGGGCGCGGCGCGAATCATCACGCGCCTCGTCTTGGTACATGCGCCGGCCATCGTTGATGCGGCCTTGGCCCGCAGCGGGGCCGTCTTCGTCAAACTCAATGGCTTCAAGCTCAATCTTGGTTTTGATCAGCTTTTCAATATCGGCCACCAGGCGCGCATCGTTTTTACCGCCGACAAAGCTGACCGCTAGGCCGGATGCTCCGGCGCGTCCAGTGCGGCCAATGCGGTGCACATAGTCTTCGGCGTTAAAGGGCACGTCAAAGTTGAACACGGCGGGCACGTCTTTGATATCAAGGCCGCGCGCTGCAACGTCGGTGCAGACCAGCAAATCGACCTCGCCGCTTTTGAAGGCTTCCAAGGCTTTGAGGCGCTCGTCCTGGCTTTTATCGCCGTGCAAGGCGGTGGTTTTGAGGCCCTCGCGCTCCAGCGAGCGTGCCAGGCGGGCGCAGCCGAGTTTGCTGTTCACAAACACAAAGGCCTGCTTGAGCTGGTGCTTGCGAATGACATGGTGCAGAGCGCGGCGCTTGTCGTCGTCCCCCACGCTGTAGAAATGCTGCTCCACCGTGGACGCCGTGGCATTGGAGCGCGCCACTTCAATGGTGATCGGGTCTTGCAAATAGCTGTTGGCCAGGCGTTTGATCTCGGGCGAGAAGGTCGCCGAGAACAACAGCGTGGTGCGCTGCTTGGGCAGGTAGCTCAGGATGCGCTGCAAATCGGGCAAAAAGCCAATGTCCAGCATGCGGTCGGCTTCGTCGAGTACCACATATTCCACCTGGTTGAGCACTGCGTTTTTGGCCTCGATATGGTCCAGCAAGCGTCCCGGCGTCGCTACCAACACTTCCACACCTTTTTTGAGCTCGGCCGTTTGCGGCTTCATGTCCATGCCGCCAAAGACGACGGCGCTGCGCAGTTGCGTGTACTTGGCGTAGAGCTTGATTTGCTGGGCCACCTGGTCGGCCAGCTCACGCGTGGGCAGCAGCACCAGGGCGCGCACCGGGTGGCGGGCGGGCGAGGTGGAGGCGTTTTCGTGCTTTAAGAGGCGGTGCAGCAGGGGCAGCGAAAAGGCAGCCGTCTTGCCGGTGCCGGTCTGGGCGGCGCCCATCACGTCTTTGCCGGTGAGCACCACGGGAATGGCCTGGGCCTGGATCGGCGTCATGGATTCATAGCCCATCTCGGCCACGGCGCGGGCCAAGGGGGCGGCCAGTTGCAACTGGGCAAAGTCCATCACGGGGGTGTCCGTGGAGAGGGAATCGCTGCTGGGAGCGCTTGGGGAATCAGTGGTCTGTTCGAGCATGCATAGCAAAAAGTGGTGCTATCCATCCGATAGCAGGTTGCCCCAGGAACCGGGGCGCAAGTCGGATTATCCCCGATACGCCCGATTCGGGGTTTTTTCAGGCTTTGGGGAGGGTGACGCCCACCT
>CAMATX010000123.1 GCA_945861345.1 Comamonas sp. lk
TGGGCCGGCCTGACGCCCGACATGATTTACACCAGCACGCAGCTGGCCATGGCCGAACTGCTCATGAGCGGCTGCACCACTAGCAGCGACCACCTTTATATCTACCCCAATAGCGTGACGTTGGACGACAGCATCGAGGCCGCGCGCGCCATTGGCATGCGCTTTGTGGCCACGCGCGGCAGCATGAGCGTGGGCGAGTCGCAAGGCGGCCTGCCACCCGACAGCGTGGTCGAGCGCGAGGAGGTCATCCTTAAGGACACGCAGCGCGTCATCGAGCGCTACCACGACAGCGCCCACGGCGCCATGACGCAGGTGGCCGTAGCGCCATGCTCGCCCTTTAGCGTCAGCCCGCAGCTCATGAAA
This sequence comes from Comamonas sp. lk, assembly GCA_945861345.1. Classification (GTDB taxonomy): domain Bacteria; phylum Pseudomonadota; class Gammaproteobacteria; order Burkholderiales; family Burkholderiaceae_C; genus Allorhodoferax. Next base: position 364 of record CAMATX010000123.1, read on the forward strand.
GACTCGGCCGCTCTGGCCCGCCAGCTCGGGGTGCGTCTGCACACCCACTTGGCCGAGAACGACCACGACATCGCCTACAGCCTGCACAAATTTGGCTGCACGCCCGCGCAGTACGCCCAAGACCTGGGCTGGCTGGGCAAGGATGTATGGCATGCCCACTGCGTCAAGCTCGATGATGAGGGCATCAGCCTGTTTGCCGCCACCCGCACCGGCGTAGCGCACTGCCCCTGCAGCAATATGCGACTGGCCAGCGGCATCGCCCCTGTTCGCCGCATGCTGGACGCGGGTGTGCCCGTTGGCCTGGGCGTGGACGGCAGCGCCAGCAATGACGGCGCGCACATGCTGGGCGAGGCGCGCCAGGCCCTGTTGTTGGCGCGCTTGCGCAAGTCTTTGGAAAGCCCGCGCCCCGGCCCGGACGGCAAGCTGCATTACGGCTGCGACACCGCGCCGTTGGAAATGACTCCCCGCGACGCCCTGCGCCTGGCCACCCGTGGCGGTGCCCAGGTGCTGGGCCGCAGCGATATTGGCCAGATTGCGGTGGGCCTGTGCGCCGACATGGCCTTGTTTGACCTGCGCAGCCTGACCCTGGCCGGCGCCGCAGTGCATGACCCGGTGGGCAGCTTGCTGCTGTGCGCCAGCACGCCAGCGGCCTACACCGTCGTCCATGGCCGCGTGGTGGTGCGGGAGGGCCAATTGGCCACCGTCGACCTGGGCCCGCTGGTAGAGCGACACAACCGCATGGCCTTGACGCTGACCGGCCACTGAACATGCTGACTTTGCAGGTGGTGTTGGCGTTTTTCTCGGTCTCGGTGCTGCTGGCGTTGGCGCCGGGCCCGGACAATGTTTTTGTGCTCGTGCACACTGCCCAGCACGGCGTGCGCGCCGGTTTGCTGGTGGTGCTGGGTTTGTGCAGCGGCTTGCTGTTCCACACGGCTGCCGTGGCGCTGGGGCTGGCGGCTCTGCTGGCCACCTCGGCGCTGGCCTTTACGGTTTTGAAGACGGTGGGCGCGCTGTACCTTCTTTGGCTGGCCTGGTTGTCGTGGCGGGCGCCTGCCGGGCCGCTTCAAGGCCAAGCCGACGCGGAGGGCGAGAATCTGGGCCCCTGGCAAACCTATGGGCGCGGTGTGCTGATGAACATCAGCAACCCCAAGGTGGCCATTTTCTTTTTGGCTTTTTTGCCGCAGTTTGTGGATCCGGCGCTGGGCCCAGTGCAATGGCAAATTGCCCAACTCGGCGCTGTCTTTGGCCTAGCGACGCTGCTCACCTTTGGCAGCATCGCTGCGCTGGCGGGGCGCTTTGGCCAGCGCCTGCGCGAGTCAGCGGGTGCGCAGCACACACTGAACCGCTTGGCGGCGGTGGTGTTTGCGGGGCTGGCGCTGCGCCTCGTGTGGCTTAGCTGAGTGTTGCGCATTCGCGCCCAGCTCCCACTTGCATGGCTTGCCCAATTTCCTTACACTTGGACAAATGTAAGGAGATGAGTAATGACTGAATCCACCATCACGGCCAAGGGCCAAACCACGGTTCCAGCGGATATACGGCAAAGCATTGGCGGCCTGCCCGGTACGCGTTTGCTGTGGCATGTGCTGGCCGATGGCCGCGTATTTATCCGCGTCAAAAGTAAAACGGCAGCCGATGTGAAAGGCATTGCCAGCACGCCCAAAGCTAAGCGCATTCCTATCGAGGCGATGCGGCCATGAACCTGGCAGGCTCGGTCGATACCAATATTTTGGTGCGCCTGGTCACGCAAGACGATGCGCGCCAAGCCAAGGCAGTGGATCGCCTGATGACACGCTGTGCCCAAGACGGCCAGCTACTTTTTGTCCCCGCGACAGTGGTGCTAGAGCTCGAGTGGGTGCTGCGTACCCAGGCCGGACTTGGCAAAGCGCAATTTGCCCAAACGATGAATGCTCTGCTATCCATGGTGGAGCTGGGCTTTGAGTCTGAACAGGCCCTGGAGCAAGCCCTGGCGGACTACCAAGAAGGTAGCGCTGACTTTGCTGAATGCCTGCATGTGGCCCTCGGCCGTGCCCAGGCAGCGCTGCCCTTTTGGACCTTTGACCGCAAGGCGGCCAAGGTTGTGGGGGCAGAGCTACTGGTGTAGCTCTGCTGTCTTGGGCTTGGTCTCAAACAGGCGGTTTGCATTCCCCGCACCAAGCCGTAAACCAATGAATCAACGGCATCAGAAGCGAGCGCTTCCAACCACGTAAAACTGACGTCCTAATGGGCTCGCATAACGTCCGTCGTAGCCAACTTGGTTTCCACCGCCAGCTGTGCGCTGTGAAAAGGGTGGGTCCTGATCAAGCAGATTTTTGATCCCAAAAGTGACGCCAAAGTTCTTGTTCACCGTGAATCGTGATTGCCAGTCAATCGTGGAGTAGCTCTCCACTTGACGAACGCTTCCAGCGTAATCACCCAAAGTGCCGTCCGCATTGACAAGCTTTACCGTACCGTCATCGGGTGTAGTGACGTAGTCGGTATAACCCGAGCGCCTGGGCGGCAAGGCTTAATTCACCAGCGCCCCGTTTTCAAACCATTTTTTTATCAATGCGCGCTCTTGCTCAGTGATTTGCGTGGCGTTGTTCATGGGCATGGCCCGTAGCACCACCGCCTGTTGGTAGACGGCCGGGGCGTGCTGGGCCAGCAGGGCGGCCGAGTCCAGGCGCACGTTTTTCATTTGCATGGCTTGGCCGTGGCAGCCGTAGCAGCGCTGGGCAATCACGGACTGGATTTGCGCGTAGCCCACGGGCCCTGGGGTGTCGGCGGTGGTGGCGGTAGCGGCAGGCCCCGCAGCAGGGCTGGGGGCCATGGCTACGATGAGCGCGGCAATGAGCGCCACGCCGGCGACCAGGTAAGGCCAGGGGTGTAGGTTGCGGCCCAGCTTGTAGCCGTGGCGCAGCACAAAAAACTGGCGGATGGCGGCGCCCGCAGCCATCATGCCCAGCAGCACCAGCCAGTTGCGCGGGTGGCTGTAGGTAAAGCTGTAGTGGGTGCTGAGCATGGCAAACAGCACTGGCAGGGTGAA
>CAMATX010000124.1 GCA_945861345.1 Comamonas sp. lk
GTAGTCCAGCGCGTCGCGCCAGGTGCCTACGCCGCCGATGCCGCTGATGGGCAGGCCGGCAGTTTCCTTGTCGCGGGCGATTTCGGCCACCATGTTCAAGGCGATGGGTTTGACCGCCGGGCCGCAGTAGCCGCCGTGCGAGCCCATGCGGCCGGTGGACGGGCTCATCGTCAGGCTGTCCGGGTCCACGCCCATGATGGAGTTGATGGTGTTGATGAGCGATACCGCATCGGCCCCGCCTTTTTTGGCGGCGCGCGCCGGGTTGCGGATGTCGGTGATATTGGGTGTGAGTTTGACGATCACCGGTAGGCGGCTGTATTGCTTGCACCATGCGGTGACCATTTCGATGTACTCGGGCACCTGGCCCACCGCCGCGCCCATGCCGCGCTCGCTCATGCCGTGCGGGCAGCCGAAGTTCAGCTCCACGCCGTCGGCGCCCGTGTCCTCCACCAGCGGCAAGATGGATTTCCAGGCCTGCTCTTCGCAGGGCACCATGAGGGACACGACCATGGCGCGGTCCGGCCAGTTGCGCTTGACCTCTTTGATCTCGCGCAGGTTCAGGTGCAGGTCGCGGTCGGTGATGAGCTCGATGTTGTTGAAACCGATCAGGCGCCTGTCGGGTGTGTGCAGCGCGCCATAGCGCGGGCCGCTGACGTTGACGATGGGCGGGCCTTCTTCGCCCAAAGTTTTCCAAACCACGCCACCCCAACCGGCTTCGAAAGCGCGGTTGACGTTATAGGCTTTGTCGGTCGGTGGCGCAGACGCCAGCCAAAAGGGGTTGGGGCTGCGGATGCCAGCAAATACGGTGCTGAGGTCGGCCATGGTGTGTGTTCTCCGAATAAGGTAGCGGGGGCCGCTTTAAGCGGCGACCAGGGTGGCATGGATGGCGCGCGCGGCGACTTTGCCGTGCTCCACGGCTTCGACCGTCAGGTCGCGTCCACCGGCGCGGCAGTCACCACCGGCCCAGACTTTGGGATGCGAGGTTTGGCCCTGGGCGTCGGTGCGTATGCGCCCAGACTGCAATTCGAGCGCGCTGCCCAGAGGCTGGGCCACCAGGGTTTGGCCGATGGCTTTGAGCACTACGTCCGCTGCCACCACAAAGCGCTCACCACCGGCGTGCAATGTGCCGCCCACGATCTGCGTGCGCTCAAACTCGACGCCGCTGACCTGGCCGTTTTCGCTCAGCACTTGCACCGGGCTGGCCCAATGTTGGATGTGGACGCCGTTTTCCAGCGCCCAGGCTTGCTCGTGGCCAGAGGCGCCCATATCAGCGCTGCCCCGACGATAGACCATGGTAACGCTTTGCGCCCCCAGCTTGCGCGACTGCACGGCCGCATCCACGGCCGTCATGCCCCCGCCGATGACCACCACGCGCCGCCCAACTGGCACTTGGGCCCAGTCCTGCGCTTGGCGCAGCTCGGCAATAAAGTCCACCGCATTGCGCAGGCCGCTGGCCTGGGGTTCGGATATGCCAATGCTGTTAACCCCGCCCAGGCCCAGGCCTAAAAACACGGCGTCAAAGTCGGCGACCAGTCCATCGAGGTGCACCTCGTGCCCCAAGGCGGTGCCATGGCGCACCGTTATGCCGCCAATGGAGAGCAGCCATTGCACTTCTTTTTGCGCAAAGTCGTCCACCGTCTTGTAAGTCGCCAGGCCGTATTCATTGAGACCGCCCAATTTAGGCTGCGCGTCCATCAGCACCACCTCGTGGCCCAAACGTGCCAGTCCGTGGGCGCAGGCCAGGCCCGCGGGGCCAGCGCCGACCACGGCGACGCGCTTGCCCGTGGGTGCGGCGCGGGTGAACAAGGGCTTGCCGGGGTGGGCCATCAGGTGGTCGGTGGCGTAGCGCTGCAGTTGGCCGATTTCTACCGGCTTGTCCTCTTGCGTGTTGCGCACGCAGGCTTGCTCGCACAGCACTTCGGTGGGGCAAACGCGGGCGCACATGCCGCCCAGCGGGTTGGATTCCAAAATAGTGTGCGCCGCGCCGCGCAGATTGCCATCGGCAATACGTTGGATGAAGCTGGGCACATCAATGCCGGTGGGGCAGGCGGTCTGGCAGGGCGCGTCGTAACAGTAGTAGCAGCGGTCTGCCTCGACGCGGGCTTGCGCCAGGTTCATGGGCGGGTGGGCGTCGCAAAAATTATGGGCGTACTCGGCGGGCGTGAGGCGCCCGGAGGCAATGCCGGGGGTAAGGGTGTCGGTATGCATAGGGGCGGTTCCAGTGACAGGGTTTCCATCCAAAGCTGCGCCCGGGTTGCACCCTAGGGCGGACAGCGGCCGCAGCAAGCTGCATTTAAACGAGCAAAATTTGTTTTACCAATTGGTAAAAACCCTAGCAATATTCTTAGCAAGAGGCGTACCAATGGTGAAACAATCAGGCCATGCGATCGGTCAAAGTCAGCGTGGCGCGTGAAAAGCTCGAGCAGGACATCCTGGCTGTGGCCAAGCGCCTGTTCGCCCAGCGCGGCTACGGCGGCGTCTCGCTGGACCATATTGCCAAGGCGGTGGGCGCGTCCAAGCAAAACCTGCTGTACTACTTTCCGAGCAAAGAGGAGCTGTACCGCCGCGTGCTACACGGCGTTCTGGACGTGTGGCTCTCCTACATGGACGCCCTGAGCCAGCGCCCCGACGACCCGGAGCAGGCGATCCGCGAGTACATCGCCGGCAAACTGCGCTTTTCGCGCGAGCACCCGGATGACTCGCGCGTCTACGCCAACGAGGTGATTTCCGGGGCGCCCATTTTTGCCACCGAGATTGCCGAGCGGGTGATTCCGGCCTTGCAAGCCGATGTAGCCATCTTCAACCGCTGGGCCGAGCGCGGCCTGTGCCGCCAGGTGGACGGGCGCCACCTGATGGTGCTGCTATGGGCCTCTACCCAGGTGTACGCGGACTGGAGCAGCCAGATCAGCCTGGTGCTGGGCAAAAAAGAACTCGGCGACGACGACTTTGCCGCCGCCGAAGCGCTGATTGTGGATATGGTGCTGCGCACCGTGTTGCTGGCGCCCCAACGCCCAGAGGCACCTGTTTAAGCCGCCTTCAGCTCCGAAAAACCGAGCGCTTCGAGCGCGCCGGCCAGATGGGCCACGCTGCGGTCGGCCTGGTGCAGCTTGTCCAAACCAAAGAGGCCGATACGGAAGGTCATGAAATCGGCCGGCTCGTCGCACTGCAGCGGCACGCCCGCGGCGGTTTGCAGGCCCAGGGCCAAAAAGCCTTTGCTGCTGTGCAAAGCGGCATCGGTGGTATAGCTGACCACCACGCCTGGCGCATGAAAGCCCGCTGCGGCGACGCTGCGG
>CAMATX010000125.1 GCA_945861345.1 Comamonas sp. lk
GGCATCGACAACTGGCGCTGGGCAGGCGTGCCCTTTTACCTGCGTACCGGTAAGGCCATGGCCAAGCGCCAAAGCGAGATCGTCGTGCAATTCAAACGCCCGCCGTTTTCGCTGTTTCGCGACACCGCTACCGATGCCCTCACGCCCAATGCGCTGGTCCTCAAGCTGCAGCCGGACGAAGGCGCCATGCTCACCTTCGGCGCCAAAATCCCCGGCCCGAAAATCGAAATCGGCCAAGTGCACATGGATTTCCACTACAAGGACTACTTCCAGAACGCGCCTAGCACCGGCTACGAAACCCTGATCTACGACTGCATGATCGGCGATGCCACGCTGTTCCAGCGCTCGGACAGCGTGATGGCCGGTTGGGACATCGTGCGCCCCTTGCAGGAATACTGGGCCGACCCCAAAGCCCCGCTGGCGCACTACGCCGCTGGCTCGGAAGGCCCAGCCGCCGCCGACGCCTTGCTGGGCGAGAGCCACCGCGCCTGGCGCACGCTGGCTTAAACCGGTAAAGCGCAGCCCTGGCCCACGGGGCTGCGCACTTGCCAATACGCCGGGTTGGGGTGGCTGGCATCCAAGTGCAAGCGCCCCTGGCCCGCCAAATACTGCAGCCGGTAGTACAAAAACGAGTCGCTGCACGACTGGGCTGCGCCCGCCTGGTGCGCCCCGGCCACGCGGCCCGCCAACTGCGCCACCGGGCTACACAGGGCGAGCAATTCGGCATCAAAAAACGACTCGGGCACGCCCACCGGCTGGCCGCCCTGCAGCACGCGCAGCAGCGCGTTACTGTAGGTCAGCGCCTTCCACTGCGCGGACAGATCGGCCTGGCGCTTGCGCGGCAGCGGCTGGGCCAGCGCCTCCAGGCGCGCCAAATCCTGCGGGCCCAGCGCACCGAGCGGCTCGGCCACCTCGGGCAGCCAGCTGGCATCGGCCACCCACAGCGGCGTGCCCGGCCACAGCGCGCACACGGCGCGCAGCAGCAACTGCCCCTCGGCCGTGCCATCGCACCACAGCAGCGCGGGCTGGCCGCTGCGCGGCGGCGGGCGCAAATCGCGCAGGCCAATATGCCCGCGCAAAGACTCCAAAAGCGGCCCGCGCCACTGCGCATCGACCTGCCAGACCCGGGCAAAGTAGGCCCAGCGCGCCTGGCGCCCCGCCTCGGTGCCCATGCTTTGCAAAGGCCCGTGGGCCAGCAACTCGTTGCACTCGCGCAAGCGATGCCCGCGCCTGCCGTAAATAAGCGTAGAAATACCAAAAGCGGCGCTGCCGGGGGGGCTGAGGTGCAGGGTGGGGAGCATGGGAGGCTTTGGTGTTAAGCGGTTCGGATTTCGTCTAACAGCTCGGGATGGCGGTCTAGAACCTTGAGCAACTTAACCAATGCCAAAGGTGGTTTGGTTTTGCCGTTTTCATAGCGCGAGAACGCATTAACGCCGCCGCCAAAAATATCTGCCGCCTGGCGCTGATCTAGCGCAAGCTTTTTGCGCACTTGCGCAATAAACCCCGGATCCACATAGGCAGCATTCACGCGCTTTTGAAAATCGCCGATCAGCGCGCTGTAACGATTGCCATGGGTGCGATCAAGCAACACCTCCTCGCACGCGGGGCAAAACTCGCCTTGCACACCCGCAATGGTTGTGCTTGCGCCTTTGTAGGTATAGGGCAAATCGCGGGTGGCTCGCACCAGTTCGGCACCGCCGCAGGAGGGGCATTTCATGGTCACAACTCCTTGAAAGAAACAATCAATAAATCTTCGATCACCGTCAGCTTGAGGTACACGGCCACACCTTGGGCAGTCGTGGCGTGGTAAACGTCCTGCCAAATGCGGTGATCGGCCTGGGTTGTCATGCTTTTGTAGAAGTTAAGCGACGTCAGCGCAAGGACGATGGCACATATGCCCGATAAATCAGGGATACCCACCTCGACAGCACCACGCAATGCGCTTGCAGTCGCCCGAACTCTCCCCTCTTGCACCAGCGTGCGAATCAGGGAAAGACGGCAATGCGGCGTTTTCTTTTCCACTTTGCGATTTAACCTAGTTGGTTATTTTAATGAAGAAGAGCGCGCCCGCGAACCGAGGGGCGTTGCGCTTCACAAACAGCGGGGACAGGGGGCAACAAATTGATGCAAAATAGCATCACATTTGATGCAAAAAGGAATCCCCCCATGCGAACCACCGTGACCATTGAAGACGCGCTGTACGAGCGGGCGCTGGAAGTGGCGGACCCGTCCATGGACAAGGCCGATTTGTTTCGGGAGGCCATCGGCGTGTTTGTGCGGGTGCAGGCGGCTAAGCGCTTGGCAGCGCTGGGCGGCACGGCGCCGCAGATGCCCGACATTCCTCGCCGCAAGGACGACGCGCAAGCATGACGCCGGTGCTGGTCGACACCTCGGTGTGGGTAGGCCACTTTAGGCAAGCCAACCCTGCCCTGGCCACGCTGTTGGTGCAAGACCGGGTGTTGGGCCACCCCATGGTGGTCTGCGAAATCGCCTGCGGCACCCCACCAGAGCGTGCCAGCACGCTGGCCCACCTGCGCGCCCTGCAACCGGCCCGACAAGCGAGTACCGCCGAAGTGCTTGCATTTATCGAGCGCGAGCAGCTTTTCGGGCTGGGCTGCGGATGGATAGACCTGTTGCTGCTGGCCTCTACGCTGATCAACCCCGGCGCCACGCTGTGGACGACCGACAAGCGCCTGCGGCGGCTGGCGCAACGCTTTGGCATTTTGTACCAGCCGGGTGTGCATTGAGGGCGCGGCATTAAGCACGCTTGAAGCTATGGGCATCGCCATCATTCCCCCGCGTCATGCAAAGCCTCGTATAAATCAATTAACAACTGCCCGTTATGGCGCCAATGCGGGCTGGGCTGGAGCGGGTAATTAGCGGGCAAGCCGAGCACGCTGCGGGTGGCGGCGGTCAGGGAGCATGGGACGCCGTTGAAGGCAACCTGCCGGTTGCTCAATACCGTGGCCTGGGCGCTGCCGTCTTTGAAATGCAGCACTGCGCCGTCCGGGATGCCCAGGGCATGAAAGTCCATTCGTGGGCGGCGGGCGTCCTTGAGCGCCTGGGCAGACTGTTTATCCGTGGCGGTGGTGTCCTCCCCGATGGACTGCTCCAACTGCGCCGTGATGTCCTGCACCTTGAGCAACTTCAAAATGGAGATCACGCGGTCGGCCTCTACCTCGAAAAACTCGCGGTTGGGATTGGTGCGATGCGGGCTAAACGCGTCATGCAGCGCCTTTTCCACCTCGGTGGCATCTT
>CAMATX010000126.1 GCA_945861345.1 Comamonas sp. lk
CCATGGTCATCGGCGATAAGGGTGAGCGCATCAAACGCATAGGCACCGAGACGCGGGTGGAGCTCGAGCGCCTGCTGGATGCCAAAGTGTTCATCGAAATGTGGGTCAAAGTGCGCTCCGGCTGGGCTGACGACGAGGCGCGCGTGCGCTCCTTCGGATACGAGTAAATGGCCGCCAAGCGCATTGCAGACGAGCCGGCCTACGTTCTGCACCGCTACGACTGGAGTGAGTCCAGCCTGATTCTGGAAGTCTTTACGCGCCATTACGGCCGCATCGCTTTGGTGGCCAAGGGCGCCAAGCGCCCCAGCTCCAGCCTGCGCCCTGTCCTGTTGCCTTTGCAAGGTCTGCACGTGGCCTTTGGCGGTGACGCAGAAATCCGCACCTTGCGCAGCGCCGAGTGGCAAGGCGGCCACGTCATGCCCAAGGGCGAGGCCTTGTTGGCGGGCTACTACCTCAATGAACTGCTCATGACCTTGCTGGCGCGGGACGACCCCCACGCTGCTTTGTTTGACGTTTACGCCCAGGTGGTCCAGGTGCTGGCCAGTGGCCACAGCCCGGTGTTGGAGGCGGCCCTGCGCAGTTACGAGCTGTTGCTGCTGCGCGAGGTGGGCCTGCTGCCCCAGTTGGACGTGCAAACCCTGACTTTGGCGCCTCTGGAGCCCGACCAGGCCTACACCCTGGTGCCCGAAGGCGGCCTGCGCCCGGCCCACGCCGACGACCGCGCCGCCCTGAGCGGTGCCCAATGGACCGATTTGCAAGCCGTTTTGGCCGACGATGCCCCTTTTACTGCCACGTTGCGTGCCTGCGCACCCCTGAGCGGCACGCTCAAACCTTTGCTGCGCAATTTGCTGCACTACCATTGCGGGGTGCATACCTTGCGGACCCGCCAAATGATGATCGACATCCAGTCCTATTAAAGGCCGCCCCTTCTTACTTTTATGTCCACGACCAAGACCAAGACCGCCTTGTCCGTCAACCTCAATAAAGTTGCTTTGGTGCGCAACACGCGCCACCTGGGCATTCCCAGCGTCACGCGCGCCGCGCAGTTGTGCCTGGAGGCGGGCGCCGACGGTATCACGGTGCATCCCCGGCCCGACGCGCGCCACATCCGCGCCAGTGATGTGCTGGAGTTGGCGGCACTTTTACAAGCCTGGCCCGAGCGTGAATTCAATATCGAAGGCAACCCACTGCACAACCTGATGGACTGCGTGGGTGACCTGGTGGCGCGCAAACTGCCGGTGCACCAAGTGACTTTTGTGCCCGACGGCCAGGGGCAGTTCACCAGCGACCATGGCTGGAATTTCCCGCAAGACGCCGACGTGTTGCGCCCGTTGATCGCGCAAGCCCATGCCTGGGGCGTGCGCGTCAGTTTGTTCATGGACGCCGACCCGCAGGCCATGGCTGCGGCCAAAGCCGTCGGCGCAGACCGCGTCGAGCTTTATACCGAGCCCTATGCCGCCGCATGGGCAACGCCCGATCAAGCGGTGCAGTTAGCGCGCTTTGCGCAGGCCGCCAGCGCCGCACATGCCGCGGGTCTGGGCGTGAACGCCGGCCACGACCTTAATTTGGACAATCTGGCCGCGCTGGCGCAGGCGTTGCCGCATTTGCGCGAAGTCTCGATTGGCCACGCCTTGATTTCGGACGCGCTGGAGCGTGGCTACGCGGCTACCGTGCGCGCCTACCGGGATTGCCTCCAGCCATGATTTACGGCATCGGCGCCGATATTTGCGACGTGCGCCGCATCCGCGCCAGTTTGGACCGCTATGGCGAGCGTTTTGCACAGCGCGTTTTGGCGCCCGGTGAAATGGCCACTTGGCAGGCCCGCAGCGCGCGCTGGCCCGAACGGGGCGTGCGCTTTGTGGCCACCCGCTTTAGCGCCAAAGAGGCGTTTAGCAAAGCTATCGGCCTGGGCATGCGCATGCCCATGACCTGGAAATCCTGCGAAGTGGGCAAGCTGCCCAGCGGCGCGCCAGTGCTGGTACTGCACGGCGCCCTCAAAGCATGGTGCGAGGCGCGTCATTTGCAAGCCCTGATCAGCCTGAGCGATGAGTCCGACTACGCCCTGAGCTATTGCATCATCCAAACCGTCGGCCCCGCAGCGGCCACTCTACCCCCGACGCCATGAGCATCCATTCCCCTTTGATGATCGATATTGCCGGCACGACGCTGACGGCCAAAGACCGCCAACGCTTGCGCCACCCGCTGGTGGGCGGCCTGACCCTGTTTGGCCGCAACTGGGAAAACCGCACCCAGCTCAGCGCCCTGTGCGCGAGCATCAAGCGCGTGCGCCCGGACCTGTTGATCGCGGTGGACCATGAAGGCGGCCGTGTGCAGCGCTTCAAAACCGATGGCTTTGTCCACCTGCCGCCCATGTGCACCTTGGGCGCGCTGTTTGAGGCGCCCAACGGCGGCGCTTTGGCCGCAACACGAGCGGCGCTGGCCTGCGGCTATGTGATGGGCGCGCAACTGCGCGCCTGCGGCGTGGACATGAGCTTTGCCCCCGTGCTGGACCTGAACTATGGCAGCAGCAGCGTCATTGGCGAGCGGGCGTTTTCACACGACCCACGCGTGGTCAGTTTGCTGGCCCAAAGCCTGATTCAGGGCATGGATCAAGCTGGCTTGGGGCACTGCGGCAAACACTTTCCTGGCCACGGATACGCGCGCGCTGATTCGCATTTGGCCGTACCGCGCGACCGGCGCAGCCTGCGCGCCATCAGCGCGGCCGATACCCAGCCCTACGGCAGCTTGGACTTGGTGCTACGCGCTGTGATGCCCGCCCATGTTGTCTACCCCAAAGTAGATGCCTTGCCCGCCGGTTTTTCCACGCTCTGGCTGCAAACCATCTTGCGCCAGCGCCTGGGCTTTGCAGGCGCGGTTTTCAGCGACGACTTGTCCATGGCCGGTGCCCGCCAGGTGCAAGGCCGGGAGATCAGCATCACGCAAGCGGCCATGGCCGCTTTGGGCGCGGGCTGCGATATGGTTTTGCTGTGCAACCAATCCACCTTAGAAACGCCCCAGCATTCGTCCTTGGACGCGCTGCTCGCCCAGGTGGCCCAGGCATTGCAAACAGGCCCATGGCGGGCAGATGCAGCCAGCCACGGGCGCCGCTTGGCGCTGCTGGGCCGCAGTGGCGCCCCGTCCTGGGATGCGCTCCACGCCGCCCCCCAGTTTGTAAAGGCCTGCGGCGTCGTTGCTGCGGTATCACAAGGCCGGTTAAGTGCGCCCTAATTGCGACCAAACGCGCT
>CAMATX010000127.1 GCA_945861345.1 Comamonas sp. lk
TTGGTCAGCAAAATATCGGCGCCCGCGTCCACAAAGCTTTGGTGCAGCGCGGCGATGCGCTCGGGGTGCTCGGTATTCCACAGCTCGGGCGCGTCGCCCGACATCAGGCCCACATCGAACAAATTGCTGCCGGTGGCGCCATCGGCCAGCAGCCAGGGCCGGGTGGCCAGCAAGTGGGTAAAACGGTTGCCGTCGGCGCTCGGCGCGGCGGGGGCGATGGTATTCATGGCGGCTCCACAAGAAAACTGAGAGGCCACGCAGACGGGTGCCGGGAAGGTGGTGGACTCACCGCACAGGCTGCGTGGGTGAGCGCCGTTGTCAGCAGCAGGCCCGCAGGGCCTGCTCTTTTCGAGCCTCGTTCACCAAGATGAACTGCAACGCTCCTCGAAAGCAGTAATTTTAGCCCAGCGCCTTAGCGCTGCTGGGTTTCCCAATGCGGGTGCACCCAAAACCCCGCCTCTGAAGGCGCCAGCGGCGCGATGCCGCGAATGGCGTCAGCCAGTTTCTCGGCCATCATGATGGTGGGGGCGTTGAGGTTGCCGCTGACCACCATGGGCATGAGCGAGGCGTCGCACACGCGCAGGCCTTGCACGCCATGCACGCGGCCCTGCGGGTCGGTCACGGCCATCGAGTCGGTGCCCATGCGGCAGCTGCCCGAGGGGTGGTAGGCGGTCTCGGCGTTGTCGCGGATGTGCGCGTCGATGTCTTCGTCGCTTTGCACTTGGCTGCCAGGCGAGAGCTCCTCATCGCGGTAGTCGTCAAAAGCGTGCTGGGCGAAGATTTCGCGCGTGAGGCGCACACCGGCGCGCATCTCTTTGCGGTCCTGCTCGGTGCCCATGTAATTGAACAAGATGCGCGGCGCCTGCAGCGGGTCGGCGCTGACGATCTTGACCCAGCCCCGGCTGGTCGGGCGCATCGGGCCCACATGGGCCTGAAATCCGTGGCAGGTCGCTGGCGCATTGCCGTCGTAGCGCACCGCCATGGGCAAAAAGTGGTACTGCAAGTCCGGGTGCTTGACGCCCGCTTCGCTGCGGATAAAGCCGCCCGACTCAAAATGGTTGGTGCCGCCCAAGCCCTTGCCGGTCAGCAGCCATTGCGCGCCGATTTTGAGCTTGGCCAACGGGCTCGTCGCCGAGTACAGGGTGATGGGCTGCTTGCAGCGCATCTGCACATAAGTTTCTAAGTGGTCTTGCAGGTTGTAGCCCACGCCACGCAGCGATAAGTGCACATCGACACCGGCGGCCTCCAGGTCCGTGGGGTGGCCGATGCCCGAGAGCTGCAGCAGCTGCGGCGAGTTGATGGCGCCGCCGCACAAAATGACCTCGCGGCGCGCCCGCATCTCCTGCACCTGGCCGCCCTGCACCATTTGGACGCCCACGGCGCGCAGCGCATCGTCGCCGCCTTCAAGCAGGATGCGGGTGACCTGGGCATGGGTTTGCAGCGTCAGATTGGGGCGCTTGAGCGCAGGGCGCAAGTAGGCCATGGCGGTGCTCCAGCGCCGGCCTTTGTGCACCGTCATGTCCATGGGGCCCAAACCCTCTTGCTGGTAGCCGTTCATGTCCTGGGTAACCGGGTAGCCTGCCTGCTTGCCAGCATCAATAAAGGCCTGGTACAGCGGATTGCGCCCCGCGCCGGTGCTCACTTTGAGGGGGCCGCTGTCGCCCCGGTAGGCGTCGCCGCCTTTGGCGCGCTGCTCGGACTTGCGAAAGTAAGGCAGGCAGTGCGCGTACGACCACTCCTGCATGCCAATTTGCATGGCCCAGCCATCGTAGTCCAGCGCGTGGCCCCGGATGTAGACCATGCCGTTGATGGACGAGGAGCCGCCAATGACCTTGCCGCGCGGGCAGTGGATGCGCCGCTGGTTCATAAAGGGCTCGGGCTCGGACTCGTACATCCAGGTGAAGCGCGGGTTGGCCATGGGGTAGCTCAGCGCCGAGGGCATGTGGATGAAGACGCTGTGGTCCTTGCCGCCCGCTTCGAGCAGCAGCACGCGCACCTGCGCATCCTCGCTCAGGCGATGGGCCAGCACACAGCCGGCCGATCCGGCCCCCACGATGATGTAGTCAAACTCCTGCAATGCCATCTTGAAGTGTCGCGAAAACCCCAAGGATACAGGGGCGGCGCAGCGCCCCCACACCCCGCAGGGCCCCTAGCCGCGCCGCGCCCCCCGCCGGCTGCGGGCATTTTGTTCGGTGACCACGGCCAGGCGCTCGGGCAGGCGCACCTGGTCTTGCAGACGCGCAAACGGGTCGCTCAGGTGTGGAATGGCCATGGCCTCGACAAAAAACTCCTGGAACCGCGGCTCCACGGCGGTCTCGATCTTCTCGACGCGGCGCACCAGGTCTTCGATGACCTTGCGCGCGCCTTTGTCCAAGAGCGCGATACGCGCGCCGGTGCCTGCCGCGTTACCGGCCGAGCTGACGTTGCTCAGCACGCAGTCCGGAATCATGCCCAGCACCATGGCGTATTTCACGTCGATGTGGCTGCCAAAGGCGCCGGCCAGGCGGATGCGGTCCACCTTGTCCACGCCCATGCGCTCCATCAAAAGACGCACGCCAGCGTACAGCGCGGCTTTGCCCAACTGGATGGCGCGCACATCGTTTTGCAGAATGCGCAAAGCCGGTTTTTCGGCCGTGGCCGGGGCCAGCTCGTAGCAGAAGGTGCGCCCGTCGGCCTGCACACGCGGGGTGCGGGCGGCCAGGTTGCCGTCGATAGTGCCCTCGTGGCGGATGATGCCGGCCAGGTAGAGCTCGGCCAGCGCCTCGATGATGCCCGAGCCGCATACGCCGGTCACACCCGTGCCGGCCACCGCCTGCGCAAAGCCCGGGTCGTCGGACCACAGGTCGCAGCCGATCACTTTGTAGCGCGGCTCCAGGGTGGCCGGGTCGATGCGCACACGCTCGATGGCGCCGGGCGCGGCGCGCTGGCCGCAGCTGATCTGCGCGCCCTCAAAGGCCGGGCCGGTCGGGCTGGAACAAGCGAGCATGCGCTGGTTGTTGCCCAGCACGATCTCGGCATTGGTGCCCACGTCTACCAACAAGGTGACGGGGGTATCGAGATCGGGGCGCTCGGCCAAAATCACGCCGGCTGTATCGGCGCCCACATGGCCGGCGATACAGGGCAGCACGTAAATGCGCGCATTGCGGTGCACCGCCAGGTCAATCTCGCTGGCCCACAGGCGCACGGCGCGGTCGGTTGCCAGCGCAAAAGGCGC
>CAMATX010000128.1 GCA_945861345.1 Comamonas sp. lk
GTGCTGGGCGACAGGGGGGCGTTCATGGCTGCCACTCTAGCGCAGGGCGCTGGCGCAGGCCGTGAAGAAAACTGCAAGCTGCCGTGAAATCAAGCCAACACCTGCTTGAGCCACTCGGCAAAAGCCGCGCATTCCCAGCGGTCCATGATGCCGGTGCGCCAGCACAGGTAGTGCGCGTGCGGGCTGGGTACGTTGTCGGTGAACACCGGACTGCTGCCCAGGCGCACCAGCGAGCCGTTCTCCAGCCATGGCGCGCCCAGCTTGAGGCGCACCAGCGCGATGCCCATGCCAGCGGCGGCGCCGTCACACATCAGGCCGATGTCGTTGAACTGCGAGCCGTCCACCGGCTCGGGCCAATCCAAGTGGTGAGCGGCAAACCAGGTGCGCCAGGGCTCCAACGGGCTGCGCAGCAGGGGCTGGGTCGCCAGGTCCTGGGCCGTCTCGAAAGGGCCGTGCTCGCGCACAAAAGTGGGCGAGGCTAGCGGGGTGACCACATCTTTGGTCAGGCACACGTATTCCAAATCGGCGTATCGCCCAGGGCCAAAGCGCACGGTCAGGTCCGCGTCCTCGGCCACCACGTCCAAAAGCGGAATGGTGACCTGCATGGTCAGGTCGATTTCCGGGTAGGCCTCGGTAAATTCACGCAAGCGCGGGATGACGATAGAGCGCGCAAACGTGGGCGTCAGCGCAAGGCGAAGCTTGCGTTTGCCCGGCGCGGCGCTGGAGCTGGGGAACTTTTGCAAGGTGGCCAGGCCTTCGCGCACATGGGCCAGGTATTCGCTGCCCTCGGTGGTCAGCGAAAAATCGGCGCGGCCAAACAATTTGGTGCCTATGATTTGCTCCAACTGGCGCACCCGGTGGCTGACGGCGCTGGGCGTGACGCAGAGTTCCTCAGAGGCCTGGGTGACGCTGCGCAAGCGGGCCAGGGCCTCGAAAGTCAGCAGGCATTGGATGGGGGGGATGCGTGCGGTGCTCATAGGGGTCGCTTACTATAATGCGCCGCTTTACGCAGGGCTGACAATCTGCGGCGCAGGGCATAATTTTTATCCAACCGGGAGAGGCCATGGCAGACCGATGGGCGGCGCGCATAGCGGTGTGGCCGCAATACCTTCTGCCCAAGCAGGCCCTCACCGCCTTTGGCGGCTGGGTCGCCACCCGGCGCTGGGGCAGCGCAACAACCCGGCTGATTGCCTGGTTCGTCAAGAAATACCAAGTCGATATGGCGGAGGCCGCGCAGCCGGACATCGCCGCTTACGCCCACTTCAACGATTTTTTCACCCGCGCACTGCGCGCCGATGCGCGGCCGCTGGCAGCCGCGCGCTGGCTGTGCCCGGTGGACGGGGCTATCAGCCAGTTTGGCGCAATAGAGAACGGGCAGATATTCCAGGCCAAAGGCCATAGCTACAGCACTACCGCCCTGGTCGGCGGGGACAGCGCGCTGGCAGCACAATTCGCCCAAGGCAGTTTTTCTACTTTGTACCTGAGCCCGCGCGACTACCACCGCATCCACATGCCCTGCGCCGGGACGCTGCGCCAGATGGCCTATGTGCCGGGCGATTTGTTCTCCGTCAACCCGACCACCGCGCGCGGCGTACCCGGCTTGTTTGCGCGCAATGAGCGCGTAGTCTGTGTGTTTGACACCGCGCACGGGCCTATGGTGATGGTGCTGGTGGGCGCAACGATTGTGGGCAGCATGGCCACGGTATGGCACGGCGTGGTGAACCCGCCGCGCACAGGGCACATCAGCCGCCATGACTACCCGGCCGGTCAGGTGCAGTTAGCCCAAGGCGAGGAAATGGGCCGCTTTTTGCTGGGCTCCACCGTGGTGCTGTTGCTGCCCGAAGCGGCCCCTGGCTGGAACCCGGCCTGGCAGGCCGGCGGCCCGGTGCGCATGGGCCAGGTGATGGCGGGGGCCGACTAGCCCGCAGGTATTGGCGGCACCGCGCAGGACGAAGCGCTGTTGTTGCTGGCCATCTCCGCATTTTTCACCCGCACGATTTCGGCCAGGATGGACACTGCTATTTCCGCTGGCGTCTTGGCCCCTAACTTCAAGCCCACCGGGCCATGCAGTCGCGCCAACTCTTCTTCTGTCATGTCGAAGTGTTCGGCCAGGCGCTGCTTGCGCGTGGCTTGGGTGCGCGAAGAACCGAGCGCGCCTACATAAAAGGCATCGGACTTGAGCGCTTCCAAGAGCGCCATGTCGTCTAGCTTAGGGTCGTGCGTGAGGGCGACAATGGCGGTGTGGGCGTCGGGCAGCATCTCGCGCACTACATCGTCGGGCATGCCCATCAGGCGTTGCACGCCTTGCATGTCCAGGCCGGCGCTGTATTCCTCACGCGGGTCGCAAACTAGTACTTCAAAGTCCAACAGCCCGGCGATCTGAGCCACGGCCTGCGACAACTGGCCTGCGCCGATCAGCAGCAAGCGCCATTTGGGGCCGAATACCGTCTGCAACACTGCGCTGCCGTAGACCAAGGCTTGGCCGCGCTGCGCGCCCGACAAAGTGACCAGGCCAGTGGCCATGTTCAGGCTGCGGGTGACCAGCTGGTGGCGCGCGGTGCGGTCTAGCAAGTCGGCAATCCAGGCGCTGTCCACCAGGGGCTCGTGTACCAAGAGCAAGGTGCCGCCGCAAGGCAGGCCAAAGCGCGCCGCTTCTTCTTTGCTGACGCCATAGACGATTTCGCTGGGCAGGGCCGCTTTGGCCCCACTGGGCACGGTGGAAGCGGCCAGCGCGCCAAAGGCGGCTTTGGTGCGGGCAATGAGGTCTTCTTCCACGCAGCCGCCCGAAACCGAACCGCTGACGCGACCGTCGTCCCGCACCGCTAGCAGCGCGCCGGGCGGGCGCGGGGCACTGCCCCAGGTTTGCACCACGGTGACCAGCGTGACCGCATGGCCCGTGCGGTGCCAATCGAGTGCATCACCGAGCACCCGTAAATCCAAACTGTCCATGCCCTACTCCCAGGGTTGTGCGCGCAAACGCCAGGCGAAAAAAGCGCGGTACAAGGCCACGCTCACCACCATGCCCCAGGTCATTCCGACAAACATACCGCCGAGCATGGCGGTAAGGCTGGAGTTGCCCAA
>CAMATX010000129.1 GCA_945861345.1 Comamonas sp. lk
GCACGCGGCGCAATGGCTTTATCTCCTTTATTTCGGGCGTCTCCATGCTGGGCATTGCGCTGGGGGTGGCGGCGCTGATCATTGTGCTGAGCGTGATGAACGGCTTTCAGCGCGAGGTGCGCGACCGCATGCTCAGCGTGGTCTCGCACGTCGAAATTTATGCCGCCAACGGCGCGGCCTTGCCCGACGCGGCGCAAACGCTCTTGCAAGCGCGGCGCAATCCGCAGGTGGTCGGTGCCGCGCCTTTTATTGCCGCGCAGGCCTTGCTGGCGCGCGGCGACGAAATGCATGGCGTGCTGGTGCGCGGCATCGACCCGGTGCTCGAGCCCGAGGTCACCGACCTGGCCCGCCCCGAGCAGCGCGCCGCCTTGCAGCAGCTGCGCCCGGGCCGCTTTGGCGTGGTGCTGGGCGCTGAGCTGGCGCGCGCCTTGGGCGTGCGCGTGGGCGATCCAGTCACGTTGATCGCGCCCAGCGGCCAGCTCACACCGGCCGGCGTGGTGCCGCGCCTCAAGCAAATGGAGGTGCTGGGCACTTTCGATTCCGGGCATTTTGAGTACGACTCGACCCTGGCGCTGGTGCATCTGGATGACGCAGCGCGCATTTTCCGGCTGGAAGGCCCCAGCGGTGTGCGCCTGAAGCTGCGCGATTTGCACCAGGCGCCATTTGTTGCGCAGGCCTTGCGCGCCGATTTGGGCGCGGAGGTGGCGGTGCGTGACTGGTCGCAGCAAAACCGCAGCTGGTTTGCCGCCGTGCAGGTAGAAAAACGCATGATGTTCATCATCCTCACGCTGATCGTGGCCGTCGCCGCATTTAATTTGGTCAGCACTTTGGTCATGACGGTGACCGACAAGCGCGCCGACATCGCCATCTTGCGCACCCTGGGCGCCAGCCCGGCGAGCATCATGGGCATTTTTGTGGTGCAAGGCGCCATGGTGGGCGTGATCGGGACGCTCAGCGGCCTGCTGCTGGGCTTGGGTGTGGCCTTCAATATTGACGTCATCGTCCCGGCCATTGAGCAGGCCTTGGGGGCGCGCTTTTTGCCTCAGGATATTTACCTGATCAGCCGCATGCCCAGCGACCCGCAGTCGGCCGATATCGTGCCCATTGCGCTTATCAGCCTGGTGCTGGCCTTTGCCGCCACGATTTACCCCAGTTGGCGTGCCTCGCAAGTCAAACCGGCGGAGGCTTTGCGCTATGAGTGAGGTGCTGCAAATGGCCTCCGAGGTCCTGCTTAGTTGCACCGATTTGGGCAAGCGTTTCAACGAAGGCCGCTTGGATGTGACCGTGCTGCGCGGCGTCAACCTGCAGGTGCACCGGGGCGAGACGGTGGCCATTGTGGGCTCCTCGGGCTCGGGCAAAAGCACGCTTTTGCATTTGCTTGGCGGGCTGGACACGCCCAGCACCGGCGAGGTGGTTTTGTGCGGGCAACCGCTGGCCCAGTTAGACGCCGCGGCCCAGGGGCGCTTGCGCAACCGGCATTTGGGCTTTGTGTACCAGTTCCACCACCTCTTGCCCGAGTTCAGCGCGCTGGACAACGTGGCCATGCCGCTGACTTTGCGCCGCAGCGACCCGGCGCAGGCCCGCGCTGCCGCCGTGGCGATGCTGGACAAAGTGGGCCTGCGCGCGCGCGCCGAACACCGACCGGCCGAACTCTCGGGTGGCGAGCGCCAGCGGGTGGCGATTGCCCGCGCGCTGGTCACCCAGCCCGACTGCGTGCTGGCCGACGAGCCCACCGGCAACCTGGACCGCAGCACCGCCGACGGCGTGTTTGCGCTGATGCTGCAACTGGCACGCGATCAGGGCACGGCCTTCGTCCTGGTCAGCCATGACGGCAGCCTGGCCGCCAAATGCAGGCGCGTTCTGCGTCTGGACGGCGGCGTGTTGCACAGCGCGTCAGCGTAAAGCGCGGGTCAAGCGAGGCAAAGGCGCAGCGGCATGTGGATAGACAGCCACGCGCACCTGGACGCCGCCGAATTTGACGCGGACCGCGCCCCCGACCGTGCCCTGGCGCGCGCTGCTGGTGTTGGTCTGTGTGTCATCCCCGCGGTAGAGCGCGCCAACTGGGACGCGGTACGCCTGCTTGCGCACGAGCAGCGCGACGCCTATGCACTAGGCATTCACCCGCTGTATGTGCCGCAGGCGCAGGAAGCTGACTTAAATGCACTGGACGCCGAACTGGCGGCGCGGCGCAGCGACCCGCGCTTGGTGGCGGTGGGAGAAATCGGCCTGGACTTTTTCGTGCCCGCACTGTGCACGCCAGAGATGTGCGCTAAACAAGAGTTTTTTTACCAAGCCCAGCTCAGGCTGGCACGTCAGCACGACTTGCCGGTGCTGCTGCATGTGCGCCGCAGTGCGGACCGGTTGCTCAAATACTTGCGCGCCGAGCAGGGCGGGCAGCCGTGGCTTGGCATCGCCCACGCCTTTAATGGCAGCGCGGCGCAGGCGCAAGCCTTTGCCGCGCTGGGGCTCAAGCTGGGCTTTGGCGGGGCGCTGAGTTTCCCGCAGGCCTTGCAGCTGCGCCGCCTTGCCAGTGGCTTGCCCCTGGAGGCCTTGGTGCTAGAGACCGATGCGCCCGATATCCCGCCCCAGTGGCTGTACGTCACTGCGCAGGTCCGTGGGCAAGGTCAGCACCAGGGACGCAACAGCCCGACGCAGTTGCCGCGCATCGGCCAGGTGCTAGCGCAGCTGCGCGGTCTGGCGCTCGCCGAGCTGCAGGCGGCACTGCAGTCCAACACCGCGCAAGCGCTGCCCAAATTGGCAGCGCTGTTATAAACCAGCGCTGCCCACCGATCCACTTTTTCGCCATAGGCCCCGCTTGAAAAAAAACCTTGCCACCGAACCGCCCGAAGTCAATTTCTCCGAAGAAGGGCTGGTGCGGCATTTGCATTTGGGCAGCATCTGGATCCAGGGCTCGATGCGCGTGGACGCGCCCACGGTGCTGGTGCACGAGTACGTGCAACGCATGATGGCCTGGCTGCTGCTGGTCGATCCGGCCACCGCGCCCATGCGTCGGGCGCTGCAATTGGGCCTGGGCGCAGGCTCATTGACCAAGTTTTGCGCCTTGGA